>MU158685.1:40119-59491 GCA_015711955.1 Actinomycetota bacterium | reverse complement strand
AATTCAGGGCAGCGCTTTCATGCTCCCTAATCAAGGATCCGAGACACTCGATCGACTTTGATGAGCTATTCAAGGAATACTTCGAGGGCAGGCTGCCTTCTCGTTGTCTATCTCGCACTGGGCAAGAAGCTGCCTGGGAACGTGCAATAGAGAAGTTTTCTTCTTCCGAAGGCGGAATACATCCACTCCTATCACTGACTTTATCGAGCTCTTTCGGAGAGATAGTAAATATTACCAGGGAATTAGTGGAGAGTATGCAGCTTGACGGGTTGTTGAGCGGCCTGCAGGTGGGCATGTATGCGAAAAGAGCCTTTAACAAGTTGGATTGGGAAACCGCCGATGCGCAGTTCGAGAGGTTTCTGGGTTGGCTGTTCGAAAAAGGGTGGCCTGAGGGGGAAATCGAGGCGTTCGATCAACTTTATCATGAAAGGAAGCAATTCATTTTCGAGGAGATAAAGGCCTTATTGGAAAGGGAAAGGCGAAGGAACGTGGATGAGTATGTCCGAAGAGGCCTTGAGGACCGACTTTTGGACAAGCCCTTGAGCGCACTTGATGATACTGAATTATGGCAAGCTAAGAAGATAGCCAGGATGTTAGCGGAAAGGCTGAGATCTAGGCTCAAAACCAGGATGAAGTTCGCTGGTGAGGGTAGGCTGGACGCCAAAGGGACTTTAAGGCGAAACATGGCCTACGAAGGCATCCCCTTCAAGGTGATTCACAGGAAGAAAAGAGTTGAAAGGCCCGAGATATTTGTCCTCTGTGACGTTTCCTCTTCTGTTGCCAGAGTTTCCCATTTCATGCTCATGTTCGTTCACTCCCTCCAGGATTGTGTTCAGCGGGTCCGCTCCTTTGTCTTTGTGGATGAATTGGGCGAAGTAACTGAATTTTTCCGAGAGCGGGACGTGGAGGAGGGAGTCAGGTCAGCCTTGAGCGAGGCTGGTATTAGGTATTATTCGAGAAGCGATTTCGGTTCGGTTTTCCGCCAGTTCTGCCGCGAATACCTTCAGGATGTGGGTTACAGGTCATTCATCATAGTTATAGGCGACGCACGTTGCAATTATAACGACCCCTCTGCTTGGGCGTTGGAAAAGATGGCCGAGAGATGCAGGGGCATAATTTGGTTGAACCCCGAGAACCGATCCTTTTGGGACACGGGTGACAGCATGATGGGTGCATACGCCCCCTTTTGTCGCGAGGTGAAGGAGTGCAGGACACTCAGGCATCTGGAGGAGGCGGTGGCATCCCTTCTCCCATTGGGTGTCGGTGGCTGAACCCTGAAGGCGCAGGCTCATGATGATGCTGATCGGCGGGGTTCGACGGAAAGGCAAGTATAATGGTGGACTGAACCTTGGAAACGCGAGGAGGCGAGATAGGAAAAGTGTCGTCGGGGTGGTGGGAGATGCGGGATGCAGGGGGAGAAATCACCAGCAAAGCGCAAAAGGTGCATGACGTTATCATCGTGGGTGGGGGGCCGGCTGGGCTCACCGCGGGACTCTATTTGGCAAGAGCTCGCATGGACGTGGTTCTTTGGGAGAAAGATATGCCGGGAGGTGCTCCGGCTCTCACCGAAAGGATCGAGAACTACCCCGGTTTTCCCGGCGGAATTCCAGGAATCGAGTTGGCGGAAAGGATGCGCCAGCAGGCGGAAGAGTTTGGCCTCGCGATAAAGCCCTTTTGTCCCATGAGAAGCATGCGGCGTGAAGATGACCTGCTGGTAGTGATGGGAGAAGAAGGCGAGGAGGCAGCTCGAGCGGTCATCTTGGCCATGGGCATGAGGCCCGCCCAGTTGGGTGTACCTGGGGAGAAGGAATATCACGGAAGAGGCGTTTCCTATTGCGCCACCTGCGACGGGGCCTTTTTCCGGGATGCAGTGGTGGCGGTGGTGGGGGGTGGTAACAGCGCGGTTGAGGAAGCCCTGTTCCTCACTCGTTTCGCGAGTCGGGTGGTCATAGTTCACCGCCGGGATCGCCTCAGGGCGAGTCGCATACTTCAGGAAAGGGTACTTCGGAACCCTAAAGTGGAGATCCGCTGGAATAGGGTGGTCAAGGAAATAAGGGGAGACGGGAAAAGGGTGCATTCCTTGGTCCTTGCCTCCACTGAGTCCGAAGAGTTAGAGGAGATACCGGTTCAGGGGGTTTTTCTTTACGTGGGCAATATCCCTAACACGGAGGCGGTTAGGGGTTTTCTTGAATTGGACGAGAGGGGATTTATCGTCACCGACGAGCAGCTGATGACCAACGTGAGAGGGGTCTTTGCGGCAGGTGATGTGAGGAAGGGGAGCGTATGGCAGGTGGCGGGCGCGGTGGGGGACGGTGTGCGTGCCGCGCTCAATGCCCAGTATTACGTGGAGGAGCTCAAAGGCATCGCTTATCGATGAGATGACGCCGCCCTGCTTGGACGCTCCGGAAGTCGCTGGAGAGAAGGTTCCAAGGTCGAACGATGCGCAGGTAAGAAACCAAGCCCATGAGGTAAATAGAAAAAGCGACTTTAGGAGGTGAAAGATGGCCGGTAATGTGTTGGAGCTAAATGGTGAGAATTTCGTCCGCGAGGTTCTTGAGGAAGAAGGACCAGTATTGGTGGATTTTTGGGCTCCATGGTGCAATCCCTGCCGCATGATGGCGCCCGTTCTGGAGGAGGTTTCCCAGGAATGGGCGGGAAAGATCAAGGTGTGCAAGATTAACGTGGATGAGAACATGGATTTGGCCCGCAAATACGAGATCCAGTCCATTCCCACTCTCGTACTCTTCGAGAAGGGAGAGGCCGTGAAGAGGATAGTGGGCGCCAGGCCCAAGAGCGCTTTAGAGGAGGAGTTCCGCGAATGGTTATAGGGGCTTGAAGAGGTGTTGCAACCACGAGGCTCAGAGGCCAAGCGGGGAAGCCGGCTGGTTTAAGGGAGGCCAACCATGAAGATCGCGGTGATAGACGGCATGGGCGGCTCGATAGGTCAGCACATCATCCTCGAGTTAAGAAAAAAATTGCCAGAGGATGTGGAAATAATAGCTTTGGGGTCCAACGCCATCGCCACTGGCAACATGATGAAGGCCAGGGCTAACCGGGGAGCCACCGGCGAAAACGCGGTCAAAGTTTGCATCAACGAAGCGGATGTCATCATGGGGAGTCTCTCCATAGTGATTCCCAACTCCATGATGGGGGAGCTGACCCCTGCCATGGCCACCGCGGTGGCCATGGCGCCAGGAAGGAAGATATTGCTTCCTCTCACCTATCCCCGCCTGGACATTTTGGGAACCACCGATACACCACTTCCTCGGCTGATAGAACAGGCGGTGGAGATGGTTATGGAGATTTATGAGAAGGAGGCGGGAAAGGATGTGTGAGGCCACAGTTTTCGTGAGCAAAGGAAAGGATCTGGAAAAGGTCATGGAGGACGTGGTGGAGCTCAGAAGAGAGGGAGACAAGCTCCTTCTTGTCGATGTGTTCGGGGAACAGAGAATTATATCGGCCAAGGTGGGCGAGGTTCAGCTGATGGATCACCGGATTGTGTTGAGGGAGGGATGAGGTGCCGTCCACGTGGCGGAGGACCCTGCTTGGCAGCGGCATCGGGTTCGTCAAGGGACGTTCAGCGCGGGTTTGCGGGCACGCGTTTTGTTCAGGGGGAGATACTTGCGGAAGTGGGGGTAGGGAGTTCCAGCTCCCACTTGCCACACCTGCCGCCCCAACGGGCTAGGACCTCGCCCTCCACCATTATCTTCACTATCTCGCAGTTGTTGGAGCAGCCCTTGCAATGGAAGCTGGAAGTTCGATATTCCAGCTCGGTCACCTGAAACCCCTTGAACTGGGATCTGGAGGGGCGAAGCTCTCGAGCCAGAAGGGCTGCGCCGATAGCGCCCATGACGTTGAAATGAGGGGGCACCAACACCTCAAGGCCCAGGGCTTCTTCGAACGCTTTCTTCATTCCCACGTTGGCCGCAACACCGCCCTGGAACACCACGGGCGGCTCTATCCTTTTGCCCTTGGCCAGGTTGTTGAGGTAATTGCGGACCAGGGCCTCGCATAGCCCGTAAATTATGTTCTCTATGGGATGCCCCACTTGTTGCTTGTGGATCATGTCGGACTCGGCGAACACTGAGCACCGGCCTGCAATCTGTACCCCCGTCTCCGCCCTCAAGGCATAGGTGCCAAACTCCTCAATGGGAATGTTGAGGCGCGCCGCCTGATGATCGAGAAAAGAGCCGGTGCCCGCCGCGCACACGGTGTTCATCGCGAAATCCACTACTATGCCGTCCCGTATGATTATTATTTTGGAGTCTTGACCTCCAATCTCCAGCACCGTTCTGACTTCGGGGACCACGTGCATGGCGGCCACAGCGTGGGCAGTGATCTCGTTCTTCACTATATCTGCCCCCACTATGACGCCGCTGAGGTGCCGCGCGCTGCCAGTGGTGCCGGCACCGAGAACTTCCACCCGGGAAGGCAACTGGCTTCCCAGCTCCTTGAGGCCTTCCTGGACGGCGCGGATGGGCTGCCCTCGGGTTCGCCGGTAAACGGAGGCAAGGACCTCCCCGGACTCGTCCAAGAAGACGAGATTGGTGCTGACTGACCCTACATCGACTCCCAGATAACCCTTGACCACTTCGCTTTTGCCTCCCCTCTTCCTTTTTACGGCAAGGCACCTCTAATCATAGGTAGTCGGGACGGGTTAGGCAACGCTCATGTTGTTGCTCGCTGAAGCTGTCATGAAAGCTTCCCAAGATCATACCCTATGCAGTTTTTATCGCGCGCTGTGCATTAGGCCCTTCTGGTGGACATGTTGAAAAAACGGGCGTATTGGTCTTGGAAAGAAAGGGTGATGCTGTCGGTGGGGCCGTTGCGGTTTTTTGCCACTATTATGTCAGCCTTCCCCTTGTTCTCCTCATCACCCCGGTTATAGGCGCTTTCACGGTGAATGAAGATAATCATGTCGGCATCCTGTTCGATGGCCCCGGACTCCCGTAGGTCGGATAGGATGGGCTTTCGGTTGTGCCTCTCCGGATCTCGGGTCAGCTGGGAGACGGCTATCACCGGAATTTCGAAGTCCCTGCCCAGAATCTTCAGCCCTCGAGATATGGCAGCGATTTCTTGGGCCCTGGTCTCCAAGCGGCGATCCGAACGCATCAACTGCAGGTAATCGACGATGACCAGCCCTATATCGTGGAGTGCTTTTAGTCTCCTCACCTTGGAGCGCAACTCCATGATCCCCATGTCAGCGGTGTCGTCGATGAAAATGCGGGCCGAGGTGAGTTCCCCAGCCGCCTCCGAGAGCCTTTGCCAAGCCTCGTCATCCAAGTCCCCGGTTTTCAGGCGTTGACCGTTTATCCTCGCTCTCGAGCAAAGCAGGCGCTTGGTGACCTCTTGGGCGCTCATTTCAAGGCTAAAGATGGCCACCGGCACCCCCTCTTCCACCGCCACATGGTCGGCGATGTTAAGGGCAAGGGAGGTTTTTCCCATGGAAGGGCGGGCGGCGATCACTATAAGATCCGAGGGCTGCATCCCCACGATGAGCCTGTCCAGGTCCACGAAACCGGTCTTGAGGCCGGTATCGGCCTGACCCGTGGCGATTCTCTCCAGCTCCTCGAAAGTCCTTTCCATGAGCTCGTTTATAGGCCTTACCCTTTCCCGCCTTTTTCTTTGGGCCACGGAGTATATGAGGTCTTCCGCCTCATCCAGGGCGGCATTGATGTCCTCAGGGGCCTCGAAGCCTCGCTGCATCACCTTGGCCGCAGCCTCGATAAGCCTGCGGTAGGTGGCGAGTTTGGCCACGATCTCGGCATAGTGACGTGCGTTTGCGGGGGTGGGCACCGAGGAGGCCAGTTGTATTATGTATGGACGGTCACCGGCCCTTTCCAGCAATCCATGGGATCTCAGGCGCTCGGAGACAGTGAGAGGATCTACGGGTTCCCCCTTGGCGTATAACTCCAAGGCCACCCTGTATATGGTGGCATGAGCTTCTTTGTAAAAATCCTCCGGCTTTAGCAGTTCCGATACTTCGACCAGCGCATCATGGGAGAGGAGCAGCGACCCAAGCACCGACTCCTCCGCCTCCAAGCTGTGGGGGGGTAGCCTGTCGAAAACTGAAACCGACGGTGAAGTCTCGTTCATCTTGCCCGCCTTTCCCTGAGGAGGGGAATGGAAAAGCAGGCCATGGCTATTCGGGTACCACCTTTATGTGGACCATCGCCTCCACCTGGGGATGCAGCTTGAGGCGAGCCTCGTGGAAGCCCAGGGTCTTTATGGGTTCGTCCAAGTGGATCTTCTTCCGATCTATCTCAATTCCCAATTCCCGGCGAACAGCGTCGGCTATGTCCTTAGGGGTTATGGTGCCGAAGAGCTTGCCCTCCTCCCCAGCCTTGGCTCCAATCTCGAAAGTCCTGCCCGAGATGGCCTGAGCCGTCTCTTCTGCGCGGCGAAGCTCCCTCTCCGCTTTGGCCATCCTCTCCCGAGCTATCTGCTGAGCCTCTCGAGCCCTGCCCTTGGTGAACTTCACCGCCAACCCTTTGGGTATGAGGTAATTGTTGGCGTATCCGTCCTTTACCTCCACCGTGTCCCCTCGGGAACCGAGACCCTTCACATCGGCTACCAGGATGACTTTCAAGGCCGACCTCCTCCTCCCGCGTCCAGGATAGGGGCGCGCGATAACGACAACCACCCCTTTTATTTAATCTCTCCCTGCCTTGAGGTGTAAGGTATGAGGGCCATCTCCCTGGCGTTCTTTATAGCCTTGGAGAGCTTTTTCTGGTGTTGGGCGCAGTTTCCCGTCACCCTTCGAGGCCTTATCTTCCCTTTTTCGGAAAGGAACCTCTTGAGGAGCTCCACATCCTTGTAATCTATCTCCTCCATCTTTTCCGCACAGAAATAACAGACTTTTTTCTTCGGCTTTTTCCCGTAGGTCTCCTTGACCGCCACCTTCACCACCTTCCTGGAACTATGCCCTTTCCATGCCTTTGAGATGAAACTTCTCCGATTCCATGCGCTTCCAGCGACTCGCCCGAATTTTTAGGGGCTGGATAGCGTCAGCCCTCGATTCCTCAAAAGGTCACCTCTTCGTGGAAGTCGGGACCCACCTCCAAGTCCTCAGTGAGGTCCGCCGCGACATACTCCTCCGGCGGGATTCCCTCGAGACCATCCTCCCTTCGGTCCGGCCTGCCCAGAAACACCACCCGGTCGGCCACTATCTCCACCGTACTCCTGCGCTGACCGTCTGGGGTCTCCCAAGACCTGCTTTGAAGTCGCCCGGTGACTGCTATCTGCCTTCCCTTGGTGAGGTACTCGGCACATTTCTCCGCCTGGTTTCTCCACACCACCACGTTGAAGAAGTCCGTCTCGACCTCGCCCTGTTGGTTGGCGAAATTTCTGCTCACCGCCAGCCTCAACGTGCATACCGGAACCCCATTGGGGGTGTACCTCAATTCCGGATCCCTAGCCAAGTTCCCAATGAGAACCACGCTGTTCAGACCGGCCATCTCATCCTCCTTAGTAGTGAATGCCCTACCCCTCGGGACCATTGTATGAAACGGCGACGACACGGGGAACTACGAAGGCGTAGGGGTTCGGATGGCCCCGTGGACGGTACGCGGTCACTCTTTCTTGTGATCCGTACGGAGGATCTTGAAGCGCAGGAAGCCGTCGGTGATCTTAAGAACTCTGTCGATCTCGTTCACCAGGTCTTCGTCTCCGGCGAAATCCACCACCACGTAAAAGCCCTCAGTCTCCCTCTTGATGGGATAACCCAGCTTCCTTCTTCCCCACACGTCGACCTTCTTGAGCTCCCCACCCTTTTCCTGGATGATCTTTAGGACACGCTCTTTCAGGGCCTCCTGCTGCTCTGTCTCCAGGTGGGGTCTTGTGATGTACATCAATTCGTACTCTCGCATAGTCGCCTCCCTCGGTCTTTACGGCTGCCGGCCCTTGCCGACAGCAGGAGTAAGCGAGCACGGAGAAAGATTATAGCACACGGGTCGGCGTTCGCCACCCCCCGAGGGAGACGGTGGGGGAAGCCCGTGGCGCGTTAGCGCCTATAGGTTGTAGGATAGATCCAGGCCGCGTCAACGAGGAGGAGGTGTGAGGTGCTGATCAAGAACTACATGGAAGAAGCGGTGCAGAACACCATGGATGAGATCCTCGCCCACAGGGAAGACATATGCAAATGCGAAAGGTGCCTCATGGACATAAAAGCGCTAGCACTGAATCACCTACCCCCAAAATACGTGGTCACCAGAAAAGGATATGTCTACACAAAGGTCAATGAACTGATAAACCAGTTCAGGGCGGACATAACAGTGGCGGTTACCAGGGCAATCAGGGTGGTGAGGGAAAAACCCCGCCACGGCGAAGAGGCGTGAAATTCCCTCGCGACTTTTCCATCCCCCAGCAACCTTGCTGTACGGAACGAGGGAATGCAGGGGTTGCCAGGCCGTGCTTTGAAGGTGGAGATGAAATGCGAGCCCTTCTCGGGCCGGAGGGTAGACGTGGCCCAGGCGAGGGCCTTGCAGGAAAGATTAAGACACCGCGTCATACAGGCCAGACTGATCCAGCCAGAGGAGATAAGATGGGTGGCAGGCACTGACCTTTCCTACTCGAGGAACAGGAGACTGGCCCTGGCGGCAGTGGTTTTGATGGATTACGCCTCTCTGCGAGTGATCGAGGAAAGGGTGATGGTCAGGGAGGTGAATTTCCCATATGTGCCGGGGCTGCTATCTTTCCGGGAGCTGCCAGCCCTATTAGAGGCGCTGGACTCCATCGAGCCAAAGCCCGATGTGATCATCGCTGACGGTCACGGTTTGGCTCACCCCCGGTTCTTCGGACTGGCATGTCATCTGGGGGTGGAGACGGGCATCCCCACTGTCGGGTGCGCCAAGTCCAGACTGGTCGGCGAGCACGAGGAACCGGGCCCCTCCATGGGCGACTGGGTCCCCTTGGTTTACCAGGGCAAGACGGTAGGTGCCGTTCTTCGGACCAAAAAAGGGGCGAAGCCCCTTTACGTGTCGGTGGGACACGGAACCGACCTGGTTTTCTGCATACGGGTAGTGATGGATTGTCTGCGGGGCTATCGCCTACCGGAGCCGCAAAGGCGGGCCCATCAATTAGCAGAAGCCCATAAAAGGAAAATGGACAGGGCTTGAACCCAAAAGGACGGGGGCTTAAACCCTTTGAGGGACTTTTCATGCTGGGGGCGACTTTATTACCTTGGCGGGGATTCCCGCCGCCAGGCAACCTGGGGGTATGTCAGTGTTGACCAGTGAATGGGCTCCCACCACGGCGTTGTCGCCTATTTTGACTTTACCTATCACCGTTACGCCGGTGTAAAGGATCACATTATCCCCCACTTCTGGGTAACCTTCTTCGCCGAGGTTGAAAGGGGAAGCGCCCCTTCCCCCCAAGGTAACATTGTGTAGGATCCACACGTTCCTTCCCAACTTCACTCCCCTTCCGATGGTAACGCCCGCCGTGTGCCATATGCGGCAGCCGGGACCTATCTCTGCGGCGGGGTCGATCTCTGCGCCGGTGAGAAAGACGTTGATGCGGCTCAAGATCTCGGGTAGAAGGCGCAAGCCCTTTCGGTACAAGAAATGGTAAAACCTGTAGAATAAGAGGGCCTGGACGCCCGGCTTCACCAGTAGTATGCGCAGAACATCCGAAAAGGAAGGCTTTCCTTTCAGGGTACCTTGCTCACTGAAGAGTATTCTTATATCCCCTTTAAGCCCTTCGTCTTTCAAAGTTCACCTCCTTTTTTCCCATAAAGGAGACCATGCGTTGCATTGGCATAACCGCAAGACAGGTTATTTATATCACGATGACTGAGCGTATCCCCTTGGGAAGGAGCGTTTGATCCTTGCGAGAGAGGAATGTGGGGTTATGTCGGCTCAAAAATTTTTAACCACGCTCAAGAGAAAAGCTCGTGAAATGGCCGCCAAACACCAAATTGCGACATCGAACCTGGACACCTTGTCCTTGCCCTCGTCCAAGCACGCCTTGAACGCCGAGCCGCGGCACGTTACCAGCCGGTGGTTATGCCCGAGGACCTAGGCCGCGGGCCTTCGGTTCGGCATAAACTCCGCATGGTTGACAGGTCGCCACTGGCCATGTATTTATAGTCCTACGCAAGGGAGACGTGATTTGGGCGAGGAGATGGAAATGTCCTGCGGGCGGGAAGTAGCCAAAAAGAGCGGCGGGTTCTGGTGGTGGCGCGGCCGCCGTGGCGGTGTTTGCCCGCCTTTTTGCAGGGGCTAGAAAAAGGGCAAACCGGGGCCACGGAGAAGAAACTCCGTGGCCCCTTAATTTTAGCGTCAGATAGGACGGGGTAAAGTTGGAGGTGTGAAATGTCGGAAAAACCGAAGGCGGTCTATCTGGGAGAAAATGACATACCACGGGCTTGGTACAACGTTCTGCCCGACTTACCCAGGCCATTGGACCCACCTCTTCACCCGGTGACCAAAGGGCCAGTGGGTCCAGACGATCTCGCCCCCCTGTTCCCCATGGGGTTGATACAGCAGGAGGTGAGCCTGGAAAGATACATAGAGATCCCTGAGGAAGTAAGGGATGTCTACAAGATTTGGAGGCCCACCCCCCTTATCAGGGCTACTCGGTGGGAGAGGGCTCTTCAAACCCCTGCCAGGATCTATTACAAGTACGAGGGCGCCAGCCCTGCGGGTAGCCACAAGCCCAACACGGCGGTGGCGCAAGCCTATTACAACAAGGTGGAGGGGGTAAGGAAGCTCACCACCGAGACGGGAGCGGGGCAATGGGGAAGCGCCCTGGCCATGGGGTGCAGGTTCTTCGGGTTGGAGCTGCAGGTTTTCATGGTCAGATCCAGCTATGCGCAAAAACCTTACCGCAGGGTACTCATGGAGACCTGGGGCGCGAAGGTGGTGCCTAGCCCGAGTGACCTCACCCAAGCTGGGAGGAAAATACTGGAAGATTCTCCAGACACCCCGGGCAGCCTGGGCATCGCCATCTCCGAAGCCATCGAGATGGCCCTTCAGGCTGACGACGTGAAGTACAGCTTAGGCAGCGTCCTCAACCACGTGTTGCTGCACCAAACCGTCATCGGCTTGGAGGCCAAGAGGGCATTTGAACTCATCGACGATTATCCGGACATGGTGATCGGATGCGTGGGAGGGGGCTCCAATTTCGGGGGCATAGCCCTGCCTTTCGTCAAAGAGAAGTTGGAGGGGAGGGACATAAGGCTGATCGCGGTGGAACCCACCTCTTGTCCCACGCTTACTCGCGGGCGGTACGAATATGACTACGGCGACATAGCCGGCATGACGCCCCTGCTTCTCATGTACACCTTGGGCCACGATTTCATCCCTCCCGCCTCCCACGCCGGGGGTCTCCGCTACCACGGGGATTCGCCCATCATCAGCCTCTTGGTCAGGGAAGGGATCATGGAGGCCAGGGCTTACAACCAACTAGAGGTCTTCGAGGCGGCCGTGGACTTCGCGCGCGCGGAAGGATTCGTGCCGGCTCCGGAGACCGCCCATGCCGTCAAGGCGGCAATGGAAGAGGCCTTGAAGTGCAGGGAGAGCGGCGAACCTCGCTGCATACTTTTCAACTTCTCCGGCCACGGATATCTGGATTTGGCAGCCTACGATGAGTACCTGGCGGGAAGGCTGAGCGACGTGTGAGGATATCGTCCTCGGTTTGGGGGCGCGGCGGCGCCCCCCTTTCCTTTTTCCGTCCTGATGGTTCAATTTGGCAAAGCCAAGCGACGGACCATATGTCAGGCGATCTTTACATCGCCTTGAATTTGGGGAGAGAAGAATTCGCTGGAAAGTAATATAATTCGCTCCATGAAAGAAGGTGACATCTTAAGAAGGCCAATGGCTTCCATGCTCCCGGTTTTGGCTGGGATGTTGTTATCGACCCTCTTTTTTTTCCTCGTCTCCACGGGCATCGGGGGGTGCAGAAAACTGGAAGATGAAGGCAAAAAGGGAGAGGAGGAGGGACTGGTCTTAAAGGTGATCGAGGACATAATCGTGCCCAAAGCTGGCTCGGGGGATTTTTTGGTGGAATGGAGAAGGCTGTCCACTGGACCCGCAGACGTGGAACCAGAGGAGCTGGGAATGAAGTTCTGGAGGTACCAGGCCGGGGAGCTGCAGGAAATAACCAGGGAGGAATATTTATCCTTGATCGAAAGGCCAGGGAAAAGGGGATCTGGGACTTGGGCGTTCTCGCAGCATTCCATCACCCTTTTGCAGCTGGATTGGGAAAAAGGGGAAGCGGTGGTGGAAGTGGGTTCCCTCTACAATATCCTTTCGGGTCAAGGAGTGAGGCACCTTCTCCGAAGGGAGGACGGTCGTTGGGTGAAGGTTTCGGAGGAGACCATCTGGAAAAGCTGAGACCCCTGGTCCTTTTAGGGTTGATCTTTTCGGTCTTCGCCCTGGGCCTTTGTGGATGTGGCGAGGGTCAAGGGGTGAGTGGGCCTGAAAAGATAGTAATTTCCCCTGAGGCGGACGTGGCGGTAAAGGCGGTGGAGGCGGCGATAAGGGGCAGCTATTGTGAGTTCCTGAGCACACTGGATCCCCTTTTCGTGGACGTGGCGGTTCGAGAGGTGGGCATAGCTCCTGGGGAAGAACTGGGGAAGCTGCTGGCCACGAGGTTCGTTGAGCGGTTCCTTCCCGCGGGTTTAGGGAGCCTGATCCACGTAGAGTCGGATGCCCTGTTGAGAGGGGACAAGGGCACGGCGCTTTTGTGGGGTGAGATGGCGCTGGAGGGAGGCAAGGCTCTCCGACTTGCCCGCGATGAGGCGTTGCGAATACCCATGATCCGGCGGGAAGGTGGCTGGTTTGTGGACATGCTGGGATATTGAGGGAAGACACTGGCCACCAGTTGGAAAGAAAGATAAACAATGGCGTTCAAGCACCCCTTTCGTCGGCGGGGTGCGTAGATCGTCGGGACATGAGGGCGAAGAGGACAACGTTACGGAAACTGCCTTTGATCGATATAACGGGACAGGATGTGCCCATAATGGTTCAATAGCTTGGGTTTGGAAAGGGGGGAGATCCATGGTCATCACCGACATCCATTGTTATGTATGTCATTTCCCTCTAACCGCACCCTTTCGCCCCAGCTGGATACCGGGATACGAGCAGACAACCAATGGAGCCGTGATCATAAGGGTGTTCACCGATGAGGGCATTGAGGGGGCATGCGCAGGAGTGGCTTTCGCCGGGGAGTGGAAGGGTTTCGCGGAACTCCTCAAGGCTTTTCTGGTGGGCAGGGACCCCTTTCGCGTAGAGGATATAGTGGGCATCCTCCGATCGGCCAAGGTGATAGGCGTGAGACCATGGTTCGTGGAGGTTGCCATGTGGGACATCATAGGAAAGGCCTGCGGCCAACCTGTTTATAGGCTGTTGGGCGGTGCTCGGGACAGGGTCAAGGCCTATGCGTCCACTGGAGAGCTCAGGCCCCCAGATGAAATGGCCCGCTTGGCCCAGATGTTAGTAGATGAGGGGTTCCAAGCCATCAAGTTGCGCTTGAGGCGATTCGATTATAGGGAGGACTTGGCGGCGGTGGAGGCGGTGAGGATTGCGGTGGGCGATGATGTGGAAATCATGGTGGATGCCAACCAAGCCTGGCGTATCCATGGCTTTATGGATTATCCCCGCTGGGATCTGAAGACGGCCTTGAGCGTGGCCAGGGCGCTGGAATCCCTTGGAGTCTCGTGGTTGGAGGAACCCCTTCCCATGAGGGATTTCGACGGTCTCTCGCTACTCCGCGGATCGACTTCTCTGCGGATAGCCGGAGGCGAGCTCAACGACGATATGGACGATTTTCGAGAGCTGCTCTCACGAGGGTGTTATGACATCATTCAACCGGACGTCACCTTTTCCGGGGGCCTTTCCCTCTGCAAAAAGATCGCCTCCATGGCTGAGGCTTATAACGTGGTTTACAACCCCCATACCTGGACGAACGGCCTCGGTATGGCGGCAAATTTGCAGATAATGGGAGCCGTGCCAAACTGCACTCATTGCGAATTCCCTTATGATCCGCCGGGTTGGGTGCCGGAGACGAGGGATGCTATGCTGACCGAACCCCTCGTAGTCGACGGCGAGGGCTACGTAAAAATACCGGACGGCCCCGGTCTGGGGGTGGCTGTGGATTGGGAGAAAGTAGAAGCACACGGCGAAAGGATCATCTGACCCCCCAGGAGGGGCCGCTTGGAAGGGAGAGTCTATTTTTTCTCCTCTTCTTTTTCGAACTCGGCTTGATCACCGCAGTTGGGGCATTTCCTTGGTTTGCACCGGGAATCCCTCACGTAACCGCAATTCTTGCACACCCAAATCGCCATCTTCACCACCTCCCTCTTTTCTTAATCCTCTGATGATGGATCAGTAATTTGTCTTTCCACGGTCTCGATTTTAGATGATAACTGGCGGAGGGGATATAAAGACAATGAGATATGTCGGCTTCTCTGACTTGGACTCCAATCTCTTATGTGAGCACCGTAAACGACGCCGCTTTCCGGCCGTACTCCCGATGAGGGGCACAGGGCCCTCGGGACCCGTGTAATAAAGGATTTCGGCGACCTATGGTGGCTGGAGGGAGGGCCATGAAGTGGCCTCGCCATATGCGGATACCGTTATAGAGGGAGTGTCGAAAAGGGATGCGGTTCACAAGAGGGTTTTTTGCCAGGACGCATGAAAGGAGCCTCGGACATGACGCCCCGACATCTTCCAAAGGTTAGGATTTTTGCGTTTTCCCAAGAGCGCTCAAAGGGGGGATCTGGATGAAGCTCATGGGCATAAACGCAGTGATCACCGGAGCTGGCTCGGGTCTGGGGAGGGCCTTGTCCCTAGCTTTGGCGAAAAGGAATTGCCGAGTGGGTATCGCTGACTTGAACCTCGACCGGGCCCGTGAAACGCTTTCTTTGGTGGAGCTTCGGGGTGGACGTGGGATGGTCGCAGAGGTGGATGTGGCAGATCCCGAGTCGGTGAAATGCTTGGCAGAGCGTTTCTACGGAGAATGGGGAAGGGTGGACCTACTGATCAACAACGCCGGAGTCGTGGCCGCGGGGCACGTGGGGGACATCCCGTTGGAAGATTGGAGGTGGCAGTTCGACGTGAACTTCTGGGGAGTCCTTTATGGATGCCATTTCTTCATCCCTTCGATGAAGCGGCAGGGAGGGGGACACATCCTCAACGTCGCCTCCTCGGCAGGCCTTCTCAACCTTCTGGAGATGGGCCCCTACAACGCCAGTAAAGCGGCGATAGTTTCCCTTTCCGAGACCCTGCGGGCGGAGCTTGCTCCAGCCGGGATAGGGGTGACGGTCCTGTGTCCCATGTTTTTCAAAACCAGGCTTTTGGAGACCACGAGATACACCGATGAGTTCGAGAGGCGATTTGCCCAAACCGCTTTTGACAACGCTCGAATGAGCGCTGAAGAAGTGGCAGAGAGGGCCCTCAGGGCGGTGGAGAGGGGGAGACTTTACTGCATACCTCAGCTATCAGGTCGTACCTACTGGGCCATTAAGAGGATGGCCCCCGAAACGATGTACCGGGTATTGGGGTGGGGTTACAGGATGACCTGGGGGAAGTTTTTGATGCTGAAGATGGCCGAATGGGGCCTTCTTCAATGAGCTTGGGAAGATGATGGCTGGGTTGAAAATGCAAGGCTCGGATTTAATAGCTTGGTGTTTTCCATACGAGGCGCTTGTCAGGAGGTGATCTATGGCCCAGAAAGCAAGATGAAGGTGATCCCGCCGCTGTAATATCCCGGCTGGTCTTCCCATCGCACCTCCAAGCGCAGGTCTATGTTCACCGTCCTGCCCCCAGGTTGGGGCGTCTTAGCCTGAAAGGCTGAGAAGGCGGGGTTCGCGTTAAAAGTGAGCGGGACAAATGAGCCTGAGCCAGATAGGGCCCAGGAGAGGCGACTCACGGGAAGCTCGACCCCGGAGCCCTGGCTATTATCCACCAAGGGGGAAGAAGCAAGTAAATAAAGGTTCCAAGGGGTGGAGCAAAGCACCCTCAAGGATACCGCAAAGGGCGGGTTGCCGCCCCCAATGGCGTAAGGAGAGCCCTCAGGCGTCACCACACCGAAATCCACGCTTCCGCCTCCCGGGTTTCCGTCCCGGTTATAGGTGGACTGTACTGAAAGAAGCAGTATGTCGGCGGTACGGAAGGTCCACGAATAGCCCGAAGAAAGCGGGTTCCCCGCCAGATCCCTGATGTCTTGGCCCAGGGTGACGGTGTAGGTTTGCCCGTAAAGAAAGGGTTGAGAGGGCAAGAAAACGGCTCTTTTGTTGGCGGGATCATAGCTCACGGTCCCTGGGACCGGTTTCCCGTCCTCGTCCTTCACGGTGAAGGTGGCTGGGTTTATGCTGGCTGCGTTCATGGGGTTTTCCTCAAGGAAATTAACGGTGACGGTGGTGTTCACCGGAACGTCTTGCCCTCCAGGCGGAGGACTCACAGACCCCACCCGGGGAGGTGTCCAATCCACCACCACTCGGGAGCCGGAGCTGGGGGTCTCCACGTTGCCCACCCCGTCGGTGGCCCTGCTGCGTATCAGGTAGGTGCCCTCCGAGGGAATTTGATTCCATCGATAACTCCAGGCGGAGAAGTCCCCTGGTGACTGGGGTTGAGCCGCCGACCAGTTTATCCCACCGTCCAAGGAGACTTGTACCGAGGACACGCCGCTGCGGTCTATGCCCTGGTCCATGGCGGTGCCGGTGATGGTCATGGCGGTAGCGTTTGTGTAGGTGTTGTCGGGCGGATGGGATATGGTGGATTGAGGTGGCGTGATGTCGTAAACGAATCTCACCCTCAGCAGGTCAATGTAGAGAGTGGTCCGGGAGAGCTCGAAGTTGAAGGAGACGGTCCCCTGGTCGGCGAGTCTCATGCGAAACTCACCGTTGGGGCCCACGAAACGACGGGCCAGCGAGGCATCGGTTACCCGAACGGTAAGGGTGGCCTTGCCGCTGGTGGGGAAAGCCCCCATTTGGTGCCAGGAGGAATGCCAGCCGTTGGATTGGAAGTCGAAGAACTGTACGTGCCAGATTTCACGGGAGTCCTGTTGGTAGGCCTCCACTTGAACCTCTATAGACAGGACCTTGCTTCGAGGAGCCTCGGTAAAAAGTTGAAAGGAGCTCCAGTAGCTGTCCAAAAACCAGAATACGAGGAAGCCGGTCTCGCGGACCACGAAATAGTTATCGTCGGACTGGCGGGTCAACGTGAAATCCCCTCTTGTGATCATGCCCGAATCGAAGGTGGGGTTGGCGGTGGCGAACTTGAAAACGGAGTCGCTGAGCCCCTTTCTTCCTTTGCCCGGAAGCAGGGAAAGGCAACAGGCAAGGAGAACGGACAGGGCCACCCAGAAGGCCAAACGCCTCCCCTCGCTCGCGTTGGGAGACGAGGTCCCCAGCGTTCCTCTAAAAATCCCCATGATCGAACCCTCAGATTTAGTTCTACTTCGGGGTCCACAAGACTTGTATTCCCGCATTCAACCATACCCAACTCGCCAAGTTGCGGCTCGAGCTCTTTTGGATGTGCCCGCTGCGGGCGAGAACGCTCTACGCTTCCAAGATGATAATCGGTATTTTTTAAGTTCAGGAGGGCGAGAGGAGGAAAACGGTCCATTTTGGGGGGTTAGGGGGCGCGTCGAAGCCGCAAACGGCTTGCTTTGATGGGAAAACCTTGGCAATTAGGTCGCTGGCATTGAGAGAGGGAGGGCTCTCGTCCCTGGAGCCCGCAGACAAAAACCACGTCAAGTCCGATATAGGGTCTGATATAATCCCACACCGGCGGCAAGATGGCGCGAAGGGGGTCGGCGATTTGAGGAAGGCGGCGTTGCTCCTGGCAGCCTTGGCGTTGGCGGTCGTGTTGGGGTCCTTGTGGCTTTGGGATCCTTGGGGCTGGTTCGACACTCGCACGACCGTGGCTCCCGAGACATGGGAGTTCGAGGTCGAGACGGATTTTCGTTCCGAGGGGCCGCTGTCGGATCGACCCCTTCATTTCTTGATATTGGGAATAGATCACGGTCAGGGAAGGCCTGAAGAGGGGAACCAACGGAGCGACGTGATGATGGTGATCCGGTTCAATGAGAGGAACGGAAGGATCGTGATCATTTCCATACCCCGGGACAGTTACGTCTACGTGCCGGGATATGGCAGGCATAAGATTAACGAGACCTATCAGCTGGGAGGGGCTGAGTTGGCGGTGAGGACGGTGGAGGAGGCCATCGGGCTTCCCATCGATGGATACGTGGCCCTCGACTTCGATGGATTCGTTAGGTTGGTGGACAAATTCGGGGGCGTGGAGGTGAACCTGGAGAGGGCCTTGAAGGATCCAAAGCTTGGTTCCATCCCTGAGGGAAAACAGGTCCTGGATGGCGCCAAAGCCCTCATGTTGGCGCGGTCACGGAATTATCCCCGGGGTGACCTGGCGAGGATCGAGCAACAACAGAGGCTCATGATAGCCATTCTGAACAAAGGCAAGGAATTGGCCGGCACTCCAGGTGCTGCCTGGTTTCTGGCGGCAGCACTTGAAGAAGTGGAGACCGATTTAGACCTCGAAAAGCTCTTGATATTGGCCGAAGAGCTGGCCTCGCTCCCGGTTCTTGACGTGCAAACATGTATAGTTCCAGGGAAGGGAAGCAATGTGGGCGGCGCCAGCGTTTACCTGATCGACGAGGATGGCCTGGACCTATTGATGCGATATCTTCAAGCGGCGGACATGGTGCCCGAGGAGTTCCGTTCCGCCCAATAGCAGCCTCCTCGATAATCGATGGCCTATCCTTCAGCGCGGTTATGGCGTAGCGTTGGGTACAGGTCCCCCTAGTGTGGCCTCCCGATTCTCGAGAGCCTTGTCACTCAAAAAAGCCCTCGGGTGGCTCCAGGTCCAGGGGCATGTCCAAGGCGGGTGGCTTTTCCGCAAGCCTTTCCTCCATGCGTGGGAGTTTCACGCCGCTGGGGGATGGTGAGGGAAAGCCCAGAGGCAGTTCGTCCGTCGGCGAGACAGTCGGCTTCAATTCCTCTGCCGAAGGACTTGTGGGCGCTTTGGTCGGGGTTTCTGCCGCAGAAGTGCTGGTCGGTGGCCTTGTCATGGTCGTCGCAGCCGTGATGGTTTTCTCCCCCTCCGCCGGGGAAGGAACCGCCTGAGCGGCCTCCTTGCGGGCCCTCTTCAGGAGCTTGGCCTCCTCCTTGGCCCGCTTCCTCTCCTCCTTGAGCCTCCGGGCCTCCTCCTTCTTGAGCCTCTTGAGTTCCTTTTTGTCCAGGACCTTCTCCCCGGGGGCCTCGACCGGGAGAATGACCTCCTCCCCCTCCGCCGGGGAAGGAACCGCCTGAGCGGCCTCCTTGCGGGCCCTCTTCAGGAGCTTGGCCTCCTCCTTGGCCCGCTTCCTCTCCTCCTTGAGCCTCCGGGCCTCCTCCTTCTTGAGCCTC
>MU158685.1:0-40019 GCA_015711955.1 Actinomycetota bacterium | reverse complement strand
TTGAGTTCCTTTTTGTCCAGGACCTTCTCCCCGGGGGCCTCGACCGGGAGAGGGCCCGCGCCGACTTCGGTTACCCCTGCCGCGCCGGTCCTTTCCGCCAAAGGGGCTTTCGCTGTCGGCACGGGCATCCTTGAAGTTATCTCAGACACTCGGGCTCGGTAACACTCCATGCAGAGCACAGGTTGGCCGGTCTCCACGGCACAAATGGAACATATGGGCTTTTGGCACTGTATGCAGCCGCTTATCGCTTCCGAGCCCGCATGATATGGGCATTCCATATCTTCCACCTCCGATCCAAGGCAAGGTCCAAGCCCCTAACCCTCACTCCACTACCTTATCACCCACGTTAAGAATAAGGTATCGGTTTCCGGGAGGCGCAACAGATAGAATATATTCCCGGCCGCCACGGTTTATTTATCGGCCCCGAACATCGCCTCTTTAGGAAGAAGACAGGGGATTACAAGACGCCGGTAATGGGGTAGCCTCGCGGATCCTTTTCTCGCTAGAACCGTGGGTGCTCGCTGGTATAATCCATTTATGTCGGAAATAGGGCAAAACGGAGTTATCGAGAGGTAAGCATGGGGAATGTCGTTTCTCAGGAGGATGCTGAGAGCAGGAAGGTATTTGGCAGGTTTTGCCTGATACAGTTCGGAATACCTGCCACTCTCCTGTTCCTCCAATGGTTGATGCTCATTATTACTGGAAGGGGTCTCGTGCCTAAAATAGAGAGGCTCTTCTCGCTGCTCATCGCCGCAGGACTCCTTGTCGCGGGCCTCGGTCTTTGGTGGTTTTTCGGAGCAATCATGTTCCGCAGGTTATGGCAAATATTCCCAATAGCGGGAGATGAGAGAAAATTCTGGGTATACGCTGAGGGCGTTTTCGGCTTGGTGGGCGTGGGGGTGTCCATGCCCGCCCTGCTCGGGTTCTTTCACTTTCTTTTGTTTACCGATATAGTCGCGGGCTCTATTTTGGGTGGAGTCTCGCTGGCTTTGGCCTTCTATGAGACTGGCCGGTTCGGCGTGAGGGTCGGGGACGCCGCGACCTTAGCGGATGGGGCGAAGAAGAGGATGGCGTCGCAGGAAGGGGAAGAGTGAAAGGCATACTAAAGAGGTTAGAAAAAGGCTTAGAAAAGGCAATAGAAACCCCTTTTGCCAAGGCTTTCCGGTCTGGTGTTCATCCCTTGGAGGTGGGCCGTCGCATTCTCCGGGTCTTGGAGGACCACAAGGTCTTGGGGGTGAACGAAGAGGTGGTGGCCCCTCATAGGTTTCGTTGTTACTTGAGCCGCCGGGATCACGAGCGATTAGCCTCTTATTTCGGCGCCATGTCTGGGGAGATGGAAGCGATGATCATCGAATACTGCCGGATGAAGGGTTACGTCCTGCCCTCCAGGCCGACGGTGTCCTTCTGCGTCTCCGATGACTTGCAGGAAGGGGAGTTCGAGGTGGATGCCCTTCACGGGGATGTTGAGGAAAGCCCTCTTTTGGATTCTTGCCCTCGAGACATCTCCCCGGTTTCGGGCAGGGCGATCGCGCGGAGGGAAAGGCGAGCGCCCACGGGCCTCCTTTTGGTGAGGGGCGTCAGCGGGGGAACGGAAATCGCCTATCGTATAGTCTCCGAGAGGACTTCCTTGGGCAGGGCTACTGACAACGATCTTGTCTTGAGCGACCCCAAGGTCTCCAGGCATCACGCTGAGGTGGTCCGGAGGCCGGAGGGGTTTGTGTTGAGGGACCTGGGCAGCACCAACGGGACCTTCGTGAACGGACGAAGGATTTTCGAGAGATTGCTTGACCCGGGAGACGTGATACTTCTGGGGGATACAAGGATCACGTTTCAGTTAGAGGGTAGGGGCACAACGGGCAAGGCCGGAAACCATAATACCTCGTGATTCGGAGGAGGTCTGAAATTGCCCGAGATAGTAATAGTCGTTCTCAAATATCTTTTTCTCGCGCTCCTTTACCTGTTCGTGGCCTTGGTGGTGATGGCGGTCTTGAGAGAGCTTTATGGGGGAAGGGCCTTTTCCTCCGGGCCAGGGGTCCTGAAAAAGGGAAGGGGCCCGAGACTAGTGATCGCGAAGGAAGGAGGAAGGGGCAGGAAGGTCGCGC
The DNA here is from genome assembly GCA_015711955.1 of Actinomycetota bacterium. GTDB lineage: Bacteria > Actinomycetota > Geothermincolia > Geothermincolales > RBG-13-55-18 > JACVJK01. The sequence goes on along the minus strand of MU158685.1, from coordinate 37,917 downwards.
ATCCGGTGCAGGGCGGACTGGTCATAGGGAGAGCACCTGACTGCGATCTTGTGCTGGAAGATGAGTTCGTGTCCAATTACCACGCTAAGGTCTATCTTCTGGGAGGGAGGTTCTACGTCGAGGACCTGGGCAGCACCAACGGGACCTTCGTGAATGGGAGGAGGATCTCCACCCCCTTGGAGCTCAGGGGCGGGGACGTCATCCAAGTGGGAAGGACATCCTTGGAGTTTCAGAGGTGAGAGGTTGGAGTACGCAGGAGTCACGGACAGGGGGAAGGTCCGAGAGAATAACGAAGACTTTTTCTATATGGACGGAAGGCTATTCATCGTGGCCGACGGGATGGGTGGACACGTTGCTGGCGAGGTGGCCAGCCGGGAAGCGGTCGAGTGCTTCGTCGAGGCGGAAAGAGAGAACCGTTGGTTGGATCCCGCTTCCAGGCTTAAAAGATGCATGTTGGCCGCCAATCTCAGGCTCATCAACATGGCTCGCGAGGAACCTTCCTTACGGGGCATGGGGACCACTCTTACCGCCTTGCTGCTGGAGGACGCAGCGTACATATGTCATGTGGGGGACAGCAGGGCCTATCTGTGGCGAGCGGGAAAGATCAGGCCCATCACCCGGGACCATTCCCTGGTAGGACGGATGGTGGAGGAGGGTCGCTTGAGCCCGGCGGAGGCCAGGGCACATCCCCGCAGAAACGTGATACTCATGGCCTTGGGCACCGCGGACGAAGTGGCACCGGACATCCATACCATAAACCCGCTCATGGGCGACCGTTTTGTCCTTTGCACCGATGGGCTCTCCGGGGTTTTGGAGGAGTGGGACATACAAAGGATCTTAGAGTCCCATTATAAGGCCGAAGAGGCCTGCCTGGCTTTGCTGGAAGAGGCCTTGTCTCAAGGAGCGCCTGACAACGTCACGGTATTGGTGGTTAACATGGGGAGGGAAACGGGAAGGTTTAAGGCTGACAAAAAAAGACGTTGGTCCCTGTTTCACCGCGGGAAAAACGAGGCTTAATGGTGCGAGCATTAACAGGAACCGCAAAATATAAGGTTTTTCCTGAACGCGGTTACCACATCCCGGACATGGGCGGCACGGCGAAGGTCTTTCAGAGATGGTGAGACGTCGTCTCCTGGAGTTTGGGCTATTGATCATATCGTCAGCCGTGGGCTTCATCGGCCTGCTAACGGTGGACGCCGTCAGGCAGGGGAAGTTTGCGCTTCAGCACCTTTGGTATCCAGGGCTGCTGTTAGGCTGCTTTCTCCTTCTATACCTGGTGAAGCTGTGCGCGAAGCCCAACTCAGACCCCTTCCTCTTACCCATGGTCTCCTCCCTTTGTTTCTTGGGCATGACCGCCCTATATCGATTAGATCCCCATGTGGCCCGGATGCAACTCATATGGACAGGAGTGGGTGCGGCTGCCGCAGCCCTGATGCTCGTATTCCTCAAGGACGTGAGTTCCCTGGGAAGATACCGGTATACGCTGGGGTTTATCGGAATCTTGCTGCTCGTTTCCACCATGGTTTTAGGAAAGGAGGTCAACGGGGCGAAGCTTTGGATCTCGATAGGGCCGCTGAACTTTCAGCCCTCGGAGCTCGCCAAGATATTTCTCACCATCTTCTTCGCATCCTATCTGGCAGAGCGTAAGGAGCTGCTCTCCCAGGTAGGGAAGAGATTTTTGGGTGTTCGATTACCACGGGCAAGGGACCTCGGCCCGCTACTGGCCATGTGGGCCCTTTCGCTGCTGATTTTGGTTTACCAGAAGGACTTAGGCTCCTCCCTCCTCTTCTTCGGGATTTTCGTGGCCATGCTGTACATCGCCACCGGCCGTCTTTTTTTTGTCATGGCGGGCATGTTACTGTTCTTGATCGGGGCCTTTTTCGCGTACCAGGTTTTTGGCCACGTCAAAAGCAGGGTAAGGATTTGGCTCGATCCCCTGAATCCCGAAACCGTCAGTGGCGAGAGCTATCAAATTGCCCAGTCCCTTTTTGCCTTCGCCGAGGGAGGTATTGCGGGGAAGGGGCTGGCTCGGGGAAGTCCCCGACTCATCCCCTTTGCCGAGACGGACTTCGTCTTCGCAGCGTTAGGGGAGGAACTGGGGGTTTTTGGTGCCGTTTTCGTGGTCATGATATTCCTGCTCCTGGCTGCCCGGGGCATGCACATATCCATGGGGTGCCGGAATGACGTGGGAAAGTTGCTGGCAGCTGGACTAGCGGTGGTCCTCTTCCTGCAGTCCTTCATAATCATGGGAGGGGTGACCCGTTTGGTGCCCCTCACCGGCATCACCCTTCCCTTCGTCAGTTACGGCGGAAGTTCGCTGTTCAGCAATTTCTTGCTCTTGGCCCTGCTCATCTCCATATCAAGGGAGGTGGCGGAAGATGGAGGCTAACCTTCGACGCGCGGGAGTTTTCTTCGTGTTGCTCTCCCTCGTCCTGGTGGCCAACCTGAGCTACCTTCAGGTCTTCGGGAGGGAGAGGATCAGGGATAATCCAGCCAACACGAGGAGGTTGTTAGAGGAATATTCGATAAAACGAGGTCGGCTGATCACCGCAGACGGTACGGTGGTGGCGGAGTCCGTGCCCAAAGACGGGCCTTATAAATATCTCCGACGGTATTCGCAAGGCCCTCTTTTATGCCACGTCCTCGGCTATGATAGCCCTCAGTTCGGAAGAACCGGCTTAGAGGAGGCGTACAACGATTTCCTTTTAGGGGAAAGGCCAATCCGCGGGTGGGCGCAGCTAATGACCTTGGAGGAAAAAGAAGGAAATGACGTTTACATCACCTTGGACATGGAAGTGCAGAAGGTGGCTGCCCAGGCTCTTGGTCGCCGTAAGGGGGCGGTGGTGGCCATGGATCCCCGCTCAGGCTCCGTTCTCGCCCTGTATTCCTACCCCGTGTTCGATCCCAATGAGCTTCTCGACCAGGGGTTGAGCCAGGAGGGAAGGCTTTTGGGGGAGCTGGCCATGGCTCGTTACGCCAAGGACCCTGCAAGCCCCCTCCTGAATCGGGTCACCATGGGCCTGTACCCCCCTGGCTCCAGCTTCAAGGTGATCACCGCCGCTGCCGCGCTGGCCCACGGGATACCCGTTTCCAAAAGCTATCCTTGCCCCGGGATACTGCCAGTGGACGGTTCGAGGGTCACCAATTACGGACTACGAGATTACGGGATCATCGACATGAGGCCAGCCCTTACTTATTCGGTCAACACCTATTTCGCCCAGCTCGCATTGGAGCTGGGCGCTGAAAAGCTTTACTCTACGGCGGTCAGCTTTGGACTCAACCGCGTCCCTCCTTTCGACTTGCCAGGGGTGATGGCTTCCACCATAACCGAGCCTAAGGGAATGAGCCGTGTGGACCTAGCCTGGACGGGGGTTGGACAGGCTCAACTGTTGCTCACGCCACTGCAGTTGTGCCTGACAGGTTGCGCCATTGCTTTCGGAGGCAGGATCATGCGACCGCGGCTCCTCAAAGAGGTGCGCTTCAGGGGGGAGATCCTGTCCCGTTGCGAGCCCGAGGTCTGGGATTCGGTGGTCACTCCCGAGGTGGCCTCCCGGGTGCTGGAGATGATGGAAGAGGTGGTTCGCAGCGGGACGGGCAGAGCGGCGGCCATCAGTGGCGTGAGGGTGGCTGGAAAGACGGGCACCGCCGAGGTGGAAGGCAAGCCGAACCATGCTTGGTTCCTGGGGGTAGCGCCGGCAAACGACCCCCGGGTGGTGGTGGCAGTCATAGTGGAGAACGCGGGCGGTACGGGTGGAGAGGTGGCTGCGCCCGTGGCCAGGGAGGTCATCAAGGCCGCTCTGCGCTGACCCTTTGTCCTAAAAGGCCCGCCGAAACGCCTTTGGATCTCGCGCGATCCTGTAAGATTAGGATTAGCCGTGCGAGGGCCAGGCTTTTGAGGTGCGAGAAAATGGCGGTTGTTGTTCTAAAGAGAAGGTACGAACTCGTCGAGAGGTTGGCGTCTGGCAGGACCACCGAGGTCTATCTGGCCTGGGACAGGATAGAGAACAAGGAGCTGGCAGTCAAGGTCTTATATCCGCAGCTGGCCTCGGATCCGGATTTCAATGCTGCCTTCCGTTCCTCTGCTCGCAGGGCCTTGAGGCTGGAGCATCCTGGCTTGGTCAAGGTCCTCGATTACGGGGTGGAGGACGAGCGCGTATACGTGGTGGAAGAGCTGGTCAAGGAGAAGACGCTCCGGGAACTGCTGGCCGAGGGAAGGGTGATGAAGCCCCAAGGGGCCCTTTATTTCGCCCTAGAAGTGGGAAGGGTCCTGGAGTATTTGCACTCAGAAGGATTGACCCACGGTTCATTGGATGAAGGTCATGTTTTCATCTTTCCCCGCAGGAGGGCAAAGCTCTCCGACCCCGGTTTTCCCACCACTCTTTCCGGCTGGGCCCGCCCTTACCCACCCCTGGCTGAGCCTCACCGTGACATCCAGGACTTGGGCTATCTGATTTACCGTTCGGTGACTGGTAGGGGGGAGGAGGAAGCAGCCAGGGACATAAGGGAGGGTTTTCTCATCTGGGAGGAGGGAGTGCCGCAGCGGCTGAGGAGACTGGTGGAGACGTGCTTGGAGAGCGATGGGCGACGGGGGTTTACGGACATATCGGATCTTTTGCGCGAAACCGTTTCATCCCTGAAAGAGGAAAATCCCATGGTGCCCGTTCCGCCCCTCACCCTCGACACCGAAGGGGGAGCCGAAGAAGCGGAGGCTGGGAAGAAGGAGAAGCGGGGTCGCTGGAGGATGTGGTACGCGCTGGCCAGCGCCGCAATGGCGGCGGTATTGCTGGTGTTTTGGATCATAAGCATGGTGATGGGGCACAGCAAAGTGATGGTGCCCAATCTTATCCAGATGGACCTCTATGATGCCCAAAGAGTGGCGGCCGACGCCGATTTGGGAATCTTGGTGGTGGGCAGGGCCCATTACGCTGACGTCAGAGCGGGCTGTGTGGCATCCCAGGATCCCAAGCCAGGAGTGATGGTGAAGAGGAAAACGGTGATCAAGGTCCTAGAAAGCCTAGGCCCCTTGGTAGTTCCCAACCTGAGTGGATTGGAACTGGATGCCGCCAAGCTCGTCCTGGAGCAGAGGGGCTTCAGGGTAGGCAAGATCATTTACCAGGAAACCAGAGAGTACAAGGAGAACGTCGTGATAGAGAGCGATCCCCCTTACGGCGAGAAGCTCTCGGAAGGCGCAGCGGTGGACTTGGTGGTGAGCAAAAGGCCTAGCTGAACCGATGTCCGCTCACATGCTCGTGGGCGAGGCCGGGTAAACCAGCAGGCGCCGTTCCTCGGTGTGCGGCGAACGAGATAAAGCCGGGGTGATTCTATTGGTGGGCGGGCCCTACCGACCTGTATTTTCAGAGAAGAGGAGAATGTGTCGCTGGCCATAAGCTCTCGTGAGAGAAAGGAACCGTTAGATCCGTCGCCTTCTCTATTTTTATGGAATCTTCTGGGAAAGCCCTTGGGGTGGCCTTTCCGAAGGCCGAGCTTTTGAAGCGGGTATGGCAACTTAGCCCAGTCAAAGATACCATTGGTTCAAGAGTTGTTTTAGGGCTAGACCTGCAGTCGTGCCGGACCCCAAGGCGCAGGGCGGTGCAGGATTCGTGCCTTGATTGGTGGAAACCACGAAAAGAGGGTTAGTGGGTCCCTAAACCTAAAACGGGGTGCGCTGGCAATTAATCAGGGTCGATCAGAAGAGGTAGAGGGAATGCTCGGCAAAGTACTGAATAAGAGATATCGCCTCAAGGAGAGGTTGGGAAGCGGGGGGATGGCCGACGTTTACCTGGCCGATGACCTGCTGCTCAATCGCGAGGTGGCGGTGAAGGTCCTTCACCCTCAGTTCGCCTCTGACCCCTCTTATATTCAGCGCTTTAGGTATGAGGCCCAAGCTGCGGCCAACCTGAACCATCCATCCATAGTGAACGTTTACGATTGGGGAAACGATGGGGACCTGTATTACCTGGTCATGGAGTTCGTGGAGGGCATGGACCTCAAACAGGTCATCCAAAGGGAAGGGCGGCTAAGTCCTTCCCGGGCCGCAGAAATAGCCGCCGAGATCGCCTCCGCCCTCCAGTTCGCCCATCAAAGGAGGTTGGTGCACAGGGACATCAAGCCCCATAACATATTCATCACCCACCTCGGTCAAGTGAAGGTGATGGATTTTGGGATAGCTCGGGTCGGGGCGGGGAATGGCATGACCCAAACGGGCGTGGTAATGGGAACTCCCCAGTACATTTCCCCGGAACAAGCCCAGGGACTTGCCGTGGATGGTAGATCGGACATCTACTCCTTGGGCGTGGTTCTTTATGAGATGGTCACCGGGCAAGTGCCTTTCGACGATCCCAACCCGATGACGGTGGCCTACAAACAGGTCAAGGAAGATCCCATTCCCCCGTCCCGATTGGTGCCTGGTGTCTCACCGGCCCTGGAGGCCATCATAATGAAGGCCATGGCCAAGAACCCTGCCAACCGTTATCAGACAGCTCAGGAGATGAAAGCCGACCTCCTTCGCTATTTAGAGGGCTTGCCGGTATCCGCGGCGCCGCTTCTCCACGATGGTTCCCAGACGGCAGAAAGGACGGTCCCTGTGGATTCGTCGGAGGAGGTCAGGCCCTCCCGTTGGTGGGTTTGGGCGCTGGTGGGGGTGGGGATTCTGGCAGCGCTCCTCTTGGTGCTGGCCCTCGCCATGGGCAGGGGCGGGCCGAAGGTAGAGGTGCCCGACCTAAGGGGGATGAGCGAAGAGCAGGCAAGGAGGGTGTTGGAGGAAGCGGGCCTTAAAGTGGGGGAGGTCACTTTTTCGTATATCAAGAGGGCTTCCGAGAAGGCAGGAGTGGTTGTGGATCAAGATCCTGAGCCGGGGGTTATGGTGAAAAAGGGCGAGAAGGTGAACATCACCGTTACCCGGGAGATGAGGATGCCCAGGGTGACAGGGCTGATGGAGGACCAAGCGCTTCAGTTGCTGAGGGATACTGGTTTGCAGAACGTGGAAAGGGTCCCTCGCCCGGTAGAGGATCCCGCCCAAGTGGGCAAAGTGCTCTCCCAGGATCCTGCGGAAGGCGCCTACGTATCCCCCACTACCCTGGTGAAGCTGACGGTCGGGGTGGAGATGGAGAAGGTGGTTGTGCCCAATGTGGTGGGCATGGATAGGGATAGGGCGCTGGAGACTTTGAGCGCGGCGGGATTCAAGGCGGAGGCGAGGGAGGAGTTCAGTGCCGATGTCCCCGAGGGCAAGGTCTTGTCCCAGAGCCCTGCTCCAGGGCAAAAGGTGCCCAAGGGAAGCACGGTTACCGTTACGGTGAGCAAAGGACCCGCCGTAGTGGTTGTTCCCAACGTGGTGGGCATGACCGAGACAGCGGCCAGGAACAAGCTGGAGGGATTTGGTCTGTTGGTGGACGTCACGTACCGGACCGTCACCGATCCCGCCGATGATGGAAAAGTGTTGAGACAGGTGCCCACCCCTGGGACTGAGGTTATGCAGGGCGCCACCGTGAAGCTGGAGGTGGGGAGGAGAGCAGGATGAGGTCACCGGCCGACAGGCCCTTGTAGGATTCCCTCAGGACCGGACCGTCACCGATCCCGCCGATGATGGAAAAGTGTTGAGACAGGTGCCCACCCCTGGGACTGAGGTTATGCAGGGCGCCACCGTGAAGTTTAAGAAAGCACCGCCATAGAGCCCATCCTCATTAACTTATAATTAGGAGAACTGAAGAAAGGGCTTAGGCAAGCCTACTCGAATTCCATACCCTTGGTGGGATGGTGGATGGGATTTGGTTTTTGCCCACTGATAATGGAGGTGTGGCACCGGAGGTGTGAGCCTATTGGGAATCAAGGTCACTTTCCTCTATCCGGATTTTTTTCAATATGACGAAGAACACTATATGCCCGAGGGCCGTATTTACCTCGGAATAGCGTACCTTTCCGCCTACTTGAAGAGGGAAGGGCACAGGACCTCTTTGCTTCACGTCACCAAGCCCCTCCATAGGGAGGAATTGCTGGATATGGTGGAAAGGGAGAAGCCGGACCTTTTGGCCGTTTCCTCCACCACTCACATGTTTCCTCATGTCCAAAAGTGGGTCAAGTGGGTGAAGGAGGAGATGGCAAACCTTTTCGTGGTGGGAGGGGGTGCCCACCCCACCATCGACCCGGAAGGGGCGCTGAGAGACGCGCCCTTCGATGCCGTGTGCTTGGGGGAGGGCGAAGAGGCCCTTGCGGAGCTATGTGCGGCCTTGGAGGAGGGCCGAGATCCCACCCGGATCAAGTCCCTTTGGTTCAGGAGAGGGGAAAACGTGGTTCGTAATCCTGTCCGGCCGCTTTTGGAAAACCTGGACGAGTTACCCTTCCCAGACCGCACCATTTTCGACCCAGACAACTTCTGTCCTCAGCAGCACGAGAGGGGCACCCTCATGGCGTCCCGGGGGTGTCCGTACAGCTGCACCTACTGTTCAAACCACGCCCAGAGGAGGATATACCCCAACCGAGGTAAATATGTGAGGTTCCACAGTGTGGACCGGGTCATGGAGGAAATACGGCGCATCATCCAGGACGACAAAGAAAAGAGGCTTCGGTACATCCGCTTCGATGACGACATCCTCACCTTGGACCGGGAATGGTTCAGGGAACTGGCCCATAGGTACAAAAAGGAGATCGAGCTGCCTTTCATCTGTAACTCCAGGGTTAACTTACTCGATGAGGAGACAGTGAGGTTGCTGGCCGAGGCGGGCTGCTCTGTGGTCTGCATGGGGATAGAGTGCGGCGACGAGAAGTTGAGGAGAAAGGTCCTACGGAGACACATGTCTAATTCCCAGATAGTGGAAGCCTTCCGCTTGTGCCGTAAATATGGCATAAAGACCGTATCCACCAATATGGTCTCCCTTCCGGATGAGGATCTGGCGTCCCTTCTCGAGACCATCAAGCTCAACGCCATGGCCAGGCCTCATTGCATGCAGGTTTCCACATATCATCCATACCCTAACACCGAACTATTTGAATATTGCCGGAAGAAGGGACTTCTCACCGGAAGGCATGTGGATACCATTTTCGACGGGCGAAGCTCATTGGACGTGAGCCTTTTCCTCGAGCCCGACTATCTCTTCGTGAAGCAGAAGTTCTACCCGCTAGCGGAGGTGTACTCCCGCCTATACGAAATGGGAAAAATAGGAAGGACAGGAGAACGCATTCTCGACGCTCTTATCCAGCAAAAGTGGATTCCCTGGAATTTCAGACGACCACTGTTAGAAAGCATTGCTAGGTGGGGAGACCGGCATTCTCGCTTTGAGTGGATATATTATTGAGCTTTGAGCTGGGTATCGAGCTTGGAGCTGGGCTCTCTTGACTAGGGGTCTTGGGGCTCGGAAGGAGAGTTTTGGCGGGCCCTTTATGAGCAGGAAGAAGGCCCGAATGGTTGATGGAGAGATGGCATGAATGGGCGTTCATGAAGACCGGGCTTCGCTGCCTCGATGCCGTGAGTGACTTGCGCGTTTCGGCCTCGGTCGTGAGGTCGGTTATTGTCCCCCATACTCAAAATGACGCGTTTTTTGGCCGATAGAAGTTGCAAAACGCGCGAGCGACAAAAATGGTTTTTCGCAGTTGGCTAGGAAGCGCTGAAGAGCGAGATTCGATGGAGGTCGTTTGAGCCTGGGGAATGGATAGCTGTGACGGTGGCAAGAGGGGAAGGTATAGGAATCCAGCGTGATGGCCTAGCTTTGAAGGGGTGGCATGGGAGGTGGATTAATGGCTGGCATAAAATTGTGCCCGGATTGCGGTGCCGCTCTTCGCTTGGTAAAGGAACACGTGTGGCTTGATAACGGTACCATTGTCCAGCGAAAGAACCCTGACCATCGCATGGTCTTCTTTGAGATAGAAAACGTGGTGGGTACCTTTCGAGAGATAGAGAGACTCATCGGTATGTCCCTGGAACGAATCATCGTCGAGGCCAAAAGGAGGGCCACCTTCGACTTCATAAGCAAGGCTTATCCGGCGCTGGTCAAATGGGTGGTACGGGCGCTGGTTGGACTTCGTCCGGTCATCAAGAGCATCAACTCCTTGGGCAAGGTCATGGGATACGGGAACATCCAACTCAAGTCCGTGAGGAGGATACACGGAAAGGGTGACTATGTGACGATATTGGTGGAAAACCCCTATTGCCTGGAGCTTTTCTGTGGCGACTTGGTGGGCTCTTTCGAGGCCATAGACCTGCGGGAGGCCAGTGCCACCTACAAGGAACTGAGCCCTGGCATATACGAGGTCACAGGGGTGGTCTCCCGCCACCCCCTGGAGCTGATGGAAAGGTTGAAACCTCGACCCTATTCGAAAAAACCTGGAGATATCCGCCTGGAGAGGTGTCCAGGGTGTGGGGGCCCCATGGGTTTGCGCTATTTCAGGTGGGACACGGATAAGGGGATGATCGTCCACCGGGACACAGGCTGGAGGATGGCCATGTTCGGGCCCGCCACAATCGACGCTATTTTCGAGGAATTGGAAAAGGAGTTGGGGGAGGAGATACCCCGTGTGGTGGTGGAGGCGCAGCGACGTTTCGTGAAAAGTGGCGTGATGACGGCCAGAAACGTAAGGAGCTTCGGGGATTTTCGCGCTCAGATGGCGCTTCGAGGCCTGGGAAACGTGGTCCACTTTCAGGTAGACGAAAAAGGGCTTTCCATGCGCGTGGAAAACCCCTGCATGCACCTTCTCTTGGCCGGCCTCTCTCTGGGCATCTACGAGGTAACCTTCGACAGCGAGGGCGAGGTTGATTGGCAGCTGGATGAGGAGGGGGACTTGCACATCCAGGTGAGAGCGGGTGCTTGAGGGCGTGGGATATAAGCTGGGTAGCAAGGAAATGCCTGGCGACGTTTGGAACGCCCTTGCGCAGAAGGGAATTCTCGCCTGACAAGGCCTCCATCGTTGGAGGCGGTGAAGACTAAGGACAGCGACAGGGTTTACGAGAACACTTAGGACACCCATTTGCGTATTTCGACGCGGCCTCCTCCAGATCCACCCCTGTCAGATTGGCCAGACTGCAAAGCCAAGCCAGTACGTCCGCCATCTCCTCTCGCAATGCCTCATCGTGTCCCGTTCTTAAAGCCCGGGACAGCTCGCCCACCTCCTCCACCAGCCAGGAAAAGGTGGCGTGGACGCCCCTACGGGCATCCCTGTCGAGATAAATGCGGGCCATCAAGTCCTGGAAGTCTCCGATGGTCACGCCTTCACCTCCCTTTCTCGCACTGTCCCTTCCTGGTACATGTTGATGGCTAGCTCGTGGATAATAGAACATGGTGCTGATATAATTTAAATCGCCCTGAAAATGGGAGGGCGAGTGGCGGAATAGGTAGACGCGCTGGGTTCAGGGTCCAGTGCTCGAAGGAGCATGCGGGTTCGAGTCCCGCCTCGCCCACCAGTGCGGAGGGGACGGCGTCGGCCGTCCCTTTTAAAATGGAGGCAATGGACCCGCTTCATTTACAGGACTTTTGAGCCCTTCTGTCATCGAGCTGATTGGCGGGAGGGGGGATTTTGTAAGAAGAACCATTGAACAAGTGATGGGGAGAGTCGGAGGGGAATCTGGATTGTGGGGCGAAAGAAGCGTTTATCGGGGTAGGTCACCTCGCTTTGCCCGCAGGAGGAGGCGGCGCAGCCCAGCACCTGCGGTGGTGCTGGCGGTGATCTTTCTACTCATCGGTTGCTGGGTTTTCAACCTAACCTGTGGCCGTAAGAAAGAAGAGCCTCCCAACCAGGCTCTGGAATACCTCAATCGCGTAAGACCGTTTGCCGAAGCCACCGCCGCCCAAGCCAATTCCTGGAACCAATTCCTCTCGGAGCTGGACCGCCTTGCCACTTCCCGAGAAGAGCTGGATGCCCGCCTTCGGGAAATGGAACAACAGTGCCGCGAGTTGTGGGAAAAGGCTGGGGAAGTCGAACCCCCGTTGGAGCTTCAAAAGGCCCACTCGTCTTTTTTGGCATGTCTCGAATACAGGTACCGGGCCGTTCAGAGAATCCGTCCCGATCTGGTGAACGCGGTGGGTGCTCAGGATGTTTCCGTGTACGCTTCGGGGGTGGCGGAAAACCTTCGACTTCTGGTCTATGCTGATGGATTTTACCATCACTTCCGTGAGTTCGTGGTAGAGAGGGCAAAGGGATATGAGGCTTGGGAAAACAGGGTTTTGCCGGAGTCAACTTGGATGAGGGATTTGAACATGGTTACCTCATCGGGAGTGAATTCTTTACTGAAAGCCTTCCGCCAGGGGGAGATCAGGGGAGTGGCCATCACCCAGGTGACACTGGATCCGGCGGGAAGAAGCGATTCTTCCCAGATACTCCGCTTGCCCCGCACCAGCACCCTATCGGTCACGGTGGCGGTCGAGAATCAGGGAACCCGGGCCGAAAAAGACCTGGTGGTTTCGATAAAGCTTTATTCCGATGCCAGAACAAGCCCCGTACGTCAGGAACAGACCATATCCCACATTGCCCAGGGCAGCACGGTCAAGGTGACCTTCAAGGGACTGAGGCCTGCCACCGGAGGGGTACGCAACGTGCTCGAGGTTTCGGTGAGCACCGTGCCCGGGGAGGCGAACGCGGAAAACAACAGAAGGACCGTCCAATTCGTCGTAGAATAGAACTGCGGACTGAGCGGGTTTGCCCGAAAAGGCATGTCTGACCGCCTTCTCGGCGGGGTCGAGCCATTCGTCTCGTGGCGTCCTTTCCCCCGAATTGCGGTTCACGGAGCCGTGCGGGCAAGATTCGTGGGCGCGGAGGTGCGATGTTGGTTTCCGAAAAGATCGTTGCCCTGGTGGAAAAGCTGGAGGAACAGGCAGATGACGTTACCAGCGAGATAGCGGAAAGACTTTCTCGCTCCATGCCATCCCTTCAGGAAATGCCGCCTGAGTTCAGAATCGCCCTTCAAGATTACAGCCGACAGGCATACCTCTCCCTTTTGGGCCACCTCAAGAAGGGTGAGGTCCCGCCCAATCCCCTGGATATCCGGGACCTGAAAAGGCTAGATCTTTCCGAAATCCTCAGGGCCCTTCAAGTGGGAAGCGAGATCGTGTGGAGGCGTATTAGGGAGATCTGGGCCAGAGAAGGAGGCACTCCCGACGAGACCATATATGCGGCGGAAGTGCTTTGGAACTTCTATTTCCAGGCCAGCAGCATGGTTACCCGTTACTACACCGCCCAACAGGAGGAGATGATAAGGGGTTTCAACGACCTCTTGAACCGCATTCGATCCATCCCGGACCGGGACCGCCTCGTATTCGCCGCTTTGAAAGGAGCCTGTCAGGATATGGGCTTCCGCAGGGCGGTGCTTTTTGGGCTGGAGGGCGAGTCCTTGGTGCCTTTAGGGGCATATCAGGACGGAGAAGGGGAATGGGAAAGACGTTTGGTGGAGGAGAAAAAGCCCTTCCCCCTATCCCCCATTGCCGAGACTCCAGAGGCGAGGGCGGTTTACGAGGGCAACATCGTGGTGTTCAAGCCAGATGAAAGGCAGTCGGTGGCCTTCATAAAACCTTTCCCGGGAAGTTTCGTGGCCTTACTGCCCCTGAGGATAGGAGGGATGGTTCGGGGCCTGATTTATCTGGAGACGGACGACGCTTGGGCTGTCATAGGTCGCAGGAATCAGGAGCTCCTGGCGTCTTATGCCGATACCGTGTCCATGGCCTGGGAGAACGCCAACCTCTACCGAGAGGTCATGGCTAAGCGCCGGGCGATGGACCATTTGCTCTCCCGGGTGAACACCGCCCACGAAGAGGAAAGGGCCAGGATCGCTCGGGAGCTTCACGACAGCATTGCCCAGTCCCTCCTTAAGATCATTTACACTGCGGGATTTGCCTTGGATTTCCTCAAGGAAGACCCCGCTTTGGCGGTGGAAGAGATCGAGGAGGTTCAACAGAGGGCCAAGGATTGTCTGCAGGAATTGAGGGCCATAATGGCCAATCTGCGTCCTGTATCCCTGGACATATTGGGGCTTAAGGATTCCATCGTTCGTTATGCCGAACAATATGAGGAAGAATACGCCATCACCGTGGAGTTGGATCTCCAGGGCTTGGACAATCTAACTCCCCCGGTGGAGCTGGCCGTCTTCCGCATCCTTCAGGAACAGCTGGCCAATGTGCGCAAACACTCAAATGCCGACTGGGTAAGGGTGAGGGCCTTTCTGGAGAACGGGGATTTGGTCCTCACCGTGGAAGACAACGGCGTGGGATTTGACCCCTCGGGCTTAAGTAAGTCCCAAGAGAGCGGCAAACACCTCGGTATAATGGCCATGCGGGAGAGGGCGGAGCTTTTAGGAGGAGAGCTCTTCATCGATTCTGCCCCCGGCAAGGGAACCAGGATAACCGTGAGAATACCCATGATCTCGCGAAAAGAGGTCTGAGATGGAAAAGCAGGTCATCAGAGTTATGCTGGTGGACGACCACGAAGTGGTCTTGGAGGGGCTAATCCGCATCTTGGAGAGGGAGGGCGGTATCCAGGTGGTGGCGGTAGCAAGAACCGCCGAGGAGGCCTTGGAAAAAGTGGAGCGCTTCCCTCCCGACGTGGCTATCGTGGACATCCAGCTCCCTGGCATGAACGGCATAGAGCTGATCCGCAGGCTCAAGCAGGCCCACCCGAGGATAGAAGCCATAACCCTAACCGTTTTCGATGACGAGCAGTTCGCCAAACAGGCCATAAGGGCGGGAGCCATCGGTTACGTGATCAAGGACGCCGCCAAAGAGGAACTGGTCAAGGCGGTGCGAGCGGCGGCAAAAGGTGAATCCCTCATATCCACCTCGGTGGCCCGCAAGCTCCTGGAAGAGATCTCTGAGGAGGGAGGGGACAAAAAGAGGGATGAGGGACTGGAGGGCCTTTCCCAAAGGGAGCTAGACGTCCTCAAGCTCATGACCAAGGGATACAACAACCGCCAGATCGCGGACATCCTTTTCATAAGCGAGCACACGGTGAAAGTGCACATTCGCAACATATTCAGGAAGATAGGGGTGAGCGACCGCACCAACGCGGTGCTTTGGGCCATCGAGAGGGGCATAGTGCTCAAGGACAAGGAGAGCGTAAAGCCTGACAAACCTCCCCTTTAATGGTCGGACCGCGGGGGGAAAGGCCCGATGGGGGTCTGGTCTTGCCCGCTAAGGTAGGAGTATTCCTGGGTGGGAAGGGGGGATGTTTGCCGCTCCCAGGGAAGTCCAAGGTCCGTCCCAAGAGGGCCCCATGAGGAATCGCTGCCTCCCGTCCTTTGCCGTTTTCACCTCCACCGTCCAATCCTCTCTCTCCAGGGCACCGAAGCGGCCCCGCATGTCCGCGGCGAGAATTTCGGGAAAGGGCGTTCCCAGCAACTCGGCCTCCACCACGAAGGGCTTTCTCGCTACCCGGACGGGCTTTCCCCAACCGAGAAAGGGTAATGAGAGGAAATAATCCCTGTAAAAAGCTTTGATGTCCTTCCCCAATCCGGGGCCGGCATGGGACCTATTGCTGTTGGCAAGCTCCTCTTTGAAGGAGTCAAGGATTTGTGGGCCTTCCTCCTTCAACGTGGAGAAAACCAAGGCCCAGCTGGCCACAGGAGTCACGATGAACCTGCGGCCGGTAGATTCGTCGACCAATATTCCCTTATCTTTGACCCAGCTCATTCGTCCTGGATAGATTGGGCGGTGGCATTTGGGACACAGGGATATGACCTCGTCTTCTTTTACCGGAGGAGGGAGCTCGCGCCTTTTGTTTTGCTTTCGCAAGGCCTCGTGTATTTCCCCGACCTTTTCCTTGGTGCGCAAGACCAGGACGTAGGACCCTTCCTCCTCCTTTTCCAGCAACATAGTGGACGTCACGTTCTGGGTGCCTTCCCAGAGCCCCCAAAGGTCGGAAGGAAGGAAGAAGTCGTCATAAGCGTGGATAGCCTTGACTCGGAAGAGCTTTCTCGGCTTGAACTCCTTTATTTTCAGCTTCCCGTAACCGTAAAATGTGAGTTCGTTCAGTATCTCTTGGAGGATATGACCTCCAGTAACGCGCCTTCTCAAAAGGAAGCCTGCCCATCTTCCAATTGATTCCTTCGCCTTTCTCTTGGTGTGCTCCCGTCGCAAACCCCTTAGCCTTTGCAGCAAGTCTTCGGCGTTCGCCTTCTTCAAGTGTTGTGCCAAAGCACGTGCCCAAGAGGCGTCGAGGAAGAGAAGTCTCTCACCACCGGGATGGCGCGGGTAAACCTCCCCACGCGAAGTCCAAATGAGCTTTTTACCAATGGGTTTGGGAAGGCCACACCCCCTGCATCGAGAAGTCATTTATCACCCCTCCACGCGCCTTTTGGATATCTTGATTGAACCTTAAGGTGACGTCGATGGTATAAATTAACCTAAATGTTGGTTCGCGACAATCGGCTGGATCCATCAGGGGCAAAGAGAGGCTAAATTCTTTCGTTCCGCTCGGCATGTCAATCTCCATTTGGGACGAGGAAGGCGCTGACGAGATGTTCGGCAAGACTTTCACTCTTTCGAGTTTGCGTCGAAAATCAAGTTCTCACTTAAAAGAAAAGGCCCCGCTGGGGGGAGCGGGGCCTTCCGCTGATGCGGACTCCAATGGGGATTCAGGGGATACCTCAGGGCGACGGTGCTACGTCTGTGCTGCGGTTTTTACTGGCACCCTGCTGCGTCGTGTCTGCGTTCCGTGCTGCTTCGCTTTTCCGTCTCTGCTACGATCCCTGCTCCGAAAACTCCACGTCATGGGCGAGGGCTTTGCGGCTTGTCCGTCTGGGCTGCTTTCGATGGCTATAGGGGTAGATGGCTGTCTCGGCTAGTCGGCTTCGGATGGTGCTAGGGGAATGCAATGGCGTCTGCTTAAGGGGGCTGCGACTGGTGATGCGACCTCTCGCCCACGACGTTGTTCCGTCTGCTGCGGCACTATTTCCCCGGCGTCCGCTTGGGGCCTTTTTCAAGGTTCTTCCTCGACAGCTCCAAGATTAAGGATAGAGGTGGGCTAGTGCGTTAGCCATTCTCCATGGGTGTTAATTTAGGTGGATGCTTAATAATACTTACGTAGTATCGCTGAGACCTCGGGATGCTGGGTGGTGCTCATTCCAAGAAAAGGACTTTATCCTGTACGGAGGCTTGCGCTAAGGAGTAAATGGGCCACGCCTCGACGAAGTGATGTTTGTCTGATATCCGAAAACCTTTAAAGCAGATAGCAATTCAGGGAAATGGCCTGGGATATGGTTCAGCGCGGGCCTATGTGCTAACCTCGCATTTAACGGAAGATGGGCGAAAGGGCATGAGCGACATGAAAGAGGAAGATTCCTTCACGGCTTGGGAGAGGGGTTTGGAGTGGGCGAGCCGTTTTCTGGACGGGATCGCACGGCAAGTCCCTTTCTTCAAGATCGTACGGGAGGTTTTTGCCGAGGAAAGTGAAGAGCTGGTGAACTGGGCTCAGGCAGAGGAGATAGCCGTTCTGGTGGCCCAATCCGAGGCAGCCGCAGTCTCGCCACCGGGTCCTGATGTGAATCGGGATTTTCGGGCCATGAAGGAGCGCAGCGTGGAGCTGGTACGGCAATATTCTCGCCTGCAGCCCCGGGAGCCCATCGGGGACATCTTGGTGCTCGACCGCCCTGGGTGGATCAGGGCCAACCTAAACAGCTTCCGACTGGTCTTTCAACCTCTGGCAGAGAGCTACCGCCGCACCCTGGAGAAATTCGAGAGTGGCGGTGGAGCACTGACCTCTTGGGGAAAGCGGATAACCCATGGTTTACTCACCTTTCAACTGGGCATGGTCATAGGGTATCTGGCTCGCAATGTGCTGGGCCAGTATGACCTGGGTTTGCCAGACATGGAAGACGGCGGAAAGTTGTACGTGGTTTATCCCAATATGCTAAAGGCGGAGAGAAACCTGGGGCTCGTCCCCTCCGACTTTAGGTTGTGGATCACCCTCCATGAGGTTACCCATGCCTTCGAATTCGCCTCCCATCCCTGGTTGAGGAGATATATGAAAGAACTCATGGAGAAGTATTTCAGCAGCGTGAGTCTGCGCCTAGAGGAGATTGGCCTGAACCTCAGGCCAGAGGAGTTCACCGACGCCCGACGACTTAACGAGATCATGAAAGAAGGGGGGCTTCTTTCGGTGATCCACACGCCAGAGCAGAGGGCTATCCTGTCCGACATCCAGGCTTTCATGTCCTTGGTGGAGGGGTACAGCAACCTTGTCATGGACATGGCTGGAAGGGACATCATACCCTCCTATGAGGAGATGAGCAGGGCTTTTCGCAGAAGAAGGGAGCTCAAGTCGGGAGCGGAGAAATTCATTGAGAGAATGCTCGGTTTTGACTTGAAACTCCAGCAATATCACATTGGTGAACTCTTCTGCCGTGAGGTATACGAGACTCGGGGAATGGACTTCTTGAACCTGGTCTGGAGGTATCGGGACTATCTGCCCACCTCGGAGGAGATCCGCAAGCCCTACCTTTGGATGGAGAGGGTCTCCCGAGAAGAAGGGGAGCACGTCACCCACCATCGCATCTGAACCTCCCCCAGGAGGCCTTCCGCCCTGGTCCACCTCGGAGGAGATCCGCAAGCCCTACCTTTGGATGGAGAGGGTCTCCCGAGAAGAAGGGGAGCACGTCACCCACCATTTATGAGCAGGCTTGCACCTGTGTACGCATGCGTGCATCTTTTCGAGGCCGGAAGACCGATTAAAGGTTATCGGAGTAGGGAGCAAGTAGGGAGATCCCTCAACGAGGAGACCAAGCTAAACGGTTGGTGGCCAAGGCCACCACGCTGGCCACTCGCTTTACGTTTTCCGGGTTCATGTTTTCCAGGGTGTCCGTGACCTTATGGAAATGAAGGTGTTCCTTTCGGTCAAACCAAGACCAATCGCAGCTCACTGCGGGGATCCGGTACGCGAAGAAGACCGCAGCGGATGTGCCGGGATCCGTCCCTCCCAGTTCCACCGTCACCCCCAAATCTTCGGCCGCCTTGAGAATGGCCTCCACCACGGGCCTGTTTTTTTTGAAATTCTGGTCCCATAGGTCCATGTAATCACCGTCCCCTCCTCCCAACCCCTCGAGGTTTATCACCCGAGACCTATCCCTGAAGCCCCTGTCTTCCAGGAGTTGGGCCAGTGCGGAGGAGCCGAATCCCCCACATTCCTCCGCGTCAAGCAGGGCTATCCCCACCGTCCAGTCAGGTTCCTCGGAGAGGGAGCGGAGAAAGCGGGAGATTTCCAAGGCTGCCGCCACCCCACTGGCATTATAATCGGCTCCCGGATATATCTCTCCAGTGTCCAGGTCCTTACCCATGCCGTCGTAGTGGGCGGTGATTAAAAGCAAGTCGTCGGTTTTCCCAGGAATCACTCCCACCAGGTTTACCCCTTCGACGACCTCAGTCTCCTTTGGGTTTTCGATATAGCAGTTTCTGGCTGGCACTGGGAAAGCCTGCCGGTAATCATCCAAACCGAGAGAGGATGCCGGTTCCAGGCCTGCCTCCTCCATCTTCGATACCAGGTAGGATCTCACCCCGGTCATCTCGGGTGAGCCTGTTGCCCTCCCTCCTGCTTGCTCTGAAGTTAGAAAGGCGATGATCTGCTCGATCCGTTGCCGGTCAATTCCCTCCAAGACGGCGTTACACTGGGATCCCGTTTCCCCGTGGCCGTTGGTCGTGGGGCGAGCACATCCTGCCGTGAAGGCAAAAAGAAGCAGCGTTAGAGCTATTGAAGCGACAACGAGGATGAAAAAGAGAGGCTTTTTCATCTACCTTCTGCCGCCCTTTCCTTGCCGGCGCCCCCGAATTCTGGATGCCGCGGATGTCCTGGCAGCCACGGCCTTCCTCCTTCTGGGTAGGTAAATGAAATAGGTGATCACCAAGACGGCCGCTAAGACCGCAAGCAGGGCTATCACCAGCGCCAGCGGACTCGATCCCCCCTTCTTGACAGATCCTATCTCCAAGGCAGTGTAGGCGTCCTCGGGCGGCGATCCAGCGGCTTCTGAGGCTATAGTGATCTCCACCTTCTCCGCTCCCGAGGCCTCTTTTATGGTCCTTTCCAGCTGGGTCAGTGCCCTCTCCGCCCTTTTCGGGTTCCCCTTCAGGACGAGTAGCTCTCGTGAGAGATTCACCCCGAACTCCTTACCGTCGTTGGAGCGGGAGGTGTAGTACATCTTCACCCCTTCCGGTATTTCGGTGGTTAGGCCCATGGCCTTTTCCTCTTCGGTAGGACCCTTCAAGAGCTCGAGAATGGTGAACTCTACCATCTGGCCCCCTCCGGGAATATCCCTCTCCACAGCCACTAGCTCGTCGCCGCGGTAGAAGAAGACCTTCATGCCCTGCTGCTCCCCTCCGACGGGCTGGGTCTGGGTCAGGGCTACGGTAGGGGAGAGGAATAACATGAAGGCGAACAAAAACGAGGGCATGAAGAAGAGAATCCTCAAAGCCTTGCGGCGCTCCTTGCTCAATACCCTTTCCCCCTCCTCATTTCCCAACGTTTGGTTGCCCACATTCTAAATCAGCGTGACGGTCCCGACAAGGCGAGCGGGGATGTCACATAGCGGAATGTGGGATGGTCCTTTCTCTGGATGCCAGTCGCCGTGCGGTGAAGCTAAGGGTGGTTTGGGGTATCATGAGATGGTGACTGGAGAACTGTGGGGAAAGGGATGGATATGAGGGACGGTCGTGAGGCTGCCGTGGTGGGAATCCCCAGGGCCCTGGCGGCTTACAAATACGCTCCTTTCCTGGTGGCTTTCCTGGAGGAATGCGGATTCAAGGCGGTGGTGTCGCCTCCTACCACCTCCTCGATCGTCAAGGAAGGCTCGGCCTCATGTGTGGAGGACATTTGCGTGGCGGTAAAGGTCCTGTTCGGGCAAGCCCTGCGTCTTCGGGATGGCGTAGACTTGCTGTTGGTTCCGCGCCCGGTCAAAGTGGAGAAGAGGCCCCACGACACTTTCACTTGCCCCAAGCTCATGGCCGCCCCGGATATGCTGCGCCATGGGCTGAGAGACTTGCCGCCAGTGGCGGAGTTCTTGGTCTCTGGAGGTCGGGAGCCTCTCTTGCGGGGGTGTATGGGACTGGCGAAAAAGCTTAAGATCCCTCCCTGGAGGGCCTACCGAGCGTACAGGAAGGCCTATGCCGCGGGCGAGAGATATTTCAGGCTCTTGAGGAGCGGTGTCCATCCGACCAAGGCATTGGAGTCCGCCATCTCCGGCGGGAACCCCGAAGACGGCCTTTTGGCTGCGGGAAACGGGGATCCCACCGTGGCCGTGATTGGCCATCCTTACCTATTGGGCGATGGGCACGTGAGCCATCATTTACTGGAAAGACTCAGGGGCCTAGGGGCGCGGGTCCTCACTAGCTGTATGTATGAGGGCTTGGGGGGAGGCTGCATCCCGGTTCCCATTCCTCCCCTGTCCTGGAGCTATGAGAGGGAGCTGGCGGAATCCGCTGCCCTGCTGTCCCGGCGGGGGGACGTGGACGGGATCCTTTACGTGACCAGTTTCGGGTGTGGTCCCGATTCATTGGTGTTGGAGATGCTACGCCGGGAGGGAATAGTGCGGCCGGGCGTTCCTTTCATGGAGCTGGTGTTGGACGAGCATGACGGACCTTCGGGATTCCACACCCGGCTGGAGGCCTTCGTCGACATGCTGCGCAGAAAGAGGAGGAGCTTTTGAGGATCGCCTTTCCGCACATGGGCAATGCCTACATCCCCCTGAAGGCCCTGGTGGAAGAACTGGGCCTGGAGGCGGTGGTGCCGCCTCGACCTAGCCAACATTCCCTGAAAGAGGGTTCCAAGCATGCCCCGGAGTTCGTCTGCTTGCCTTTCAAGGTGACCCTTGGGGACTGTATAGCGGCCCTTGAGATGGGGGCGGACACGCTGGCCATGGTGTGCGGCATGTGGGCCTGCCGGTTCGGGTATTATGGCAGGACCCAACACCTAATACTGAGGGACCTGGGCTACCGGTTCGAGTCCCTCCTAATTGGCAGGGAACAGATCGGGGAGGTTTTGGAAAAGCTGAAGAATGCGGTGGGAAGGGGCTGGCAGAAAAAACTCGCCCGAGCCCTGCGGCTTTTCCGCGCCAAGGCCCGGGCGGTGGACGAATTGGAGAGGATGGCCGGGGAGATAAGGCCCAGGGAGGCCGTGAAGGGCGCGGCGGACCGCCTCCTGGAGACTTCCCTCTCCCGGTTGGAAGCCGCCTCAACCCTGAAGGAGATCAGAAAAAGGGCAGAGGAGGCTCGCACGGCTTTCCTCGAAATCCCACTATCTGAAGGGCCGGTGGCGAGGGTCAGGGTGGTGGGGGAGCTTTATGTTTTGTTGGAGCCCGCCCTTAACCTGGACTTGGTGAGAAGGTTGGCCTGGAACTGCAGGGTGGAGGCTCGACCGGTGCTCAGCACCTACCGTTGGCTCCTCCATCCGGTCTGGTTGGATCCCAAGCTAAACCTGGAGTCCTACTGGGCTCGTCGCAAGGCCAGGCCCTATTTGCCTCAAGTGCTGGGGGGCGAGGAGCACATGACGATGGCTGGGGCCCTCACCGCTCGCCGGGAAGGTTACGACGGGCTCATCCATGCCCTTCCTCTCACTTGCATGCCCGAGAACATCTGCCGGACGATCCTACCCGAGCTTTGCGAAAAGCTCGATCTGCCCTTGCTCACCCTCGTCTTTGACGAACACACCTCACCAGCGGGGTTGGACGCTCGGCTCGAGGCCTTTGCAGACCTGCTCATGGCAAAGAAGGGAAAGGCCACGAGGGAAGGCCGCGCCCATATAAGAGTTGACCGCGAGCCACCATGCCAAGGCCGTAAGAGGAATTTCGCTTAGCGTACACAGGTCAAAGGGTCGTGCCGCAGATCTATCGTGATCCAAGCTGCTCTTTTCCTGAAGGCGGCTCTTTACCTCCGTAAAGCGCTGGTTGCGCGGAGACGTCTTCCCGGACGAGGGAGGGTCCAAGAGACCGCGCAGGGGTTTTGAGGGTCATGAGCGCCTACGCCCCTTGTCCTTTTACGCGTGGTTCACGATTAGTCGCGATCTTTGAAGAATGGGCAAGGAAGCGATTTCCGGTTTGGGGAACGAGGTTTACCCTTTTTCGGTGGCGATGACCCTCTGGCCCAGCAGAAGCCCCTGTAAACGCTCCAGGAGGTCCAAGGTGTATTCGTTCTTGAATCCGAAGAAGAACGAGAATATGCCGATCCCTTCCTGCATGGCCACCAAGGCGGTGGCGGTGTCGCTGGGGTCTTCCAACTCCGGCAGTGCGCGTCTCAAGAGGTCGGCAAGGGCCTCCATCCATTCTAAGTATATCTTCTTCACCGCGTTCTTGATTCTCCTGTGATGAAGGGCGACCTCCCAGATCTCGAAGAAGACCTTCTGGAGCTTGACGTCGCCGGTGACGCGCCGGTTGAAGAAGGAAAGGAACTCGTTGAGTTGGCTGGCGGCGGATTGGCCGTTGGCTTCCATTTCCTGGAGACGAGATTCCAATTTCTGCTTGTAAGATTGGAACAGGTCTTCCACGAAACAGCGAAGCATCTCTTCTTTGTTCTTGAAATAGTAATGTATTAAGGCGGGATTTATACCCGCTTCTTTGGCGATTTCCCTTATGGACGTCTCGCTGTATGATTTGCGCAGAAGACACCGATAGAGGGCATCCAATATCTCCCTCCTCCGGTGGTCTCCCATTCTCTTCTTTCCCATAGTACCCTCCGTCGGTCTCGAGAAGGTCAAAATTCAAGAAAAATACTATTTGATCACGGATATTTTTTCAACCCGAACCTTTTATGTCGGCAAGAATTTTCTCAAGGCGGCAAAAATGGATTGCTCTTGAAAAATATGCCCCTCCCTGAACCCGATCGCCCTGACTGTTCGGGTTGTGGGAAGCGATCAAGATGAATCGCGGAAGGGGAAAATGCAAGGCCCTCGTATGGCGAGAGGAGATTTCGAAGGGAGATGAAGTCCTTCGGCAAAGGGCTCGCTCCGCGTCAGCCAGTGAGTTCGGTGAGTAGTTCTCTTATCACCCCCAAGTAGTGATCCACGTCCTCCGCCGTGGTGTCGGGGCCCACCAGGGCCATCTCGTGTACTGGAGTGAGGAGCACGCCCCGGTTGGCGCAGTAGAGGTGGATTAGCTCGTCTAAAGGTCCGGTGAGGCCTTCGCTTACCACGTCAACTGCGTTGTAGGGTACCTCGGTGAAAAGGGCCTCACTGCCGTTCTTCGGCGGGTGGGGGAGGAATCGGAACTCCACCCGGCAGCCGATGCGGGAAACGTACCAGTCCAATTCATAGACTTCTATCAACTTGGCCAGGCCCTCTTCCATCCGTCGCCCCAACTCCTTCATCCGGTCGAAGTTCTCCTCGGTCAATACGTGCTCCAGGGCGGCGCGCATGGCAGCGATGGCGGTGGGGTTCCCCGAGAGGGTGCCCCCGAAGCCGTAGAAGTTGTGCCATGGTCGCCTTTCCTCCAGCCATCCTCCGATCTCCTCGGATAGACCGAGGGCCGCCGCGGGATAGCCGCCGGCGATGAACTTTCCCACCGTGAAAAGATCCGGCTCCAAGCCCATCTCTCCGGTCACTCCCCTCGGGCCAGCGCACATGCTGTGGGTCTCGTCGATGAGCAGCAGGGCGCCGTGCTTGCGGGCGAGTTCCCGCAAGGCCTCGTGGAATCCGGGTTCGGGATGTATTATCCCCACATTGGTGAGCACGGGTTCGGTGATGACGCAGGCCACATCTCCGGGAGCAAGGGCTTTCTCCAGGGCGTCCACGTCGTTGAACTCGATCAAGCGGGTAGTGGTGGAGGGATCGGTGATCAGGGGACCCATCATGCCAGGGATGGGTATCAGATGGCCCATGATCTCCACGCACAAGGTCTCGTCCACTGTCCCGTGGTAACAGCCGTTGAAGGCCAGGGTAATTCTCTTTCCCGTGAATTCCCTGGCTATTTTAAGGGCCATGCGGTTGGCGTCGGAGGCGGTCATCAAAATCTGCCAGCGCGGCAGCCCGAACCTCCGGGTGAGCTCCTCTCCCACCCAGAGGGCGTCTTCGGTGGGGAGGAGCGTGGTGAGACCTCCCTCCCTCGCCTGGCGGCAGACCGCCTCCGCCACGTGAGGATTGCCGTGTCCGCAGAGGGCCCCCGTGTCGCCCAAGCAAAGATCGACGTACTCATGTCCGTCCACGTCCCAAACGCGGGATCCCTTGGCCTTTTTCAAAAAGACGGGAAAGCCTCCTGGCCATATCCGCATCCAAGACATGGGCACTCCACCCGCCAGCGATCGTTTCGCTCGCCCGAAGAGCTCGAGGGATCTCGGCCTCTCCTCGCGGTAGCGGTGGCGTTCCCGATCCCGAAGCCCCTTGACCCTCTCTAACGTGATTTTCGCCATTCCCTGCACCCCCAAAGCCGCAGCCGAATGGATATTTCAATCATCCAGGAAAATTATATAATAATTTGAACGCACGTTCAAATACCATTAAGTTTGGCAGGCTTCCTGCAAGACACATTGACAATCTGACATCGATTTTCTTCGGTTTTTATCTGGGTCTTTTGAGGAAGGCTTAATCGCTCTCTTTCGAGTGGTCCGAATCCGTGCTGGGGTACCGCTATTCCACCACCGCTATTTTTCCGGCTGTAGCTTGCACCGGCCAGCTTTCCGCCACCGGTCCCTGGAACCAGACCTTCACCAGCATCCCCTTTTCGAGGTCGGCGAAATGAAGCTTCTCGCGGCTCTTTTCGCGGACCATCTCCGTTTCCCCCGTCACCTTAACCGAGGCGGCCTGGTAAGCGGAAGGGTGGGCGGGATGGGCTTTTATCTCCAGTATCCCCACGCTGCGTTCCCCGTGGCCAGGAGGAGGTGGGACCTGTTCCTGGGATGCGGTAAACACGGCGATCCTTTCGATGGTCCCTGTGATGTCGGGGTCTTTATTAACGAAATTCCCGGCTCCACCGTCGTCAGCCGGGCCCCGTCCGCTACCCGCCTTTCCGCCGCAACCTAAAGCGGTTGAAAAGAGGGTCAAGATGAGCATCGAGTTCAAGACCGCCAACAGGAAGACCAAAAAGGCCCTTTTGTCCGGAGTTTCCATGTGCATCACCTCAATTCGATTCAAAGGAGCCTATCGTTTCCCGTTCCACCAACAACCGCTTTAAAAGTCTTTCCGCCTCGTAAAGCCCTACCTGCACCTATTAATTGGTTAGAAATTCCAGTATTGCCGATGACACCTGCTCCGGTATTTGAGAGATGAGACCGTGCCCTACCCCAGGAAATTCCAGGAGCTTGGCCTTGGGGATGGCATTCGCCAGGATGCGGGAGTTCTCCGGGGGTATGAGAATGTCCTCGGATCCCGTGATTACCAAGGTCTCCGCGGCCAAGTCCTTCAATCGCGAATGGCTGGACCAATTGATTATGGCCTGCAGCTGGTGCCGGAAGCATTCGGGGGCTATGGGGGCCTTGAGAAAGACTTCCACGAACTCCTCCATCTTCTCCGGGTTCTCCCGGATGAAGCCCTCGGGTAAAAGGAGATAGAGCGTGGCCCTGGCCACCTGCTTCGGGTCCAGGTTCTCTCCTCCCGCGTAGAGCACTTGGTAGACCTCGGGCTTGGCAAGCACCTGTTCCTTGCCGCCGCAGGTGGTCACCAAAAGAACCAGCCTCCGCACCTTTTCCGGGTGCCTCAGGGCCAGCTCTTGGGCGATCATGCCGCCCATGGACACGCCCAGCACGTGGGCGCTCTTGAGCCCGAGGAAGTCCATGAGCGCCGCCGCGTCGTCAGCCATCTGGGAAATGCTGTAAGGACCCTCCGCCCGGGTGGTCCTTCCCGCTCCCCGGTTGTCGAAGGCCACCAGGAGGAACCTCTCGGCCAGGGGGCGCAGGAAGGCCTCGCCCCACCAGTCGCAGTTGGCACTCAGGCCCTGGATGAGGAGCACCGGTTCCCCCGATCCGAAGAGCCGGTAATAGATGCGGATGCCGTTCACGTCAGCGTGTCCCTCGGAAGATCTCATGGGCCTCCTTTCCTCGGTATCTATCGGACCTCGTTCGCTTTCCGTAGCGATTCAAAGAAGGGTGGCTCGATCGTAGGCCGAAACCCTCCCTCATGGATCGGCGCGTACCGTTTCAGGGCCCCGTTCCCCTTACCCGCACCAGCCCGGGAGTAGCAGGACCGGCCGCTCCACAGGGTTCTCAGACGCTCGCCAAGGTCAGCGCCGCCTGCTCTATCCGTGCCGCGTTGGGGAGAACCTTCGCCTCCCTTCGCACGTCGTAAGGGATGACACCCTCGGTGCCTAACCTCCCGAAAGCGGGGCGCAAGCCGTTTTCCGCGAGAACCGCGGCTATCTCGCCGCTCAGGCCATAAGCCGAGTAATCCTCGTCCACCACCAACACCCTTCCCGTCCTCTCGGCGGAGGAAGTTATGAGTTCCCGATCCAGGGGGCTGGCCCACCTCAGGTCCACCACCTCGGCTTGGATCCCCTTCTCCTCAAGCCTTTCTGCGGCCTCCAGACATCGGTGTACTCCCACTCCCAATGAGAACATGGTCAGGTCCTCACCTTTTCTGACCACCTTACCCTTCCCTGGGGGAAACGGCTTGACGGGTATTTCCACCTTGCCTATCCTGCCGTTCTCCGGTACGTCGAAGGCGACCGTTTTCCGACTCCCTCCGCCCAGGTAATCCCGCCAGTAGTCCGAGAGGAGCTTGTGTTCCATGAACACCACCGGGTCCTCGCTCTGGAGGCAGCTGATCATCAGGGAAGCGGCGTCCTGGGGATTGGAGGGGACCGCCACCGACACTCCGGGCATGGACGAGATCAGGCCCCACAGGCACTGCTCGTGCTGCCCGCCGTCCCCGTAGCCCCCGCCGCAGGAAGTCCTCACCACCAATGGCACATTCCATTTGCCGCCCGAGAAGGCCCGTATCTTGGTGGCTTGATTTAGAAGGGCGTCGAAGGCCACGGCGATGAAGTCCACCATCATGATCTCCACCACCGGGCGCAACCCCGCCATGGCCGCCCCCACTCCCATGGCCAAGAAGGCGGCCTCGCTGATGGGGGTCTGCCTCACCCTGCGGGGCCCGAAGCGGACGTAGAGCTCCCGTCGGAGCATCACCACGTCTTCTCCGAACACCACTATCCTCGGGTCCTCGGCCATGGCTTGGCCGAGGGCGTGGTCTATGGCCTGGGCATAGGTCATTTCAGGCACGGCTTACCCTCCTCTCCATGGCCCTCATCACCTTCTCTTCCACCTCCCGGCGCGCCTCCTCCTCGACGCGGGCACGCATGCTCGGTTCCAACAGCCTGCCGGAACGTTCCAGCGGGTCTGCTTCCAGTAGGAGCTCCAGGCCCAACGCCCCCAGAGTTGCTCCTATTTGGCCCAAGCATCGCACGCGGCTTGCGAGGCGGGAAAGGGGTCGGGCCAGGAGTGAGCGCAGTAGCGGTGGGGCGATCTCCAGGACCTGCCCCAGTGGGTCCCGGTATACCCGCAGCATGGGGTCCCCCAAGAAGTGTCCTTCCCTCCGAGGGCAGTGCGCCAGGAGAAAGGAAGGCCCCCTTCCCCGCCTTGCCCTCTCCACCGCCCAGCGAGCCGCGCGCCACACCCGGTCCACCCGGGTACCGTCCACCCGGCGCGCCGGCACCCCGAGGGAACGGGCCCTTCTCGCCAGATTTCCCGCGGTGACGGTCCGCGATCGGGTGGTGATGGCCCAGCGGTTGTCCTTACATACCAGCACGAGAGGAAGCCTCCAGGCAGCTGCCAGGTTGAGGGATTCCAGCAGCATGCCCTGGTTCATGGCGCCTTCCCCGAAGAAGGCCACCGCCACGCCGCCGGTTTCCAGGTACTGGGAAGCGAGGGCGAATCCCAGGCCCAGGGGGGCGGAGGAGCCCACGATACCCGAGGAACAGGCCAAATGCTCTCGGGAGAAAAGGTGCATGTGCCCACCCCACCCGCAGCACAGGCCTTCTGGGTCGCCCAGCATTTCCAGGACCAGCGCCTCCAGGTCCACCCCTCTGGCCACCAGGGGCGGGGTCGAGCGGTGATCCAGGCATATGGCGTCGCCTTCCCGCAGATGGGCGACGACCCCTGCCGCCACCGCCTCCTCACCGATCCCCAGGTGCATCTCCCCGGATATGAGGCCTTTCTCCCATAGCCTGGCCAGGGCCATCTCGAACTCCCTGGCCCGGCACATCTGCCTGTAAAGTTCTTCCACGGGCACGGTTTCGGCGGACATCCTCATCCCCCCTCCGAAAGGCTCGCGGCCAGCAGCCGATCCAGGGCGGCGAAAGCCCTGATCACCAAGGAACGGAAGGCCTCGCTCGACCTCGTCTGGTGAGGCCTGCGGAAAATGCCGGATCTTCGCGAGACGGTCCTGACCCCTCTTTCGGGGCGGTAGTCTATCTCCTTGCGAGCCCTGTCCGCCCATTCCATTCTCAGCGCGTCTCCCACCCACAAGGGCACCGGTAGTTTGCGACAGGGCCGGCCAGGGGTCACGTAAACGGTGCAGCGCAGGGGATCCATTACCAGGTTGTTGAGGGTCATGGCGATGTTCAGCTCCAACATGGCCTCCAGGAGCTCCAGCCGCCTGAGGTGTCGGAAGACGTTCCATGGATGGCAGCATATGGTGGCGTCGTCCACCCTTTCCTCGTAGGGATCCTTCTTGATGCCGAATTCCTCGAGGGTCGAGTAATTGAGCCCGTGGTCGGTGGTTATGATGCGTATGACGTTCAGGTCGATACTTCCCCGGAACATTTCCAGGAGTTCCCACATGCGTGCCAGCCTGGCGAAGGAGCCGGCGATGAGGGGTTCCTTGCGGGGATCGGCGCCTCCGGATAGGGCCCGGTCCAGGAACTGGTGGTGATTCGCAGAGGCCAGCACTCCTCCGTGGTCGGAGGCCCGCTCCACCGCCATGAAGTTGTGGGAGTGCTCTATCACCACGGCATTGCCCGAGGCGTCGGCGAGGATGCTGTTGGCGTTCATGATTATGGCCGCCGCCAGGCCGGGCACCACCTCCCGCGGGTTATGGCGCCAAACCTCCACCGCCTCTTCCACGGTGGAACAGGTCTCCATGGCCAGGTTGTTGAGCTCGAAGAAGGTGAGCCCCTCGCCCCCGTCCATGGCTCCCACCGAGTTCACGCAGGAGCAGAGCCCGTCGCCGTTCATGACACCGATGCCGAAGAGCACCGGAAGCCCCATGCACACGTAGGGTTTGGTGTCGGGTATGTCCCGGACGTAAAGGGGTATCCTGCCCAGAAGCAACCGGAAGAGGGGCGATAGGTCGAAGTTCCAAGACACGTAGACCTTGCCGTCCCGGGTGGCGGGAGGCACGGCGGCGAAGTTGGTGCAGCCGGTGCCGGGGAGGGAAGAGGCGAAGAGGGAAGCACAGACCAGATCCAGATCGTCGATTCCCAGGGCCCGTGAGAGGCCTCTTATCCGGTCCAGTTGGGCGGGGTATCTCTCGGATAGGACCTTCAAATGTCTGGCGGCTCGCCTTCTCACCTCATCTGGCCGCCGGTGCCTTGACCCCATCAACCTCGTTACGTGTTTTAGGAAGAATCGGTAAATCCTCTCAGCCTGCCTTCCTGCCTTGAAACCGAACCCGAACTCGTCACGGCAGCGGATCTCCCACATGACGATTCCCTCCTAAACGAAAACCGTCTTTCCTCGAGACCTTCCATCCCGTCTTTATGAGAGAGGCGTACCTTCCAGCCTCCAGCCCTTTCCGTCCAAGAAACGGAAGACGGTGGGAATGACCGAGGGGAGCCCCTTGTCTTTCCATATCCTTACAGATACCTGGATCCTTATGGGAATAACCGTCCGGGATCACCGAGGCCTTCGCATTCCCCATTTTATCAACTGTTCAAATAGCTATCGGAATCCGGTAGAGGTGTCAAGCCCGGCTCGTTGTAATGTTGTTAGCCGTGCTGGCGGCGACCATGGCTTTGACTCGCTTTTTGTGACATTACCGCCTTTAACTCGTAGGCTTTCGGAACAAGACGCTTACTCGGGATTGGGGGCACCACATTTCTTTTGAATGTCCCCCTTTTCTTCCGCTGCCACCTATGGGGCTTGCCGGTGCCGGACCCCTTTCCTCCCGGCAATAATTACTTTGACGAGGGCCATGCCATTGCCTGTTTCATGGCTTGACCTATCGTTTTCGCCTCTGATTCCGAGGCTCAAAAGATGAGCACGAACCCTTTTCTCGCCCGCTTTTTGTTCGCGAGCGAGCTCCTTGGTTTTGATTCCCTGGTGCGGGCCGCCTTCCTCCTGAAAGGGTGCGAAAAAACGGACAAAGTGTCGCCCTCGCCCTGGAGGCCAACGCCGTGATACTGGTTGGGCTGGCCACGAATTTCGCTCATGGGGGATTTGGATAGAGCGAACAGTTAACGAGCGAAATAGTCAAATTACATTATGTGGTTCTTCGACGAGGGTTCCGCCAAAAGGCGTTTTGTAATGTGGATTGATCATGGCAATTCTTGGGAACAAATCTGCTTGCTCGAGAGAAGCTCCTTTGTTGGCTCCTGGCTATAGGAAAGGCGACTGCGGATAAACACCGGGGCGAAGAGGGCGATCTGTACGCCGAACCACGGGGTTCTGTCCCGGTTAATTTCGCTTTCCCCTCATGGGTTCCGCCTGCTCCCGAGGTCCGGTCTTATCTCATCTTGAGAGCGGTAGCCCGTCCGACAGCGGGCTTCGAGAGAGCGGGGATACCCGCCGCATGGCTCCATTGGAGGAAGGTCCCACCCTCACGCTTCTCGGGAGACGATGGACGAGACCCAACCTCGCCTACTTGAGGGAGCAGGAAGTCAAGAGTTCGGCTACATCTTGGATTTGGCCTCCCGCAGTTGATGGCGGTGCTTGAAATATCCGCGGCGCCGGTCAATTCGGCGCAGAACTGCCACCCAGTCAAATGACCAGTTGATGACCCATATGAATCATCTGCGGAACCGCGAGAAAACCCGAGTTTATAATCGTCGTGCCGGTCCCATTTCGGGCGACACATCATTTTCCACGCTGTTTTCTCGGTTTGGTTTGTCTATAAGGAGGTTTGTCTTTAGAAATATCTGTAAATATATACCAAATAACTTTCACTTGGCGCTGGTCTCCTATTGGGCACCCGGGATTGAAGCAGTTTTGCGGTTAGGATGGAAAGCCTAGTCCGGCGGTGCCTGCTGGACCTCATGGTTTAAAGGTCGGCGAGACTTAAATAGGGATGCCGGGTTACGGTTGAGGAAAAGAGCTTTGCTTGCTAGTTTCCCGCATTAGGTCGAGCGTGGCAGCGTACTTGGTCATGACCCTGGCCACCTCGGCCACGCGCCGGGCCGACTGGAATACCGGGATTTCTCCCTCCACGAGCTTTCTTACCGTGGGGCTTCCCGGGGGAAGCAGGGACAGGACCAGAAGAGGCTTCCCGTGGCGGAGGGGGATCTCCGCCAAGGAGCGGGCGAAATCGGAAAACCCCTTCTCCAGGACTTCCTCCACCTCCCTCACGGCGGGGATCCTGGCCTTGATGTTGTGCATGAAGTCGGCGGGTGCGAAGACCCCATAAAGCACAGCACCGTCCACCTCCTCCGAGGAGAGCACCACTTCCAGAATCCTCAGGAAGAGGTTCTGGTCCGTCTCGAAGGTGAGGTCCACCGGGTTGGCGCAGTAAGAAAGGGGCCTGGTCATGGTCTTGAGCTCTCGGGTGAGGCCTTCGGAGAATACCGGGACCTCCAAACCGGCCTTCTCCAGGTGATAGCAAAGGGCCGATCCAGGTCCTCCCGAGTTGGTGATCACCGCGAATCGACGACCCCGGGGAAGGGGCTGTAGCGAGAGAGCCAGGAGGGCGTCGGCCAGCTCGTCCATGTCGCTCACCCTCACCACCCCGGACTGGGAGAAAAGTCCTCCGTAGAGTTCGTCCGGGCCACATATGGCACCGGTGTGGGAGAGGGAGGCTCTGGCCCCGGCCTGGGTGCCGCCCACGTAGAAGGCCAGTACGGGCATCTTTGCCCCTGCTTTCCGACCCACCCTAATGAACTCCCTGGGCCTTCGCACAGTCTCCAGATAAAGGCCCACCGCCTTCACGTCCTCCAGTTCGGCCAGGTAGTCGAGGCAGTCAACTACGTCGATGTCGGCCTCGTTTCCCACGCTGATGGTGGTGTGGACGCGCAGCCCCTTTTCCTCCAAAAAAGGATAGACCATGGCGCTGTAGGCGCCCGATTGGGAGACCAGGGCCACATTACCCCCCATAGGCGGTCGGGCGATGGTGGTGGTATTGAGACGCGCGGGGGAACTCATGACTCCCACGCAGTTGGGGCCGAGGAACCTTATACCGAAGCGTCCCGCCAGCTTCCTCACCGCCCTCTCGAGCTCCAATCCCTTGCCGCCCAGCTCCTTGAAACCGCCGGAGATGATGATGGCCCTTCGGATGCCCGCCCTACCGATCTCCTCCATTATCTCCGGCACGGCCTGGGGTGGCGTTACCACCTGTGCTAGGTCGACCGGTTCGGGTAGCTCTGAAGCCGAGGGATAGGCCCGCAACCCGAGCACCTCCCTCTCTTTTCTGTGGATAGGGTAGACCTTGCCCCTGAAGCCGGTCTCCAGGATGTTTATGAGCTGCATGCTACCCATCTTCGCGGGGTTGTTGGAGGCCCCGTAGACGGCGATGGATCTGGGGTTCAGAATCTCGCGGAGCGGGTTCAAGGCATACCCTCCCTTTACCGTATGAGGCCGGCGCGGGCGTGGCTTGAGGTCTACGCCCGGCCGGTCTACCTCGATCCCATCAATGACCGCATGGTGTGAACATGACTATTCTACATCAGGGGTCTTGGGGAACCTCATCGATCCTGATCCAGGGAACACAGAGTGGCCATCGAGATCGAGACGCCCTTTTAGTGGAAAACTACCGGCCTTGGCGAAGGGCAAAGCGCCTCTCCGAGGTATTTACGGCGACCTTTCTTAGTGGTGGTCTTAGCCCTGGCCGATCCCTCCCTTTTCGAAGTTCTTTTGGCGACCGATGGCCCTTGGTTTTGCGGATCAGGAACCACATCCTTGATCGGTATCTGCTTAATCTTCCGTTGTCTGGTAGGATGGCTAGGTCATCGGTATGCTGCACATCACAAGTCTTCCCCGAAGTGATAGAATCTGCAATGGGCATGAAACGGTGTTGGGATATGCGAGGTGGATGGTTTTGATTTTCTCCAAGGAATATCTGGAAAAAAGAAAAAAGCTCTTAATGGAAGAGGCCCTCAGGGCTTCCGAGGTGCTCAAGGACTTGGGAGCGGACAAGGTTTTTCTCATCGGCTCAACGGCGGGCGAGGAACCGAATCCATATGGGGACGTGGATTTGGTGGTCGTGATGCGCACCGAGATGCGTTTCCTGGAGCGCCTGAGGGTGGCCTACGAGGCGGTGGCGGCCCGGGTGGATATGGACATATTGGTCTATACTCCCGATGAGTTTGAGGAACTCAAGAGTTCCAGCCCCTTCCTGAGACAGGCTTTGGCGAGAGGGAGAGAACTGAGTGACTTTTGACCCGAAAAAGGAGTTTCGCCGCTGGTTTGAGCAGGCCAGCCGTGACCTTGATGACGCCCGTTTCTTGAGGGAAGGGGGCAGACATCACCTGGCCTGTTTCCTCTCTCAACAGGCGGCGGAGAAGGCCCTCAAGGCTTTCCTTCACTGGAAGGGCCATGAGGTGGTCTGGGGCCACTCCGTGGCTGAGCTCTTACAGGATTGCGGCGGGGAAAACCCAGATTTCCTCTTGCTTAGGCCAAAAGGTTCACTCCTCGACCGGTTTTACATCCCCACCAGGTATCCCAACGGGTTGCCGGGCGGCATTCCCAGCGAGGCCTTCTTGCCCGAGGATTCCGAGGCCGCTATCGAGGCGGCCTCGGAGATATTGCGGAAAGTCGCAGATGCCGTAAGGGGTTCTGAGGGAGCGCCTTGAGGCCTTTGGGAGGAGGGGGAAGGATGGGACCTGATGCGACTCCACAAGGATCAGGCCTCCTGGAGTTCCACCTCCAGCGCGCCCTCGGGAGAGACCTGCCAGCGGGCTAGGCATTCCCTGTTCCTCATCCTCTCCAGGCTGCCCTTGAACCAGCCCACCATGAGCAGCCGCATGCAGGAGTTGTCGATCCTGAGCCTGGCCTTTCCGCCTTTCAGGCTTAACTCCCGGAGGTTGCCCAGTCCCCTCAGGGCCAAGCCGGCCCTCGCCTCCTCGAAGGGCAGGTCAAGGGGCAGAGGGGCGAAGCCCTGGCGCACGATGGAGCTCTGGGCCTCCACCACCATCCTGGGGATCTCCTCTCCCAGCTCCCATTCCAGTGCCTCAAAGAGGGTGTCCATCAGGCCTGGGCCCAGCACGGCCATTCGGTATCCGTTCTCCCGGTTGACGATGACCCCGTTCTCCAGGTCCCAGGAGCACATGGAGGCCAGTCGGGAGGGCGTGCCGCACTGGGGACAGCGCTCGAGGATCACGTCGCCCTCATGCCTGTCGTACAACTGCAGCGCCAGCTTTTCCTTCACCACCTCAGGATAGGTGGTCCAGCCTGTGGTCAGCTCGAAGACGCCGGGTTCCACCTCCTCGAAGGTCACCGAGTGCTCCCCTCCCACCGAGGAGGCCACCACCCCTGCGAAGGCGCCCGAGGTCTCCAGGACGGAGAAGGGCCTGGTGATGCGGATCTTGCAGTAGTCATCGGGGTCGTTCTCGTAGCGGTAGCCGAGGAACTCGTACTTCCCGTATCCGATGGCGTGGCATAGGTCCATCACTCCCTGGGCGAAGGCCCCCATGTCCATGGCCTTGCCGCGGATCAAGTCCTTTATCTCCGGAGGTATCAGGGTGTCCATGTAAAGCTGAGTGCCCCGGGCCACGATGTTGATGATCAGATGGTCGATGGGATGGCCCAAAGCCCGGCCCAATTCGCGGAAAAGGGGGTCGACGTTCTCGCACTCCACGAAGGCCATGCGAGCGTGCTCGTTCCCGGCCTGGGTGATGTCACCGTCGGTGTGCCATCGGTTGAGCTGCACGAAGGCCAGGGGCATTCCACAACCCCCGCACGCTCCCATCTCCAATGCCTCTCCTCCTTTCTCCAGTACTTTTGGGGCTTCTGGGCTATTAGACGCTTTCCCGGTGAGCTCCTTGCGCGTCGTGACGGTGGATATATCGGCATACGGGTCCATGCCCTTGATCGTGTCACCGTGAGATGGGGTCGAGCTATGCCGAGCCCGGATCATCTTCATGGCGGAGGGATTCAGGGAGGCCTTGATATACTGGAATTCGTTGATGAGTAGAGTCCGTCTCGTGCGTTTCCGTTGGGGATGAACGCGGAGGATCGACTCCCGTCTTTTGAGGCTCTTCTCAAGGGAGCGGTATAGCGTAGATTTTGGGAGGGAAGGAAGTGGAGCTCGAAGAGGAAAGGATAAAAGAGGAGATAAGGAAGAGATACGGGGAGATCGCAACCTTTAAGGGCTCTTGCTGCGGCCCATCTCCTTCTTGCTGCGGGGCGCCTATGGGATCCGGGGGCTTGGGCTACAGCCCCGGTGATCTGAGTAGTGCCCCGCCCGAATCCGACCTGGCCTTGGGGTGCGGCAACCCCGTGGCCTTGGCCCACCTCGAAGAGGGCGAGGTGGTGGTGGACCTGGGCTCGGGAGGGGGGTTGGACTGTTTTCTGGCGGCGGAGCGGGTGGGCGAGGAGGGTTTGGTGATAGGGGTGGACATGACCCCGGAGATGATCTCCCGGGCGAGAAGGACCGCCGAGGAGTACGGCTTTAAGAACGTGGAGTTCCGTCTGGAGGAGATCGAAAACCTCCCTGTGGCCGATGGTAGTGCCGACGTGATCATATCCAACTGCGTGGTGAATCTCTCCACGAGAAAGCAACGGGTTTTCGAGGAGGCTTTCCGCGTATTGAAACCCGGTGGCAGGCTGATCCTCTCCGACGTGGTCCTGTACGAGGAGTTGCCTCCGGAGATCAGGAGAGACATGGAGCTGTACACCGGTTGCGTCGCCGGGGCCTCGCTTTTAGGGGATTACCTTAAGATGATGGAGGGGGCTGGATTCGTGGATGTGAAAGTGGTGGAGGAAAAGCCTATTCCCTGGGACCTTTTGTCTCCCGGTTCCTGTTGTGGCGACGGGGAGGTCGACCGCGAGGTCGCAGCGCAGATAAAGGCTCTGGCGGCGAGCGTGACCATAACCGCGAGAAAGCCGACGTGATCTGCCCGTGGTCTTAGTGTGGCCATGCAGACCGGCGGCCATCGCCTTCAGGAAGGTCGTGGGGGGAAACCCGGGCTTAGAGGGTCGGTTTGGTTTGTCATGCGGATTTTTTATTCTTGTTTATCGAGATCGCCCGTGGCCGCAGTTGGAGGGAGACGATGCTCGGGCCGCGGAGCGGTCTTATTTCCATTTTATGGTTTTTACAATGGTCAAAGACCTCCCCGTCGGGTACCTCAAAAAGCTTTTTAATGTCCTGATGGCGAAAAGACCTCAACGTTGATACTTGACTTGAAACCTCGCTTTGTTTGGTTGATGGGAAGATTTGCTAAAATGCTTACCCTCGGCTCAACAGAACGGAAATTTGCCCCCCGCGCACACACCTCTCACCATATGGCTGTACACTCGGTTTTGACTTGTGGAGGTGTTCGAAACTGGCTCAGCGTCTCACCTTTCCCTTCCCACCGCAGTTGGGGCAGCTTTCCGTCCTCTTCAGATATCCAGTTCCTCCGCACGTGCTGCACGGCACGTCGCCCCCCATTCACGTGAAGCAGGTGCCCGTTCCATCGCATTCGGGACATGTCTGCTTGATGGTGATCGTGCCCCTGCCGCTGCATCGAGGACAGACCGCGTAAGCGGGACCCATGCTGACGGTGAGGGTTATCTTCTGTCCCTTGCCAAGGGAAGTGCCCGGGGCCGGCGTCGTGGAGATGACCTTCCCCTGGGGTATGGTATCGTGGTGTGCGCGTTGGACCTCTACCTGAAAGCCTAAGGATTTGAGTTCTTCCACGGCCTCCCCTTCTGGCCTTCCTCCCAGGTCGGGCATCATGATCAGCTGGGGACCCTTGCTTATCTTCAA
>JACVJK010000004.1 GCA_015711955.1 Actinomycetota bacterium | reverse complement strand
GACTCCAGGACCTCGGGGGAGGGGGGAGGAGGAGCCGGAGCCTCTCCTTGCTGCCTTTCCAGGAGCTCCAGGGCGGATTCCTCGGGGACCCTTTCCTCCGGTGCCCTGAGGTCCTCGAGCATCACCGACTCCAGGACCTCGGGGGAAGAAACGAGGAAGGGAACCGTTCTTTCCTTTTCTTCGGAAAGAACATCCGCTGCCGATACAATTTCCGTCTTTGCTAAAAGCTCGTCGCCCGCTGCACTATCCTCTTGCGGTTTTTCCTCGCCAACGACACGGCCCCATTCCTCCCATTTGGTTCCGTACTTCTTTGCCAAATACGAAATTTTAGCCCTTCTTGCCATCTCGCTTTCGTGCAGCAGATCCCCTTCATGTGGGGGCCTACTGTCAGCGATTGCATGCGGTGCTGAAATCTCAGATTCCCTCGTCTGAACCGTTTCCGCCAGTTCCTCATCTTGAGGTCTGTCCTTCACGGGCCTACTGACGTTTACCACCGAAGTTGCTTCCAGAGTCTCTGCCAATGTCCTCCGCTTGAGCTCCTCTAGCCTTCTCCTCTCCTCCTCGAATCTTTTCCGGATAAGCTCTTCGGTCTTTTCCCTCCTCCTTTCCATCTCTTCGGGGACCATCTCAACTTGGTCCCCCCGCTCCACGGCGATAGAATCCGCCTCAGCCTCCGTAACCCCACCTTGGACTTCGCAGGAAACGGACGAGGATTCTTCCCTCCCAATCCCGGCTTTAGTTTCTGAGTCTACTTCCTCCACCGACACGATCTCTTCATCTTCCTCTTCCACCACGATCTCCACAGGCTCGTCGGAAGACACCCAGATCTCTTCGCCTGCCCGGTCGACGCTCTCCTCACAAGCCGCCTCCTCGGTCAGTGGGGGTTTTTGGGCAGAGGACATCGGCGGTTCTTTGGGTGCGGTCACGATTCCCCCTCCCTCACCACCAGAGGAAGAGGCCTGGGGGATTTTGTCTTGTATGTCCCTTATCTCAATCCACCTCAATATCCCCTCATCCTCAGCCCTGGAGGTAGGGATCTCTTCGCCGTTCATTTCCCCGGAGCCCCTATCCTTTGAGGGCCTTTCGAGCTCCCTCAGGAGACTTTCTACCCTTTCGGTAAGGCCCATCTCCCTATCGGTGAACAGCGCGTTTGCTTCCCCAGCCGCCACATCCCCCTGTAGAACTCCAACAATTGATTCATCCTCCGTCTTTTCCAGCTGTTTCGCCAGTTCCTCCAGTCTTCTCTCCGACTCAAGTCCTACCCCCTCTGGAGCCACGTTTTCCAAAAGGCCAGAGCTCATCAAGCCATAGAGGATCTTACAGGTCTGCAGGGTGCTCATGCCGGTCAGCTCCACTATCTGTCTGACCGTCCTCTCGCCGTCCACATAGGTGAGCACCATCCACTCCTCCGGGGTCAGGCTTATCTGGGCCGCCTCCATTCCTTGCATCGATTTCATACGCAAGACCACGTCTAAGTGAGGTATCTTCTTCTCAATGCGGTTCCATTCGTCCAGTCGCCGCGACCCCTCCATTATCAGCTCCTCGGTGCTTATGGAGAGGCCAATGTCCTCCTCTGGAAAGACCACGCCAGGTTGGAATTCGAATTCCCCATCCGTCCATCTCAACATCTCGAAGACGGCGTCCTGGATCTGTTCTTCCACGAAAACTTCCAGCTGTTCCTGGGTGATGTACCCGAGACGCACCAAGATCTGTCCCAACCTCTGACCTTTGGCCTCAGAACGCTGCAGCTCCAAGGCCTCGTTGAGTTGTTCCTTGGTAATGAGTCCGGCCCCCACCAACTTCATGCCGAGGGATTGTCGCTTCCAGTTGGTGGTGGCGAAAAACACCTCCCCGTTGCGGAAGCATATATAGCCTCGAGAATTTCCCCTCACGAGGTTAAGGGTGCCGTTCTTTTTGCTGAAATTCAGCAGCTGGAATAGGTCCGGGAGGCTGAAATCCCTCAAACTTCCCTTGAGAGCCATTGCCCATCATCTCTTCTTGCTTGAATATCCCTGGACTTTGTATCTTTTTGCTTGTCTATCTTCGGATCTGGAGTACACATCCTGGTATGATCCGCTGCCCCATATCACCATCCCCTGAAGGCCGTTGCAACCCATCCTTCCCATATAGATTATGTCGATTTATTCGTACTCAATCTTGAATTCGGAGGCTATTATCTCCGCGATCTTCTTGGCCGCTCCTTTGACGTCATACAGGACCAGGCCGAGTTTGCTACCTTTCCGCACCAGGGCCGTCAAGACTGCGTCCGGGCCAGCAGCCATGAGGAATACGTACCCATCCTTTCCTTCCACGAACACCTGGGAGAGTTCCCCCCTTCCCAACTCTTCGGAGGTCCTTTCGCCCAGACTGAGCAGGGCTGCCGACATGGCTCCCAGTCGATCTTCCTCCATGGTATTGGGAAGGACAGAGGCCATCACCAATCCGTCCATGCTCACCACTGCCGCCGCGTCCACTTCGGCGGATCTGGATATCAATTCTTGTAGGGCCTTCCTGAGTCTTTCCTCCCGTGACTCCGACAAGGACCGTACCTCCTTTACGACTCAATTTCACGAGACGACGGGATCCTAGACCGCGTATTACTCGAACAGTCTAGACAATTCCTCGGCTGTTCTTTTGGCCTCCATAAGAACCACTCCCAACTTGGCCTCGGGTCTTACCATCAAAGAGAGAAGGGCATGGGGGCCACAGTGCAATAGCAAAAGGGAGCCCTGGTCGCCTTTTATGAAAACCTGCTCCAACACCCCTCTTTTTAGGTCTCGAGATGCCCTCTCTCCCATATTCAGCACTGAACTGGAGAGGGCACTTATCATCTCCTCATCGGAATCATCGGATATGTCTGACGCCAAGGCCATGGCATCGCTGCTTATGAGTACGGCCGCCTCCACCTCGGGCAAGTTGGCCCTCAGCTCCCTGAGTACCGAGTTCATCCTCTCCAACCTCTCGGTTGCCACTTTAGCACCACCTCTGTATCAAGGCAGCGGCGGCCTCACAGGGCCTTCTCGATGGCCGGAAGGAATTTTCTAATGTCGTATCGGGCTTTTCCGAGGTTCGCACTGGAGGGGAGGATGCTCACCAGTATGGCGTCTTGGCCCACTGCGCTCATGAGGATAGCCCCCTTCTCGAATTCGAACATGGCCTGGCTCATGGGCCCTTGGGCCAATTCCAAACCTATCACCTCGGCCGCCCCCAAAGAGCTGGGAGCTATAGCCCCCACTGCCTCGAGTTGAGAGGGGTCGCTACCCACGGCCTCGATGATGAAACCGTCCCTTCCCACCACAAGGCAGGCTTTAACTGCCCCGGTGGCCACCAACTCCTCCAGAACTCTCCTGAGATCGGGCAAAACCTACCACCTCCCGCCCATTCCCGTTATCTTCATCCACAGCAAACGTTGCGTCGAGGAGGCAACCGACTGCGAACAAGGCTCGCGCCTATTACTGTATCGTCATAGTCTACCTTTTATTTAGACCAGGACGCCTAACCTGGGAAGTTCCTCTCTTCGTCCTGCCCGCCCTGAGGCTCACGACCCAAGAATCAATAAAGGGAATAGATCTTTCGTGTGATCTGGGGGTCCTTTAAGTTGAAGGGTGGGAGGTAAAGGCCCTCGACGCGGAGGGCCATGGCCCTGCACCGAACGGCGCATTCCATGCAGGATATGCAGCTCTCTGGGTAAAGCAGCTCGGGCATTCCCATCTCCGTCCTGCGGAACACCGGGTAATCCGTGTCCGAGGATCGGGGACAGACATCAAGGCATTCACCGCAGGCCATACACCTGCCCAAATCCAGCTCTATTTTATCTCTATCCACTCTATCCACTCCCTCTGCGCTCATACCTCATCCCGAAGCACAGAAGAAACAGGGGGCGAATGACCTGACGCTCAAACCCGATTTTGCCTGCCAGCGGGGGCCCCCTATTTCCTCTCCCGCCATGAGGGCCTCTTCCTGAAGGATTCCCAGCATGGCCGTGATATTCCACTGTAAGGGGGAATGGTAACTTACAGAGGAAATGTAGCCATCCTCAACCGCCACTTCATATAGGTGGATGCCTTCTGCCCCCTCCAGGGCGACCGCACCACGACCACTCCCCGGGGCCAATTCGTTCCTGCTCTCCTCCTTTTTCCACTCATCGAACCTCGAGAGGAGTCGGTGGATCCTTTCCAGGGCCATCATCATCTCTGTCATGCGGATGGCATGGGATAGGAGGATCCCCTTGAAGGGAAAGCCCCACGTCCTTTTAAGTTCCTCCAATTCTGCCTCCGCCACCTCACTCCCTTGACCACCACCTGAGTTCACCCTAGCAAGAGGACCAGTCGACACCTTTCCGACCTGGTCCTTGAGTCGGCATGCCTCCAACATGGTGTGGGGCAAATTAAATCTTTCTGCCCTTTTGATCAGCTCCTCCGCACGATCTACGTTGGTTCCCTCCGGTAGCCCCAAAACCCTGAGGCCCTCCCAAGAGGGCCCAAAGGGTGGGGTCATGGCCGCCATCTCAATGTCAGCGGGAATGCTCAGACTCATCACCAGTTCTTCGTTGCGGCGAAGGAGCATTTTTACCAGGCGGGAGGTCTCCTTGACCAGCTCCATGGCATCCGTTATCAGGCCTTTCAAGGCCTGGATGGATTCCTCTCGGGGGATGCCGGTGATGCCTCCAGGAACGACGATAACCGGATGCACCGATCGTAAACATAATTCTCTCAAAATCCTCTCTCCCAATGCGGCCAAGGACATCATTCTCCTGGCCACATCTCTGTCCACCCGGAAAAGGCCCACCAAGTTCCTCACGCTTAGATCGGAGGCGGGGAAGAACAGGTCGGGCAGCACATGGAGAATCATGGTGAGGGAATGGCGGCGGAAAAGCTGGCAGGCAAGGATCAGTTCCCTAATCTTCCAGGCGACATCGGGTAACTGAACCTTCAAGGCCCTCTCCAAAGCGATGCAAGCACCAATTCTATGGTAAAGGGAATCCACGCCGCAGCGTCGCGATAGTAGATCTGGCAGGATCTC
Source organism: Actinomycetota bacterium (assembly GCA_015711955.1). Lineage (GTDB taxonomy): Bacteria > Actinomycetota > Geothermincolia > Geothermincolales > RBG-13-55-18 > JACVJK01. Next base: position 55,988 of record JACVJK010000004.1, on the reverse strand, counting down.
CCCATGGGCTCCCTGGCATATGACCTCGAACCCCCGGTAACCATCAGCCCGAAGGACAACACTGGGCCTACCGCTCTCGTCCACTTCCCATATCAGCGAGGCCTCTCCGAAGACCCTGTTCAGCCGGTATTCAGGCATCTGGCACCTCAGCAACTTTGCCCTGCAAGGTAATCTGCCTATTGCTCAACTCATTTAAAGTCACCGGTCTCGATTCTCCGTATCAGGTCAGGGGTGCCTCCCCATCTCCTGTTTCTGAAAAGGGGTTCCCCCAAACAGAACGTGAAAAAAGCATGGGCTGGATCGCGATAGAACTCCGCGACCTCATGTTCCCTTCGGCCAGTGGAACGAGACAGCCTTCGCCATGACTCTCTCCGGGGATCCAAGGGTTGAAACCACATCACGCCATCCGTTGGCCCCCTGCATCCCCGACAGGGATAACCAGATATCGGGCAATAAGCACCGCATCCGTCGCGGGTCGTGGGGCCCATGCACAAAAACCCCTGCTCTAAAAAGCACGTGCCACTTTCGTTCTTCTTCTCGGTGAACCTAAAGGGGCCTCCCCGAGTACTCCCGCCCCTGAGCATGCACTCCGCACACACGGTGGCAGAGTCCCTTGGGGTAAAGGACCCATCGGCCACCTTCCCGAGAAAAGACCACAACAACTCCATGGGGACAGGGCAACCCGGCAGCCTGAAATCCACGGCCACGTAAGCGTCCAACGGTAGGACCCTGCGGGTGAAGAGGGGAATGTGCTCTCCTGCGTTGGCACGGGTCACGGACTCCTTCCACCTTCCCCCCGCCGTGGCATCGCTTAGGCCTTGCACGCCACCAAAAACGGCACACGAACCCAAGGCGACTAGGGAGCCACCCCGTTCTCTTACCCTCCTCAACAGGGCGAGATGATTGGCATGCCTCACGGTGCCTTCCACCAGCGTTAAATCCGCCTCCGGGGCATCTTCGCCCTCCCTTATCATGGGAAAGCTTTCGATGGAATAAGTTTCCATTAAATCGAGAAAACGTTCGCCCAAGTCCAACAAGGACAATTGGCAACCACCGCACGAACCGAGTTGTACTAATGCCAATCTGTTCATGCCCATTCGCCCCGACTCAAATCACGCCGATCCCGCCGCGGTCCTGAGCCTTATAAGGCAACTACCGAATCCTGCGCGTTCGGTGAAGAGGTCTACTTTTCGGGAGAATACGCTTTCCAGAAGGCCTGCCCAATATCCATGTGTCGCCTGGCAGTGGGTACCCCCCAGTGGAACCCCACAGACCAAACAGGCATCCCTGACTGGGCACTCACTGATCAGGAATCGGAGGTAAACATATTTGCCCTCTTCGTTCCAGTAATCTTCCTTCCCCGGTTCCTTCCAAAAAAACACCGAACAGGAGCCTTTTTCCATATCCAAGACCCACCGTAGAGCCTGCTCCAAATCGTCCGTATGATCGAGCCGGATCCCTTCCTTTGTTCCCAAGTCCTTGGCGGCGAAGTACATTACACGAGGGGCCGAAGGGCCGATCGCCCCCTCAGCCGCCAGTCCAATCACCGATAGGATATCCGCCAAAGACCTTGCCTTGGCCTGCACACGTTCAGCGTTCCCGTCCATGTCTTCCTCTCTCCACCGTCGCTAAAACACAATTAGACGCAACTTAACCTCAGTCCTTTTAGATCGACAGCATTTAATCTTGGTTAAAGCTTCCCATTTTGGCCAGCTTTTAGTCCATGATAGGCAGGGGAAAAGTCCATTGCCCATGCAAGTTCAAGGTTGGTATTTCCTCTTTGCCTCCAAGAACTCTTGATAATCGGAGGTGAAGAAATGTCCGCCATCGCCTTTGGCCACGTAATACAAGTAGTCCACCTGGGCAGGGTTGAGGGCTGCCACCAAACTGGCCTTTCCTGGGTTGCATATGGGGCCAGGAGGAAGGCCTTTATGTATATAGGTGTTATAGGGGGAATCCACCTGAAGGTCTCGATAGGTCAAACGAGGTTTCCATTGCGGGAGAGCATACTGTACCGTGGCGTCAATCTGGAGCGGCATTCCTAACCTAAGACGATTGTATATCACCGCCGACACTAATGGCCTTTCATGATCCAACATGGCCTCCTTCTCTATCATGCTTGCCACGATCACCACCTCGTAGGGGGAAAGCCCTAGTTCCTTCGCCCTATCCCAATCGAGATCCGTCACTTCCCTCTCGAATTGGCGCAACAACACTTCCACCACCTCCCCGGGAGTAACGTCCGGGGGAAAGTCGTAGGTCTTGGGGAAGAGAAAACCCTCTAAAGACACGGCGCGATCTCCCAAATAAGGTGTGGTATGTCTGTGGCTGTGACATTCCGCCAGGAAATCCTCAGCCGAGAAACCGAGGGCAGAGGCAAACCTCTCAGCAGTCTGCTTCAGGGTAAGACCCTCGGGAATCGTTATCCTCACTTGATAATTAGGCCCACTGGCCAGAAGATCTAAAACCTCCTTGTACCCCATGCCCCTTTCAAACAGGTAATGTCCGGGCAATATTACCCCTTCACCGCCTCGGGTCCAAGCATGTAAGCGGAGGAGCAACGAACTACGTATCACTCCCGCTTTCTTAAGCTTTACCGCTATAGCACCCAACCCCTCTCCCTTTTCGACGAAAATGTGGACGGTTTCACCGCTTTTATCAGGAAAAAATAAGTGATTGATCAAGTAGGCGAGAAAAAACGTCATCGCCAGGAACGCGAACACGAGGAGGATTTTCGCCCTATGGTGGGTCAACTCTTTCAGGATCTTCACGGCTCGCTTGCCTCTCGCTCTTTCCATTTTTTACTGCGTCTTTCTTGCCAGCCTTTGCTTCAAGGTACGATTGGAGTATTACCGCAGCAGCCTGAGCGTCTATCCTTTCTTCCTCAGGCCTTCCCCTCGCTTCCTCAAGTCTTTTCGCCGCCTCCCGGGAGGACAGCCTCTCATCCCAGAGGATGACCACCATCCCCTCTATCTCTTTGAGGGCCTCGGCGTATTCCCTGGTCTTTTTTGCCTGCTTTCCCTCTTTCCCAGAGAGGGTGAGGGGAAGACCCACCACAACTTCGCTCACTCCTTCCTGGCGGAGGCGAATGACGTATTCCTTTAAATCGGAAGGGGAATATCCCACCAGTGTCTCCCTCGGTGTGGCGATTAGCCCCAAAGGATCGGAGACCGCCACTCCTATGTGGCGGTCTCCCACATCAAGACCCAGCACTCGTGGCATTTTTTAGCCTTCCAAAAGGTCTATTGAACGACGGGCCACCTTTTCCAGGGCCTCACTCACTCCTTCTACTCGCGACCCTCCTCCCACTGCCATATCCGGCCGCCCCCCACCACCCCCGCCCAGGGCTTCTGCCGCCTCTCTCACTATCTCCACCGCGTTCAACCTGTCCACATGGTCCTTACGTACCGCCACCACTAAGTTCGCCTTGTCCCCTTTCACCGAGGCTATACCTACCACGCAGGCACCTCTAGTGGATAGTGCGTTTTCCGCCATCTCCCGCAGCTCCTTGGGCTCCAGCCCATCCACTCGAGCCAGGGCCACTTTCCTGCCATCGCCTAGGCTTTCCTCCCTCCAGGAAGCATCCTGACGGGCCAACTCTGCCACTGCCCGGCTTTCTCTCCTCTTCAACTCGTTCTCCAGCTCTTTCAACCTCTCCAAAAGGCGTTCAATTCGCTCGGGCAAACGCGAAGGCTCGGTGCGGAGCATCCTGGAAACGGTCTGCAGCGTACCCTCCACCTCCCGGCGGTGCCTCCAAGCCTCCATACCGGTCACCGCCTCTATCCTCCTCATATTAGCGCCGATACCGGATTCGCTCAGAAGGACGAATTGTCCAATATCACCCGTGCGATGAACGTGCGTTCCCCCACACAGTTCTCGGCTAACATCTCCCACTTCGACCACCCTGACGAAATCCCCGTATTTCTCGCCAAAGAGCGCCACCGCTCCGATCTCCTTGGCGTAATCATAGGTGGTGATGTAGGCCCGCACTGGCTGGTTTTCCAAAATCTTTCTGTTCACCAATTCCTCTACACGTTCCCTTTCCTCCTCGGTGATGGCTTGGAAATGAGTAAAGTCGAACCGGAGACGACGATCGTCCACCAGAGAGCCCGCCTGTTTGGCGTGATCACCCAACACCTCCCTGAGCGCCCAGTGCAACAGGTGGGTAGCGGTATGATTTCGGCGAATTGACCACCTCCTATCGGCGTCCACCACCGCCTCCACCTCAAGCCCCACCTCGAGGACCCCTTTTTCCACTCGCACTACGTGAGCTATCAGGTCCTCCAATGGACACCTCGCATCGCTGACCACGGCGCTACCATTGGAAAAGAGCAAAACGCCCTTATCTCCTACCTGACCCCCTTTTTCCCCGTAAAAGGGAGTGCGATCCAAAAAAACCTCCACCTGCTCACCAGCCGATGCGCGGGGAACAACTTTTCCCTCCCTAACCAATGCCACTACCGTCCCTCGGTCGGTGAGGGTCTGATACCCGGTGAAGTCAGTGGGGCCGTGCTCGTTGAGGATCTGGGAATATACACCATCCCACGCCTCTCGGTAACCTTTTTCTTCCCTGGCTTCCCGAGCCCGTAACCGCTGTTCCTCCATCAACCTCTCGAAGCCCTCCATGTCTACCGCAAGTCCCCGCTCGGAAGCCATCTCCTTGGTCAACTCCAGGGGGAATCCCAACGTATCGTGGAGGTGGAAAGCGTCCTCGCCACTCAATGTGCCGTCCCCCCGCTGCAAAGCCCGTGCCGTGGCATCCTCAAAATAGGCCAGTCCGACTTTCAACGTCTGGGCGAATCTCTCCTCCTCTTTCTCCACAATGGCCTTTATATAGGAGCGGTTGTCCCTCAATTCCGGGTAAGCCTCTCCCATGGTCTCCATCACCGCGTCCACCATCTCCCCCAGAAAGGGACGCTCTATGCCCACCAACCTCGCGTGTCTCAGCGCCCTCCTTATCAGCCTGCGCAACACGTATCCACGCTCCTCATTAGAGGGGAGTACACCGTCGCTGACCAAGAAGGTGAAGGCCCGGGAATGATCGGCCACAAGCTTTAGGGAAACGTCAGCTTGGGGATCTCTCCCGTAAGGCACACCGGATATCTCCACCAACTTCTCGATGATAGGGAAAATGGTGTCCGTCTCGAAGTTGGTCTTGACCCCCTGCAACACCGAAGACATCCTCTCCAACCCCAGTCCCGTGTCTATGTTCTTGGAGGGGAGAGGTTGTAGTTCTCCCTTCTCGTCTCGGTTATATTGCATGAACACCAAGTTCCAAAGCTCCAAATAGCGGTCGCAATCACAGCCCACTCGGCAATCTGGACGGCCGCATCCAAATTCCTCCCCCTGGTCATATATGATCTCGGAACAGGGACCGCAGGGGCCAGTGGTCCCCATGTCCCAGAAATTGTCCTCCTCTCCCAGACGGACGATACGGTCCTCGGGAATCCCCACCACATCCCTCCAAATCAGGTAGGCCTCCTCGTCTTCTCGGAAAACGGAACAGTAGAGTCGAGAAGGGTCTAGGCCCATGACCTGAGTGAGGAACTCCCAGGCCCAAGGTATGGCTTTTTCTTTGTAATAGTCACCAAAACTGAAGTTGCCCAACATCTCAAAGAAGGTGAGGTGGCGGGCCGTTTTCCCCACCTTCTCGATGTCGGTGGTCCTAACACACTTCTGACAGGATGTGGCCCGGGTGAAATCGGGTTTGACCGTGCCGAGAAAGTAAGGTTTGAACTGCACCATCCCGGCATTGGTCAAAAGAAGGGTGGGGTCGTCAGGTACCAAGGAAGAGCTCTTCACCCTCCGGTGACCTCTTTCCTCGAAAAAGCGAAGGAAAGCCTCTCGAATCTCTCCGCTTTTCAACAGCTCCTCCTCATCCCCAGGAATGCCATGAGGCCTCTTGAGACGCTAATATGGGCGCCTGAATCAGCGATCCTCGTCTTTTGCTTCGCGATCCGCCGGTCTCCACGCCCCCAATCCCAGGGTGAACAATCTGACTATGGGGGAGGTGACCACCCTCTGGGTGACTTTGGTGAGGGAGTTAACTTGCCTGACCAGACCCTCTAAGGAATCCAAGGCCCTGTCCACGTGTTCCATCTCCCCGTTCACCCTGTCCATGGTGATCTGCAGTTTGCGGACCAAAGGTATGACCTCTCGTCGGAGGTCGTTAAGGATGCCATTGGTTATACTCAATGTTCGGGCCATTTTCAAAACAACCAAAGTAACGGCCAGCATGAGTAAGGCGAAGGACACGGCACAAACCAGGGCAGCCACCCCACCCATCAGGACCCCTCCGACCCCTTGCTCTCACGACGCCGGAGATAGTCCTCGATGGCCGCCCTTATGCCGTCTGCGGCCAAATTAGAACAGTGCATCTTGGTAGCCGGCAGTCCGCCCAAGGCCTCCGCCACATCTTCACTGGTCAACCGCAAGGCTTCCTCGATGGTCTTCCCTTTGACCATCTCAGTGCCTATGCTGCCCGATGCCACTGCGGCACCGCACCCGAAGGTCTTGTACTTCACGTCCACCAACACGCCATCCTTTACTTTTATATAGACCTCCATCATGTCGCCGCAGGTTGGGTTGCCCACCTTCCCCACACCGTCAGCGTCCTCGATCTCCCCCACGTTACGAGGGTTCTGAAAATGCTCCACGACGATGTCGTTGTACAAAGGACTTTTCTCCTTCCTTTAATCCAAAACCGCCGAATCCGGCGGTTTCAATCCTCGGTTCAACGTTTTCGAGGATAGCACCGGGGAAAAAGGGGTGTCAACTTGGCTCCTCGGTGACCGGTTTGCCATTCTTTCCGTCAACACCCTGGTCCTTTCCCTCTATTCTCATCTTCCACCCGGCTGAGAGTTCTCGTTCCTCCCCCTCTTGCCCGGGGCGATAAAATTCCTTATCCGCCAATTCCTCCGGCAGATATCTTTGCCTCACGTATCCTCCGGGAAAATTGTGAGGATAAAGGTAGCCCGCCCCGTGTCCATGTTCTCTCAACCCAGGATGGTGGGAGTCCCTGAGGTGCAGTGGTACCTCACCCGTTACTCCCCTCTCCAACTCTTTCCTGGCTTCCTGAAATGCGGTGAGAACCGAGTTGCTTTTTGGGGCCAGGGACAGGTAAAGTGCCGCGTGGGCTAGGTTTAGGGCGGCCTCGGGAAGACCCACGAACTCCACGGCCTGAGCAGCCGCCACCGCCACTTGCAGAGCTCGGCTGTCCGCCAGACCCACGTCCTCGGAGGCAAATATCACCATTCTGCGGGCGATGAAGCGAGGGTCCTCCCCGTACTCTATCATCCGTGCCAACCAGTAAACCGCGGCGTGCGGGTCGGATCCTCTCAGGGACTTTATGAAAGCCGATATCACATCATAGTGAACATCACCATCTCGGTCATACAGTAACGCCTTTTTCCTAGCGGCTCTCTCAGCCACCTCGAGGTCGATGACGCCCCCTTTTTTGCCCACCATCAGGGCTGCCGCCTCCAAGAGGTTAAGGGCCACGCGAGCATCCCCGGCCGCCGACCTTGCTATATGAGCGAGGGCTTCTGGTCTGGCCCGCAGCTTCAGTTCCCCCAGTCCTCTCTCGCTGTCCTCCAGGGCCCGCCGTAGGATGCGTTCGATCTCTTCCTCCCGCAGGGGCCTGAGCCTGAAGACGGTGGATCGTGACACTAAGGAGGAGTTCACTTCGTAATAAGGGTTTTCCGTGGTGGCGCCGATGAGAATCACCGTGCCGTCCTCCACGTAAGGCAGGAGAACGTCCTGCTGTGCTTTGTTGAAGCGGTGAATCTCGTCTACGAAAAGTATGGTACCCCTTCCTTCACTCACCCTCCTTTCCCTTGCCTCTTCAATGACTCTCCTCAACTCTGCCACACCGCTGATTACCGCCTTGACCTGCACAAAGAAGGACTTGGTCCTCTCGGCGATGATCATGGCCAACGTGGTCTTCCCTGAACCGGGAGGACCCCAAAAGATCGCGGAGCGCAATTCGTCCCTCTCCAACGCCCTCCGCAGCAAGCTGTCCTTTCCCACCACCTCTTCTTGGCCCTCGAACTCCTCTAAGCTACGAGGTCGCATGCGGAGGGCCAAAGGTGCCCCCTTTCCCAAGCTCGTTTTCAGGGCATACTCGAACAGATCCATATCGTGTTCTCCACTAAAAGCTCACGGTGAACGCTTCATCCGTGAAAAGGATAACCCACGCCAGGGATAACTGAGGAAATCGCGGGACAAAGCGTCCTATGATATGGTTGGCACGGTGAGCAGTATCCTATTTTCTCGTCCTCCCTCAGGCCAGATACATCGCCACTGATCATGGAGAGGATAAGGTGTGACGTTTCCGGGAAGAGGGGGGGTGGGCAATTTTCCCCAGACATGTGTTTCACTCGATAGGAAATGGGCTCCGCCTTGCCGTCTCCGCCGTGCCCATGAACCTGCTCCCCTCGCAGGTGGGCGCCTACCGCACGATCCTCCGTAGTCCCATTCAGGGCATTACCTCGAACCGACGGAAATCGGCTCCCCGTCTGTTGGTGTTGGCTCAAGGACACCTTCGACGGCAATCGCGCAAGGCAGAGCCCCTTCGCTCAAAAACATTTTATCTCAATACTCGATTCAACACTCGACCTCTTGAACGATTTTCTTAAGGGACAAATGGAGGAAACCCATCCACCAAAAGAGTCAAACGATCAAGTTTTGTCCGTCACCATCCCGACTCAGAGAGAAGATAAAAAGACCCCTATCCACCGCCATCTCGTAACTGCGGTATCCATCGCACCCCCGAAGTGCGGTCAAAAGGTTCTCAGCCTCAGCTCCCTCAATTGCTCTGGATACAGGTGGTCTGGGGCACCGGTAAGAGGGTCGGAACCGGACTGGGTCTTGGGAAAGGCAATTACCTCGCGTATACTCTCCCGACCCACCAGCAGCATTATCAAGCGGTCTAGGCCCAACGCGATACCTCCGTGGGGCGGAGCCCCGAACTTCAGGGCTTCCAAGAGGAAGCCGAACTTGTTCTCCGCCTCTTGCCGAGAGATTCCCAGGAGAGAGAATACCCTCTCCTGCAGAGCGGGGTCATGGATACGGATGCTGCCCCCTCCTATCTCCACACCGTTGAGGATTATGTCGTAGGACTGAGATGTGACCTCCAGGGGCATTTTCTCCAAAACCCGGATACACTCCGGGGAAGGGCTGGTGAATGGGTGGTGGTGAGACTTATAGCGCCTCTCTTCCTCGTCCCATTCGAAAAGGGGGAAGTCGGTGACCCACACAAAGCGGAACCCTTGCTCCCGGCTGTCGTAGCGCTCGGCACACCAGCGGCGTAAGCCATCCAGCACCGTAGAGGTGGCCTCGTCCTGCCCCGCCGCCAAGAGAAGAACCTCTCCCTCTTCGAGGCCAGATCTACCCACCAAGCCTTCACATTCCTCTCGAGTGAGGAATTTCGCCACGGGCGATTTCAGGGCATCACCCTCCTTGACCGCCCAGACCAGGCCTCCCGCCCCCAACCGGATGGCTTCCTCCACCATCATGTCCAGCTCCCGTCGGGAAGGCCTTCTCAGCCCTTCCACCTTCAGGCCCCTGACCCTCCCTCCTTCTTCCAATGCTTTCCTGAACACTCGAAGCTCAGTGGAGCCGAAAACTTCGGTGAAGTCGATAATGGGCATTCCCATGCGAAGATCGGGGGAATCGGTACCGTATCTCTCCACGCATTCCCGGTAAGGAAGCCGAGGGAAAGGTTGAATGGGCTCTATCCCGAAAACCTCTTGGCACACGTGTATCAGCAGTTCCTCGGTGATTCCCATCACGTCTTCTGGGCAAACGAAGGACATCTCCAAATCCACCTGCGTGAATTCTGGTTGTCGGTCCGCTCGCAGATCCTCGTCCCGGAAACACCTGGCTATCTGGTAATACCTGTCAATACCCGCCACCATCAGGAGCTGCTTGAAGAGCTGGGGGGACTGGGGTAGGGCGTAGAATCTTCCGGGCTGAAGTCGGGAAGGCACCACGAAATCCCTGGCTCCCTCGGGAGTGCTTTTGGTGAGCAAAGGAGTTTCTATCTCCACGAAGCCCTTTCCTTCGAGAAACCTCCTGATCTCGGAAGTCGCCTTGGCTCGTAAAAGCAAGGCCTCCCTTACCTCCGTCCGCCTAATGTCAAGATACCGATATTTCAGCCGCAAAGCTTCGTCCACTTTTATGCCATCGACGATCTCGAAGGGTGGGGTAAGAGAAGCGGATATGATACTAATTCTGTCCGCCACCACCTCAATCTCACCGGTGGAAAGCTTGGGGTTGATCGAATCCTCCGGCCGCAACCTCACCTCACCGGCGCAGCTCACTACATATTCTGACCTGAGCTCACCCGCCTTGGCATGGGCTTCCGGGCTCACCTCCGGATTGAAAACCACCTGCACCAAGCCGCTGACGTCTCGCAAGTCGATGAATACCACGCCTCCGTGATCCCTTCTTCTATGCACCCAACCGTTGAGGACAACCCGGTTGCCCACGTCTTTCTTGCTCAGCGTGCCGCAATATCGAGTCCTCTTTTCCCATGCCGAACCGGCCATCTTCTCTCCCTTTTCTCGCCCGTTAACTATCATCTGCGCTATTCCCAGGGTTAACCGTTCTTTGTTCGGGTACAGACATAACGAGGTCATTCCATGGCCTCGAAGTTTCCCGAAAGGAGGCCATCCCAGGATGTCGTACGTTGAACTCCTTCAGCCATGTCCTTTAAGGTCAAATACCCTCCAGCAAGCTCTTCTTCGCCCAGTATGACCGCATATTGGAAGTTCCGACGGTCCGCCTCCCTCATCTGGGCTTTAAGGCTTCTTCTCATGACGTCAACCTCCGCCCGCAGGCCACGCTTCCGCAGTTCCATGGCAAGATTCAAAGCCTGCCTGCGAGCGGTTTCTGATTGGGCCACCACATAAACGCCCTCCCGTATATCATCCCGATCACCCATGAGGAGTAAGGCTCTCTCCATTCCCAGGGAAAATCCCACCGCCGGCGTTCTCTTGCCACCCATCTCCTCAATCAGGTAATCGTACCTTCCTCCCGCCGCCACCGCGTTTTGAGCCCCTAAGTTCGGCGAGACTAGTTCGAACACCGTACGGGTGTAGTAATCCAGCCCCCTTACCAGTAAGGGGTCGATCAGCGGCTCAACCCCTTGCTGCCGCAACACATCCAAAAGCTCTTCCCAATGAGCCCTGCATTCGGCACAGAGGCTATCGTGAATGAGGGGAGCCTCTTTCAATATTTCCCTACATCTTGGCTCCTTGCAATCCAACACCCGGAGGGGATTCCTCTCGATCCTCCTCTGGCATTCACCGCACAGTTGCTCACCTCTTTTCCGGAGAAACCCCAACAGCTCCCTCAAGTAGGATGGACGACATGAGGCGTCCCCCACCGTGTTCAACCTAAGTTCCACCGGGATATCAGCCCGCTTTAATATGTGGAGGGCGAGGAGGATGGTCTCGGCGTCGGCCTCTGGGCTAGCCGGGCCTATGAGCTCGACCCCCAACTGATGGAACTGCCTATACCTTCCAGCCTGAGGCCTTTCGTGTCGGAACATCGGCCCCACGTAAAAGAGCTTCACCGGAAGTCCCCCTCGATCCATGCCGTGCTCCACGAAAGCCCGGGCTACCCCCGCAGTGGCCTCCGGCCTGAGGGCCAATTTCCTTCCGGCTCTGTCCTCCAGGATGAACATCTCTTTCTGAACGATGTCCGTTTCCTCCCCGATGCTGCGCAGGTATAGTTCTGCCTGTTCCATCACTGGGAGTATGATCTCGTCGTAACCATAAAGCGCCAGGAGCTCCCTGGCGATCTCCTCCAAACGCCTCATTGTCTTGCTGCGGGGAGGAAGTATATCCTCCATTCCGCGGGGTGCTCTGTATCTGACCATCTCCCGTTCTTCCCATCCATGCCAAAGGCCCCACCGACTGGATCGGCCAATCCCCTCATCCAACCATCAAGCGATCTCCCCGCTCAATCCTCCGCTATCGGAGGAGCCCAAGCGCCATGAACAGGGTTCCCTTTCGCTTCTTCTCCTCAATCCAGGCCCATGAGGAATGGATTGGATTTTTTCTCCACGCCCAAGGTGGTGACGGGCCCATGCCCAGGGTAGATGACCGTCTCGTCCGGAAGCGGCCACACCTTCCTCCTCGCCGACTCCAAAAGCATCTGCAGAGAACCTCCTCTCAGGTCGGTTCTGCCTATGGATCCTTGAAAAATAAGATCCCCGCAGAATAGCGCTCCTGGCAAGTAGAAGCTCATACTCCCCCGAGTATGTCCAGGAGTATGCATGGCCTTGAGTTTTAGAGTTCCCACCTCTATCTCATCTCCGTCCTCCACCGTCAACACCTGACGGGGCCTGGCGGACATCATGCCCCCCATAAGGCCCACGAGTCGGGTGCGGGGACTAGCCAAGGCATCGGCATCCATGGGATGGATGATAACGGGGGCATCCGTTGCGTCACTCAGAGGACCTGCACCTGCCACGTGGTCTACGTGCCCATGGGTACACAATATGGCAACGCATTCCAGATCGAGACGGTGTAAGGTGGAGATTATCTTTTTTATCTCCCCTGGCGGATCGATGACGGCTGCCCTTCCGTCCCCGTCGTCGAACAATATATAACAGTTGGTGGCCAGCATTCCCAAAACCAAGGTCTCCACCTGCATCAAGTTCTTCCTCCCTCTTCACGATCGCTTGCCGCTTAGCCGGCCTCACAAATTATATAACCCCGGTCAACGGGCAACCATAAAAAGCCTATGAGGTGGCTGATCACGAGACGCACAAAGTGTGTGGACTCATCGCCAGGATCTTTTTTCTCGAGATATCCAACGACAGGCACGGGGTTCATTCCCGGCTATCCAAAAGAAGGGTTACAGGACCATCGTTTACCAGTTCCACCTCCATATGGGCGCCAAAAACCCCAGTGTTAACCCTTACCCCCATCGATCTCAAGTGCTGACAGAAGTACTGGTAAAGGGGTTCCGCCCTTTCGGGTGGCGCCGCCCTGGTGAAACTTGGCCTCCTCCCCTTGCGAGCATCCCCGTAAAGGGTGAACTGAGAAACCACCATGACATCTCCTCTTACCTGTTTCAGGGAAAGGTTCATCTTGCCTTCCTCGTCATCGAAGATTCTCAAATGAACCACCTTCTCGGCCATTTGGCGAGCATCACTTTCTTCGTCCTCCACCGATATCCCCAAGAGCACCAATACGCCACGGCCAATGGCGGACACCTCTTGTCCATCCACCCTCACCACGCACTTTGCCACCCTTTGTAGGAGCGCCCTCACGAGAAACGCCACCTCCCGACGCCAATCGTAGTATGGATTCACCTTGCCACTGTTCTCGTCTTTTTGCGAAAGACATAAACTCTCAAGTCGAGAGGGCTCAGCTGTAGCCCGTTTCTCCTTCTCAGTAAAGGGCTCATGCCTCTGAGACGGCGGTGCTGGGAAGAACCCGGTAGGCGCTGAAGACCGAGTCAAGGCGACGGATGTTCCTCAACATGTCCTCAAGACAGGAAATGTCTCCCAGCTCGAAGATGAACCTGCTCACCGCCACGTTGTCCTTGGTTATGTTCAGCGTGGCGGAAAGGATGTTCACGTGGTACTCTCCCATCACCGTGGTAATGTCCCGAAGTAGTTTGGGACGGTCCAAGGCCTCCACGCAGATTTCCACCTGGTAGCTAGTGGGCTGGCTTGTGTCCCAGGTAACCTCTATCTGGCGGTAACCCTGCTTCCTCATGTGCACGGCGTTGGGACAATCCGCTCGATGAACGGAGATGCCCCGTCCTCTGGTCACGAACCCCACGATTCGGTCGTAGGGCACCGGGTTGCAACAGTGGGCGATTCTTACCAAAACGTTCTCCACTCCGTCCACCTTGACTCCTCGCGTGTAAGAAGGGGGCTTCCTGCGCCTCCTCGTCTTCCTCTCCGTCTCTCTGGGTTTTTCCTCCGGTGAAAGCCTTGCCAACAGACGGGTTATGACGCTGTGATGCGACGTCTTGCCCGAGCCTATGCTGGCGAAAAGGGCCTCCAGGGAGACGAAACCCAGATCCTCGGTGGCCACCGCTTCCAAAAGGTCTGAGGCTTGGATTTTCTTTACTGGGAGGCCCGCCTTGCGTATGGCCTTCAAAAGGAGCTCTTTTCCCAGTTGAGCGTCCTCTTCCTTCCTCTCCCGAGAGAACCACTGCCTTATCTTCGCCCTAGCCCTGGGGGTCTTCACCATCTGCAACCAGTCCTTGGAGGGCCCGGGAGACGTGTTGGAGGTTATGATGTAGACGATGTCTCCGTTGCGAAGCTCGTAATGAAGGGGGACCAACCTGCCGTTCACCTTGGCGCCCACGCATCGGTGACCTACGTCGGTATGGATGGCGTAAGCGAAGTCAATTGGCGTCGCCCCTTTGGGCAGATCCACGATGTCCCCCTTGGGAGTGAAGACGAACACCTCGTCTTGGAAGAGGTCTATCTTGAGACCTTCCATGAACTCCTTGGGATCGGAAAGGTCCCTTTGCCATTCCAGAACCCTCTTCATCCAAGCCGCCTGATCCTTTGGCCTCACCTTTCTCTTCTGGGATTCTTTATATCTCCAGTGAGCAGCCACGCCATATTCCGCCACCTGGTGCATCTCATGGGTTCTGATCTGGATCTCCAGCGGTCTTCCTTGAGGACCTATGACCGTAGTGTGCAGGCTCTGATATATGCCGAACTTGGGCTTGGCGATATAGTCCTTTATCCTCCCTGGCAGTGGATGCCAAAGGGTGTGAACCAGGCCCAAGGTCTTGTAGCAATCCTCCTTGCTTTCCACCAGGACCCTCACGGCGAAAATATCGTATATCTCGTCGAACTGTTTGCCTCCCTCCTTCATCTTCAGGAAAATGCTGTAATAATGCTTGACCCTTCCCTCCACCTTTCCTTCGATACCGGCTTTTCTGAGTTCCTCTTCCAAAACCTCCTTCACTCCCTCTAAGAAGGCTTCCCGCTCTGGCCGGCGCTGGTCCATCATGTGAACCAGCTCGTTGAAATGCAGAGGATAAAGGGTAGCAAAAGCGATGTCCTCCAGCTGCCATTTGAGTTGGGAGATGCCCAGCCGGTGAGCCAGGGGAGCGTATATCTCCAACGTCTCCAGGGCCTTCTCCTTCTGTTTGTCCTCGGGGAGGTAACCGATGGTCCTCATGTTGTCCAAACGATCCGCCAGCTTTATGATAATCACGCGCATGTCCTGGGCCATCGCCACGAACATCTTGCGGAAATTCTCCGCTTGGGCCTCCTCCCTGCTGGAAAAAGACATGCGATCCAGCTTTGTTACCCCGTCCACGATGTTTGATATCTCTTCCCCGAACTCCTCTCTGACCTGTTCCAGGGTTATCTCGGTGTCCTCAACCACGTCGTGCAGGAGAGCAGAGGCCAAGGTGACTTCATCCATCTGCATGTCGGCCAAGATATGAGCCACGCCCAAAGGATGGAGTATGAATTCCTCCCCGCTCCTTCTGTACTGCTTGGCGTGATGGACACAAGCAAACTCGTAGGCCTTTTGGAGCAGCGTTATGTCTCCGTCCTCCTGGTAGGACAGAACCTTCTCCACCAAACCTTCGAAACTATGGACCGACAAATCCTTTCCTCCATATGCTCAATCTCTATCGTTTAATTCGATTTTAAGACAACGGGGGTCAAGTTTTAATCCGCAAACGAGGACGGTTCCCCTGGTTCCTGAAAAGAGGTTATGCGGGCCTTACCCCCCTTCATACCCTAATTCGATGAGATGGTCGGCTTCGCCTACCGAAGCCTTAAGATCACATAAACCTAAGGTTTACCCTTTATACCCACTATTTGCCAACTAACTTTTGGCAAGAGCTTTCATCAAGGGTCGAGTAAAATCATGTCCATCACAAGATCTCCACCGAGCTCGAGGACCATTTACCAATGGCGGGATAGGATAACTGCAACGCGGACGTCAATTTTCATGGATCCCATACTGGTTGTGGCCCGATGCCCTCCATGATGGCAAGCGTCGCCCGGGTCTGGCCACCCTATTCAATTCTTTCGGCTCTATCATGGGGGGATCGCATACAAGAGGGTGTCCGGTCATGGGAAATCCTCCGCTCGCGGATTTGATCACCTTTTTTTCTTCTTGCGCTTCTTACCGCCAGCCGGACCTTTGGTCGTTGCCTTCTTCTTGCTGGAACCCGATTTGACGGCTGCTCCCGTGGCGGACCTCGGCTGTGAATTCTTGCGCATGACAGCGGTGGCCTTGCCCCTCTCCCCAAAAGCGTTCCCCTCCACATCGGCCGGCGCCGAGACCAATGACCCTTCCACAGTTTTAGTCTTGAGGATTATTTCCTTGGCTCCTTTCGTCGGCTGTGTCCTATCTCTGAGAGTGGCGTAGCGGGGTTCCCTCTCCTTCCACATGGCCAGTACAGGAGATGCGATGAATATGGACGAATATCCTCCCAACAACACTCCCAGAAGGAGGGCGAAAGCGAAATCCTTGAGCGTCTCGCCCCCAAAGATCAGTATGGTGACGATGGGTAAAAGCGTGGTCACCGAGGTTCCTATGGATCGCATCAAGGTCTGGTTCACGCTCTCGTTGACGATCTTGTGGAAAGGTATCCTGGACTTAGCGTATAGATTCGCGTTCTCCTCCACCCTGTCGAAGACGACGATGGTGTCGTACAGCGAGTAACCAAGGATGGTGAGGAAAGCGATCACCGTGGCCGGGCTCACCATGCGCCGGGAAAGAGCGTATATCCCCACCGTTACAAGGGTGTCATGGACAAGAGCGAGTATGGCTGCCACGGCCATTTTGAACTCCAAGCGAAAGGTAATGTAGACCAGAATGGCAAAAAGAAAGGCCACCAAAGCTATGACGGCTTTTCGACTTACCTCGACCCCCCATTCCGATCCCACCTGCTCTTCCTGGAGTATCTGGGCAAGGCCGTATTTCGTGTCCAGTTCCGACTGTATCCCATCTATCGCCTGTTTCCTTTCCCGAGCGTCCCCTATATATGGCATGCGCAGGGTCAAAACCTTTCCATCCTCGGAGGTCTGGATGATGCTCTTCTCCAGGTCGGCCCGATACCCGGCCAGGGTGGTCCTAACCTCCCCGATATCCGCTGGCCTTTCCAGCCTGACCTTGAGCAGATAACCTCCTTTGAACTCGATGCCCCAATTAATGCCCAGAACCACCAAGGCCATCACGCTCACCAGTATGAGCAGCGCGGAAAAAGCGAACCAGTAAATGTTGGGGGCTCTAAAAAGCGAGCCGCCCACGATGTCGAACTTGTATTCTTTTCCCCTGATATACATCAGGCCTCACTCCCCAGGATTTCCTTGCCCACGCCCACGTTCCGGGGCCGGTTGAAAGCCTCCAACCGCGAAAGAAGACTCACTGCGTTGCGGGTGAACCCGTAGGATATGAAGACGTCGAAGATGGTGGAAAGGCCAAGGGTGAAGGCGAAACCCCTGACCGGCCCCATAGCCAACAACCACAGGATCAAGGCTGCTATGAAGGTGGCAGCGTCGGCGGCAATTATGGTCCTGAAAGCGGAGCGGTAGGCCCGATCCACAGAAGACCTCACCTTTTTTCCTCCCCGGACTTCCTCCTTGAGCCTCTCGAAGAAGACCACGCTCGAATCGGCAGAGATGCCCACCGAGACTATGACCCCGGCGATGGCGGACAGGGTCAGAGACCAATCTATTGCCCTCCCGAGCAAAACTATAGTCCCGTACATGAACAAACCGAAAAGGGCCAGCGCCAAACCGGTAACGATCCCCAAAAGGCGGTACATCGCCAACATGAACAGGAGGACTAGGCCAAGTCCCACTAGCCCGGCCACCAGGCCTTGGCGCAGAGAGTCCCTGCCTAAGGTAGCACTGACGTTCTCCACCAAAGGATCGGGCTCGAATTCCACGGGCAAAGCGCCCATGCGAAGCACCATGGCCAGATCCCTGGCCTCATCCCGGGTAAAGTCCCCGGTGATCTCCCCCCTACCATCGGTGATGGCTTCATTTACGGTGGGGTAGGACTCGACGTTGTAGTCCAAAACGATGGCCAGCTGTCTGTTCACCAACCTGGAGGTTAGGTCTGCAAACTGTTTGGTAGCCTCTGGGGTGAGCTCGAAGACTATCTTGTATCCGCCGTGCCGCTCGTCCACCGCAGCTTGGGCATCCTTGATGATGTCCCCTGTCAACTCGGTCTTCCCAAGCCTTAGCTTGATCTCCTGACCATCCTTCCCCCGATAGGGAAGCACAACCTCTTGATCTTTTAAGGCTTGGTATTCTTCGAGCTTCTCCGGGTTAATCTCGGTTAAGGGCGTGGCCTCGTACTTTTCGTCGGTAGGAGGGATTACCTCAAGCACTTCCCGGAACTGTAGTTGAGCGGTGGTCCCGATGATGGAAAGCACCCGATCAGGATCCTGCTCTCCGGGGATCTGCACCAGTATACGGTTGTTCCCCTGAGGGGCAACTACTGGCTCAGTGAGCCCCAGAGCATTGACGCGACGCCTTATTATGTCCGCCGCCTTTTCCATCTGTTCTGATTTGGCGTCCCCTAATGCCTTCAGGGTCACGCTGATTCCGCCCTGAAGGTCCAAGCCAAGGCGAGGCGTCCAGCCCATAACCGCAATGGGCACATAAATGGCCAACAAAAGAACTGCCAAAAACGCCAGCCATATCACTGACCTGCCGCTCTTCATAACACCCACCCCCGTGTGACTGTTCGAGCGACCCTGAACCCTTTAGCCCATCCCCGCGCCGAGGCACGAAACGATTGTTCGAGGGAATGGCCGGGATAATGGGCCGGACCAGGATTTCGGAGGGCTCGGGGTGACCCGGTGAGATATCTACAAAAGCTCTCGTGGGACCTAATAGAATTCCCCTTTATCCTATTCTTCCTTCCCTTCCGCTCTATCCTCTTTTCGAGAGGCCTCGGAGGTGAAGTTCCTCACCACGGAGTTCTTGGCCACCCTAATCACCACGTCCTCCGCCACCTCCAGGAGGACGGTATCCTCCTCCAATTGATGGACGGTCCCGAATATGCCCGCGGAGGTCATGACCTCGTCTCCCACTTTAAGGTTGCGTATCAACTCCATCTGCTGGCGCATCCTCTTCTGTTGAGGCCTTATGAGAAGAAAATAGAAGATGGCCAGGAGCACCAAGATCAGCACAACGGACATCACGTTTTCGCCCATCTCAACCCGCCCTTTTTGATGACTAAATCACTCCTTCTCGCCCAGCCTTGCGGCTTCTTCCCATTCCCTCCAGAAGTGGATCAACTCGTTCATTCTACCAGCAGCTATCGCGTCCCTGCAATCGAGCATGAGGCGTTGCATGAACAACAAGTTGTGCCAAGTAAGGAGCCTGTGGGCCAACATCTCTCCCACCTTATGAAGGTGTCTCAGATAAGCGCGGGTGAAGCGCCGGCAAGCTGGGCAGGGACAGCCTTCTTCCAGGGGAGAGGGGTCTTTGGCGAACCGGGCGTTGCGGAGGTTTATCCTGCCCTCGCGGGTAAAGGCCACGCCCGTCCTTGCCATGCGGGTAGGGAGAACGCAATCGAAGAGATCCACGCCCAAGGCCACCGCCATCACTAATCCGAGGGGGTCTCCCACTCCCATCAGGTGTCGGGGCTTTTCCTCGGGCAAGATTCCTGTCTGAACTTCCACGCATTCCGCCATCAACTCGCGGGGTTCCCCCACCGAAAGTCCGCCAATCCCGAATCCGTCGAAGTCACATTGGGCCAGCTCCTCGGCGCTCAACTTACGTAAATCGAGGTAAGTGCCACCTTGAGCGACGCCGAAAAGCGCTTGTTTTTCCGAACGGCGGACCTCCAAGGACCTGAGGGCCCACTTGGCAGTGAGCCTAGCTGCCCGCTCAGTTTCTTCCTTGGTTGCGGGATATCCCACACAATAATCGAGCACCACAGCAATGTCGCTGCCCAGCAATTCCTGAGCTCTCACCACCTCCTCTGGGGTCAGGAAAACATCGTTTCCGTCGTACACAGACCTGAACCTCACGCCCTCCTCCTCCACCCTGAGGATTCGAGACAAGGAAAACACCTGAAAGCCCCCGCTATCCGTGAGAATGGGACGATCCCAGCCAGCGAAACGGTGAATTCCTCCTACCTCTCTGATAGCGTCCAGGCCCGGCCTTAAATAAAGGTGGTAAAGATTGGAGAGGATCATCTCAAATCCCATCTCCTCCAACTCCCACGGGGCCATGGCCTTCACCGCTGCCCTGGTCCCAACAGGTATGAAAGCCGGCGTCCTCACCTCCCCTCTTGGGGTTGAGAGTATTCCCATTCGAGCTCCGGTCCGATGGTCTTTACGCAATATGGTGAACTTCACTGACATAGGCACCCATCGCCCTCCGCGTAGATTCTTCTTTGGAAGATCCTGGCATATCAAAAAGGGTGATCCTCCCCTCTGCGGCTCTCGCGCAATAAAAGGGATCCCAAAAATGCGCTGGCCCTTAAAACGCCCTCACCTTGCTGTAGTTTGTCCCATTCAGGACATCAAAACGACGTTCTAACCATCCTGGTTCTCGGTAATTCCATCTCGGGGTTTTCGGATACCATCCTCTCGAAAGGCCGATCGGATGGCCATAAGAATTATAAGTGAGGAAAGGGGCAAGGCCAAAGGGCTAGGGAAAACAAAAAAAGAGAATGGCTGGATTAGAAGGTCAAGCATCCCCTAGGCGTTCGGAGCTTCTTTTCCTTTCATGTTTCGCTACTTAAGGCCCTCCATTCCTCGGGCATCCTCCAGCCATGGGGAAAAACAAAGAAAGAGGCATCGCCAAAGCTAAGAAAGCGGTATTTGTTACGCACAGCCTCTTCGTATGCGGAAAGGACCAAACTCCTTCCGGCAAAGGCGCAGATCATCACCAATAGACTGGACTCTGGTAGGTGGAAATTGGTAATGATACCGTCTACCACCCGGAATTGGTATGGCGGATATATGTAAAGATCCGTAAAGCCGCTATATGGCTCCAGTTCCTCTCCCGAGCGGATGGCAGCGGTCTCCAGCGCCCGGACGGACGTGGTCCCCACAGCTATCACCCTTCCCCCGCTCTTGCGGGCTTCGTTCACCTGACGACATACGTCCTCTTCCACGGAGATCCATTCTTTGTGTATCTGATGGCGCTCGACCTCTTCCTCCGCTATGGGCCTGAAAGTATCCAAGCCCACATCAAGGCGCAGAAAAGCCGTCCTTACCCCTAACGAGTTTATCCGCGCCAATAAATCCTGGTCGAAGTGGAGCCCGGCGGTGGGCGCAGCCGCTGATCCGGTTTCCCGGGCGTAAACCGTCTGATATCTATCGGGTTCTTCCAATTCCTTCCTTATATAAGGGGGCAAGGGCATCTCGCCTTCTTCCTCCAACACCTCCTCCACCCTCTTTCGATCCATGTGGGGGAACCTGATAAGTACCCGCCCCTCGCCTAACCTGGCTACCACCTCCGCTTCCCAGCCACTCTTTCCCAACTGCAACACCGTTCCCTCCGGAAGGCGGCGGGCTGGGCGCGCCAGGGCCTCCCATAAACCCTCCACTTTCTCATCGAGGAGTAGGACCTCTACCTTCCCTCCGCTTCCGCGCTTTTTTCCCTTGAGCCTCGCCTTCCTGACCCTGCTGCGGTTAAAAACGAGGACGTCCCCTTCTCTGAGGTATTCCATCAGGTCCATGAATCGCCGGTGCTCCCAGGTCCCCTTTTCGCAATCCACCACCAGGAGCCTGCTCTTCGATCTTTCCTTCAATGGTTCTTGGGCGATTAATTCAGGCGGCAAATAATATCTGAACAGCTCCTTTCTCATGGTCACCGCCCCTTGGGTCAGAGCTTCCTTGATAGTTGGTAGGTACCCGCCCTCATCTTGAAACCCTCCGTCGAAATGAGGGATCGTACCTTTCCCTCTCGCTGAGAAGACAGCCGCAATAGGGTTGGGTATAAATTCCCTTTTCCTGGGCTTCCCTTAAAACGTCTCGATATATCTCCCTACCATCCCATGCCAAGAA
The DNA here is from genome assembly GCA_015711955.1 of Actinomycetota bacterium. Lineage (GTDB taxonomy): Bacteria > Actinomycetota > Geothermincolia > Geothermincolales > RBG-13-55-18 > JACVJK01. The sequence continues at coordinate 33,998 of JACVJK010000004.1, read as the reverse complement.
GGAAAGTCCTCGCTCTTTTGCCAACGACTCCCCTAAATGGATTATGAGATCACGATCTTGGTATGGGCTGGCAAGCAACGTGGTGGTGAAGGTTTCCACGTCTCTGGCCTTTGCTTCATCTGCCACTTTTTCGAGGCGCAAACGGTAACATATGGCGCAACGACTTTCCTCTCGGAATGACACCGCCCTCATCCATTCCTCCGGTCGATAGGGCAAGACCTCAAAGGCCATTCCCCTCCAATCCATGACCTTACGGAATACTTCAAGACGCCGGGCATATTCGGAATAAGGATGGACATTGGAGTTGGAAAACAAAAAAAGCGACCTCCCTAATTCCGCTGCCAAAATGCGCAGAGCGGCCATGGCACAGGGCCCACAACAGGCGTCAACTATGAGCCCGTCACTCATTTAATCACTTCCTGTAACTTCCTCCGTCCGGAATGTCAGCCTTCAAAATAGGGTGCCTTCTCTTCTTGACTCGTATCCTAAATGCAAGAAAGCCCTCTCGGTGGCCACCCTCCCCCTGGGGGTTCTTTGCAGGAATCCGATCTGAAGGAGATATGGTTCGTACACCTCTTCCAGGGTATCAATCTCCTCGCCCACCGAAACCGCCAGGGTGTTAACCCCCACCGGACCGCCTCCGAACTTCTCTATTATGGTGGTGAGGATCATCTTGTCCACCTTATCCAGCCCCATCTCGTCAACCTCGAAGAGGGCAAGGGCCTCACGCGCCACCTCCCGAGTGATTCTCCCCTCCGCTCTAACCTGGGCGAAATCCCTCACCCGTCGCAGTAGGCGATTGGCGATACGCGGCGTTCCCCGAGAACGACGCGCAAGCTCCTCCGCTCCTTCCTCCTCCATATCCACCCCCAAGATCCTGGCCGACCGCATCACAATGGCTTTCAACTCCTCGGGACGATAGTAATCCAGCCGACAATGCACGCCAAAGCGGTCCCTGAGCGGTGAGGTCAGAAGCCCGCTGCGGGTGGTGGCTCCCACCAGGGTGAAAGGGGGAAGGTCCAACCTTATAGATCGGGCAGCCGGCCCTTTGCCGATCACTATGTCCAGCTGGTAATCCTCCATGGCAGGATAGAGGACCTCCTCCACCGCCCGGTTCAGTCGATGGATCTCGTCGATGAAAAGCACGTCTCCCGGCTCCAAATTAGTCAGTATGGAGGCCAAATCACCCGCCCTCTCCAGGGCCGGTCCCGATGTCTGCCTCAGGGACACTCCCAGCTCATGGGCGATAATGGAGGCCAAGGTGGTCTTTCCCAAGCCCGGAGGCCCTGATAGCAACACATGGTCCAATGGCTCCCCTCGTTCCCGAGCGGCCCGTATGAAGATCTCCAAATGTTCCCGAATCTTGTCCTGACCTATGAATTCCTCGAAACGGCGAGGACGTAGGGTGAGGTCGAACTCCCTTTCCTCCTCCCTCACCGCTGGGTCCAACAACCTCTCGTCGCTCATCTCGCCTTCCATACGCGCTAATCCCTTTCCTCCGTCGAGCGATGTCCTCAATTATCCCCGGGTTTAAGGCTTACCGTCATCAGTTTACGCCCTTGCCCAGGATTTTGAGGGCCATTTTCAAGACCTCTTCCAGGGAGTGCTCCTTCCCGCCTTCCGTTGAGATCGGGATACCCTCCATGGCCTTGGCTATCTCCGAAGGCGTGTAGCCCAGCTGCCTCAAGGCCTCGGCGACTTCCTTCCACACCCCCATGACCCCACCTCCTGGGGCCTCTTCCTCCAGCCCAATGCCTGCCACCTTGTCTTTTAGCTCCAAGACTATCCTCTGGGCGAATTTCTTTCCCACCCCGGAAACCGCGGTCAAGGATTGCGCGTCTCCCATAACCACGATCCTCAATAATTGCTCAGGACGGTATGCCGAGAGGATAGCCATGGCCATCTTGGGCCCCACCCCGCTTACCGAAATCAAGCGTCTGAACATCTCCCTTTCCAGAGGGGAGGTGAACCCGTAAAGAACCGGTCCGTCCTCCCTCATCTGAAGATGTATTAAAAGCCGAGCTCTCCCTCCACGAGGGGGAAGGACGCGCAGGGAATGGGAGGAAAGATGAACGAAAAAACCCAACCCCCCCACCCACATGACCGCTCCCTCTGCCCTCTTTTCCTCCACCTGGCCTTCCAGAAACTCCAACAAAGGGACCTCCCTCCCCCTGCCACTAAATTCCTGGAGTTAAACCTCTTTGGACCCTCTTGTCAGCGAATCCCGGATCACTCCTGCACGAGGCCGTTATCTCCTAAGGCCGGATCCTGAATGGTGGATATGGCAAATGGCCAAAGCCAAGGCATCTCCAGCATGAGAAGACCTTATGTCCTCCTCCAAACCCAAAAGGGTTCTCACCATGTATGACACCTGCCTCTTTTCCGCACGACCATATCCCACTAAGGCGTACTTCACTTGAAGGGGAGAGTACTCTTCCACCGCCACCCCGCAATGAGCCGCGGCCAGCAACACCGCTCCCCTGCTCTGTCCCACCGCCATGGCACTCTTGGCGTTGGAACCCAAGAAGATCTGCTCCACCACCAACAAGTCAGGATGATGCACGCAAATGAGTTCTTTTGTTCTCTCGTAAATGATAGCCAGTCTCTCGGACAGGGGTTTTCTGGCTGGAGTCTCAATCTGTCCAAAGTCCAGAGCCCTAACCAAGGATCCCACAGCCTCTAGGACACCGTATCCGGTTCGGGAAAGGCCGGGATCCACGCCCATGACGACCATCTCAAATGCCCTCTTCCGCCAACTCCTGCATGATCTCGTCGGGGATATCGAAATTGGCGTATACCTCCTGTACGTCGTCATATTCCTCCAGGGCATCCATCAGCTTGAGCACCTTGCGGGCCCCCTCCTTGTCCAGTTTAACGGTGTCTTTGGGCAACATGGTCACTTCCGCCGAAGCCACCTCAACGCCCTGCTCCTTTAGGCGGTCCAGAACGGCCTTGAACGAGGCGGAATCAGTGATGATCTCCCAGTGATCGTCCTCACTCCTCATGTCCTCTGCGCCCGCTTCCAGCGCCACTTCCAAGAGCTGATCCTCTTCAGCACCGCTATCCTTGTTGACGATGATGATGCCCTTCTTCTCGAACATCCAGCTCACGCATCCGCTATCTCCCAGCCTCCCGCCCGCCCGGGAGAAAATATGGCGTATATCCGCTGCTGCCCGGTTTCGGTTGTCGGTCATAACATCCACCATAATGGCCACTCCATTGGCCGCATAACCCTCGTAGGTGATCTTCTCGAAGCTGCTACCGGTGAGTTCTCCCGTGCCTCTCTTTATAGCCCTTTCAATGTTCTCCTTGGGCATGGAGAAACTCTTGGCCTTCTCGATGGCATGGGCCAGTGCCAGGTTGGTTTCGGGGTTTCCTCCACCTTCCCGTGCGGCTACGATGATGGCGCGGGAGAGCTTGCTAAAAAGCCTCCCTTTTTTAGCGTCCTCTGCCGCCTTACGATGTTTGATGTTGGCCCATTTAGAATGACCCGACATCTTCTACCTCCCAATACCTCAATTCTTCACCCGCTGTTCCTCCACCTTTTCCCTGCCATTTACACTACGCGTATCTCTTTCTCCCGACTCGAGCAACGGGTTCTCCATTGAAGGCAACAACCGCTCTCCTTCGGTGATCATCCCCAGAAAAAGTCGATGTACCCGCAGATCAGGGGTGAGCTCAGGATGAAAGGCGGTGGCCAACATGTTTTTCTGACAGGCCGCTACCACCTTTCCTCGATGGATTGCCAACACCCTTACCTCGGATCCTACTTCCTCGATCCAGGGGGCCCGGATGAAAACGCAGCGAAAGGGGCGTTCCTCCTCTTCGATTCCCTCGATCCGCAAATCGGTTTCAAAGCTGTCCACCTGTCTTCCGAAAGCGTTCCGGCGCACCGTCACGTCCATGAGCCCGAGAAGGGGTTGGTCACCCTCGACAAGGCGCTTGGCCATGAGTATGAGCCCAGCGCAAGTGCCATACAAGGGCATACCTTCACCGGCCAAGCGCTTGATCTCATCGATGAAACCGTATTCTCTCATGAGCCGTCCGATGGTGGTGCTCTCGCCACCAGGAATGATCAATCCGTCGCATAAAGAGAGCTCGGAGGGATACCTCACCGCCACCCCCCGAGCCCCACAATCCGCCAGGGAGCGAAGATGCTCTCTAACCGCCCCCTGCAGGGCCAGAACTCCCACCGTCGGTTTTTTGCTCCGTTCCATGGACTTCACCTACAAAGCGATTGGACTTTCCTTTCCGGCGTCCCCAATCTTCATTCTCTCGAAGCTCTTCGCTTTACAGTTGACAATAGGTGGCATAAACAAGCTATATTCCTCACCAACCCCTGAATTGTATGAGGTTCTCTCTACCTATCTCGGCAATGTCCCGTCCTGCCATGGCCCTCCCCAAACCCCGGGAGACCTCAGCAAGAATCTTGGGATCGTCGTAATGGGTGGTGGCCCTGACGATAGCCCGGGCTCTGGCCACAGGATCCTCCGACTTGAAGATCCCCGAGCCCACAAAGATACCATCGGCCCCCAACTGCATCATGAGAGCCGCATCGGCCGGCGTGGCGATGCCCCCGGCAGAGAAATTGACCACCGGCAGCTTACCGTGCTCGGCCACCCAGCGCACCAACTCATAAGGTGCTCCCATCTCTTTGGCGGCCGCCATGAGCTCCTCTTCCTCCATCACGGTGAGCCTCTTTATCTCCCCCTGTATGGTGCGCATATGCCGGACGGCCTCTACCACGTTTCCGGTGCCCGCTTCCCCTTTAGTCCTGATCATGGCCGCACCTTCGGCTATCCGTCGCAGGGCTTCTCCCAAGTTGATGGCGCCGCATACAAAGGGTACTTTGAAATCCCACTTATTGATGTGATTTCTCTCGTCAGCCGGGGTCAAGACCTCGCTCTCGTCTATATAATCCACCCCTATGGCTTCCAGGATCTGGGCTTCTACGAAGTGGCCGATCCGCACCTTGGCCATGACAGGAATGGAAACTTTTTCCATAATTGCTTCTATAATCTCGGGATCGGCCATGCGTGCCACGCCTCCCGCAGCCCGGATATCAGCCGGCACCCTCTCCAAAGCCATCACCGCCACCGCTCCTGCCTCTTCGGCTATCATCGCCTGCTCGGGAGTGGTGACATCCATGATCACTCCGCCCTTGAGCATCTCGGCCAAACCGGCCTTGACCCTCAGGGTTCCCGTCTCTTCCATGACTATCTACCTCCACGAAAGATTATCCTTCATCCGTACCGGGTTTCCTGACCATGACGGCGACAAACGAGAGAGGATGAAACCCATTCCGGAACTTCCGGAATAGTGCCCTCGGTAATTAATAAAGCCCTCAGCGGGCTACTTCTATCTTATCCCAACCTCGAGCGACCTTCAATCGAGGCCTTCCCTTGATGAGGCCCACCTGATCGACCGAAGAAACACGGCAAAGGTTGTGCGTATCGGGGCACAATGCTAGGTTGGGTTGCTTTGATCCATCAAGATCGTCCATCGACCAAATTATGCTTCTCGAACCGCGTTCATCCCCCTCACATTTCCGCTGACCTGATCATTCCATCCATTCCAGCCATGGCCCTAAGTCGGCGGATCCTCTCCTCCACCGGTGGATGGGTATCCCAAATGCTGGTCCTGAAACGCTTCCTGGGGTCGACCCGATTCCGGAAGGGCTGGACTATGAATAGATGGGCGACGGCATTGTTTGCCTGGGGGAAGGGTTTGGCCTCAACCGTGAGCTTCTCCAAGGCGCTGGCCAAGCCCTCGGGGTAACGGGTGAGGTAGGCGGCGCTGGCGTCGGCCAAGAACTCCCTTCGACGGGAGATGGCAAGCTGGAGGAGCTGAGCCACTATCGGTGATAATACGAGAAAGGCGAGACCGAGTATGAGTATGATCAGGTAAATCGCGCCGGAGCCCTCGCTATCATTCCTCCTCCTCCCTCCTCCGAAAAAGAGGGTGCGCAACATTATCTCCGAGAAAAGCACCACCAACCCCACCAATACCACCACCATGGACATGAGCCTAATGTCGTAGTTCTTGATGTGAGAGATCTCATGGGCTATAACCCCTTCAAGCTCAAGACGATTGCACTTCTCCAGCAAGCCTGTAGTCACGGCAATGGCAGAGTGTTCCGGATCCCTTCCGGTGGCAAAAGCATTCATGGCAGGAGTGTCGATGACGTACGTCCGAGGCATAGGGATTCCCGCAGCCAACGCCAAACCCTCCACCGTGTTGACGTAATAGGGGTACTCCTCCCGGGTGACGGGCCGAGCCCCCACCGAGGCCAAAGCTATCTTGTCGCTGTAGTAATAGCTGGTCAAGGACATAATGATGGCTATAGCGGTGGCTATGATCAAGCCCGTAAACGCGGCTTCCCTTCCCCATATAGAGCCCACGAAATAGCCCAGCAATAGTATGAGGGCGATGAACCCGGATACCAGCAGGGCGGATTTTATCTTGTTCTTTCTGATCTCCTCGTAGAAAGTGGTAAGGGCCATGGAGCCTCACACCTCCTGTCCCACTACCCACAGGCCTAACCTACATGCCATAAAGTCCTCGTGCGCAAAAGCCCTATACCAGTCATGAAAAATACCCGTCATGAAAAGGAGACCTTTGGGGCTTCCCGCTCTGCGGCCAACTCGATCTCGAAATATTCCCTCGGAGTGAAAACCCCCGAAAACAAAGCGGCTACGATATTTCCAGGAAACCTCTGTCGAGCTATATCGTAGGCCATGACCATATCGTTGTAGAACTGGCGGGCGTAGGCGATCTTGGACTCCGTTCCGGCCAGTTCCTCTTGCAACATCAAAAAGTTCTGATTTGCTTTCAGGTCTGGGTAACTCTCCGCCACGGCGAATAGGGTCCGCAACGCTTGCGTGATGGCGTTTTCTGCCTCAGCCTGTTCTCCCACCGTCTTCGCCTCGATGCCCATGGCTCGGGCTTTTGTGACACTTTCCAGGACCTCCTTTTCGTGAGCCGCATACCCTTTCACCGTCTCCACCAGGTTGGGTATGAGGTCATACCTCCTCTTAAGCTGCACATCGATCTGGTGCCAGGCGTTATCCACTTGGTTCCGTAAACGGACGAGTTTGTTGTAGTAAAAGACGGCGTATAGCAGGATCAGGCCCAGCACCACCAGCATCACAATCAGTGCAGTCATGGAGTCTCTCCTTCCCTTTTCCTCCAAGCCCGAAACGGCGCCCGCATCTCGTCCCGGGAAACCTGTATAAGGTTAGCATAATATTAGGACATGGAACCCGAAGGCTTAGTTCCTCGTGTAACACCGCAGCCTGATTCCCTATCGATGACCGCGACCTGCCATCTACTCAACCGCGGAAAGATTGATCCATGGTACCCTATCTTGGTTTTCCGATGAGTTGGTCACGCACGGAAGCGAGAAAGCGCGATATCTCGGCTCATATGAGACGGGTGAGGCCGTCAGCCGCGAACCTACCTCCTAGGATGACCAAAAAGAGGGCGCACCCGGTCATCACCATGCGATAAAACCGCTCGGGAAGCCATCTTCTGCCAGTGGCCACCATAAAAGCCACCGCCAGGTACCAAACAGCGTCCGCGAGAACATGCCCAAAGTAAAAGGAAATTATCCCCGCCGCACCCATTTCCGAGGAGCGAGTCAGATGGCTGACGCCGAAAGTGGCCCACCATATGATCCAGTAAGGATTGGAAAGGCTTACTAAAAAACCGGCAACGAAAGGTCCCCACTGGAGCAGCGAAGAGGCGCCCTGGGATTCCGGTTTGCGCCCTCGTTTTGCTTCCACCGCCATTCCGCACCCCATCCAAACCAAAAAGACACCCCCTGCCAGCGCGGTGATCCCGAAGAACGTGCCGTGCGAGAAAAGACTACCCAGCCCCAGCAAAAGCGCCATCAACAACATGGCCTCAAGGAAAGAATGACCCGCCACGATCATCGGACCGGCAGCGAATCCCCTTCGGTAGGTCTCCCCCACCGTTGCGGTGAGCAGAGGCCCCGGAGTCATGGCCCCAGAAAGTCCCACAGTGAAAGCCACGGCGAATATAGCGATGAGGCTCAACTAGCCACCTCGAGATACCTGCCCGAAAAACTGGAATGCATCCCTCATGCTACAGCCATTATGCCTTCTTGGAAACGGTATACCCACCACCCAGTTTCCGTGAGGGATCACTGCTGCCGATAACATGCTCTCAGCTTTTCTATGCCCCGATCCACTATGCTCACCAGATGCCTCAACAATCCCTGGGACACCGCTGCGATGCACGAAAGCTGCCCATCCCTGCCCGAAACCAAAAGGGGATACCCGGCGAGGTCTCGACCATAGGCATCAGATATAGCTATTCCCGTCTCTCTGGCCAGCAAATAGGCCGCTGCCAGATCGTAAGAGCTGTTATTGAGCACGTTGCCGTGGCCAATCCGGCGAAAATGCTCCTCCAACTCGGGAACCTCTCTCAGCATACGGTCACCGACATCCACGTAAGCGTCCATCTGCCCTGTGAGCAAACGCGTGATACAGTAGGTTGCACTCCCGAGGTCAAACAAACTCCCGTCCACACTGGAAGCGTCTATAAGCTCCTCGAGCACCGTCACCAAGGGCAAAGCGGGCCTACCCCGGAAACCTATGGTCCAGAAAAGGGTGGAAATGTCATCGTGGGGCACTGGTTCCATTCGGCGAAGGACACCCCCTTCCCTGAATTCCGCCCCTTCACCTTTGACCGCCTCAAATGAGGCGTCGCCTTTTAATTCTCTTATGATTCCGTAACTAACATCCCCCAGGGTCAAGGATGAGGGATCCCTGTCGCCCAAAGGAGCCGCCGCAATGGATACGCAACAGGCTTCCAGCCCTGCGGCAGCCGGACGGGTACCATCTATAGGGTCCACCACCAGGACCCACCTTTCCCCTCCCACCCTAACCAGGCCCCGGTCCTCGGAGAAATAGGCCAGTCCCTCCGCCTGCTCCATCCTCTCCTCCACTACCCTCTCCGCCCTTTCGTCAATGGAAAAAGTGGAATCACCGCTGCTGCCCCTTCCCGTCATCAAGCGAGCCTCCGGCCTGCCCAAATACGGCCTAACCACTTCCCTTATCTCGTCCGCGAGATCTCGGCAGAAATCCCGCAATTCGTTAAAATCCATGGACCCCTTCCTCCCCATCATTCTCTTCCGCCTCCATTGATCCGCTTCAATACGACCGATAGATTTGATTCCCTTCCCAGGGGAAAGACCGCCTTCGTCTCGAGGTAGGGCAATCCAAAAACTCCCAGCCCATAGCCGTCGGTCATGTCCTCAGGGGCCCGCGACAGCCTCCCTGTACACCTCCTCCACGAGCTGCGAGACCCAAGCCCAGGAGAACTGTTTGGCTCGCTCCAGAGCATCAACTGCCATATCCCTTCTCAGCAAGGGATCTGTCGCCAATTCCTCCATGGACCTCAGCAGAGCATCTACGTCTCCAGGAGGCACCAACCTCCCGCCTATGCCATCAGCCAAAACGTAGCGGTAACCGGGAATATCCGAGGCTATCACCGGGACTCCGCAGGCCATGGCCTCCACCAGGATCATACCGAAACTCTCGCCTCCCAAAGAGGGAGCCAACAACAAGTCCGCTGTGCGATAAACGGAGGGAAGCTCCTCTTCTCCCACGACCCCCATCGGCAGTACTCCGTCTTCCTTCTCAGGGACATCGTCCGTCCCCACCACCAGCATCCACGCTTTTCGCCCAGAAGATCTAAAGCGCTTGAAGGCCTTCAGCGCTATCGCCAAACCCTTCCTGGGCTCATTCCTGCCGACGAAGAGGAATACCATGCCTTGTCGATCAAGCCCAAGGCTTTCCCTCAGGTCAGTGCCGTGGGGGCTGAATGTCTCGATGTCAACCCCATTGGGAATAATACGGTAATCTCCTGGGAAGTAACGGGATACGAATGACTCCGCCGCTGGACTCACGGCTATCCTGGCAGACAGCCTCCCTATCAACTTGGAAAGGCAAGGCCGTCCCAAGGCATAGGCCCAGCTTCCCTCCTCCCGAGCAGCGTGAAAAGTCCCCACCAGAGGCAAGGAATTACTGACCAAACTCAAAAGGCAGGGCCCGGGCACCAACGGCTCGTGAAGATGCACAATATCGAAGTCCATTCGTAAAGCGGAAAAAACGGCTTTCAGGGTTCCCGGCCCCAACCCCAGCCTGGCCACAGACCGATTGAAGGGTATCGGTACAGATCTTCCGGCGGAGATGAAATTCTCCCCACCGCGTCTGGCGGGGGCCATCACGATGACCCGGTGGCCTCGAGATCGCAATGCCCTAGCCAGGCCTTCCACGTGTCTTTTGACCCCTCCGGGAAAGTCCCAGGAATAGGGGGAGACCATGAGGACTCTCATGAGGGTATTTTAAATCTTTCGCGTCTGGCGGGGGCCATCACGATGACCCGGTGGCCTCGAGATCGCAATGCCCTAGCCAGGCCTTCCACGTGTCTTTTGACCCCTCCGGGAAATCAGCGGGGATGGGTGATCCTCAAGGGGGTCCCAGTAACTTGGTTATCCTGCCCCCTTTTCTTGCCTGTCGAGCTTGTTCGCCCATAAGAAGATGAAGGGAGGAGGAACTCTCACATTGAAGCAAATAATAGTGAATAGATGTGGCGTAAGTCCGACGCGAACATTCGACCAGACCATCGAGAAGCGTTCAAGCGCACCCCGAATAAAGTAGAGGGAGGTGTTATCTTGGACCAAGACCTCGGGCTTGAGCGATGCCTCACCTGCGGTGCACCCCTGCTCTTCGTGGCCAACCATCGATGGCTAGACGGAGGGGTAACCGTGCAGAGCTTGGATCTCGATCACAGGATGGTGCTCGTGGAAACGGAGAACCTCGACTTGCTTTTCCGCAAGATCGAGGAACTTTTAGCCATCCCCATAGAACGCATAGTCATAGAGACCAAAAGGAGGGCCACTCGGGATTATGTCTTACGCATCACTCCACCGGAGGTGAGAGAGGGAGTGAGGCGACTTGAGATCCCGGTGGAGCCTCTCATACAGGCAAACAACGCCATCTCGGTGGCCATGGGATACGGGAAGCCCAAGCTGGAAAGCTACAAGTTCCAATACCAGGAGGACGATCACCTCACTCAAGTGGTCAATAACCCGTATTCAGTACCCTTGTGGTGCGGTGACATGACCGGCGCGGTGGAGGCGGTCACTTCCCGAGACAATGACGTTGAATACCAGGTGGTAGGTGACGACTTGGTCAGGATCAGGGTTTTTCCCTCTGAACACCCCCCTCAGTTCCAGGAGCGACTCAAAACTCGTAGATACCCATATCAACCAGTGGGTTACAACCTGGAGCCATGTCCCTCCTGCGGCGGGCCCCAGGAGTTAGCCTGGTTCTCTTGGGACCCCGATGAGGGCATCATCGTTGATCGTCTTTCCGGAAGACGCCTCTGCATGATAGGTCCAGCATACCTGGAAGCGATCTTCGCCGAGATGGAGCGGGAGTTGGGGGAGGAAATACCTCAAACGATAGTGGAGGCACAGCGGCTATTCGTGAAGAGCGGACGTCTTTACTCGCCCGACGACATAGGGACCCTCGAGGAGTTCAGGAGACTGCTGGCCGTGCGGGGGTTGGGTTACCTGGAAGAGTTCCGGGTTGGCCCTGAAGGCCTGTTCCTTCGCATGGTCAACCCGGCCTTGCATCTTCTTTTGGTGGGCCTTTTGCAGGGCTACTACGAGGTGGTTTCCGGTGTCACGTCGTCGACCCCTCATTGGAGCTTAAAAGGACCGGTGCTGGAGGTTAACGTCGAGAGGGACTGACGTCATTCTTCATTTGCCATCGAGGCGGGGAGGGGTTGAGGCAAAGGTGCTCTTGCGGGAAAACCCCGATCCAGAAGCAACTTTCGCGAATACTTCGTCCCCTGTATTCGATCTACTCGAAGCCAGTATCAGGTCGATCGCCCTATACGGGAGCGACAGCCAGTGGTCCGTACTCTACTCCCTTTCCCGCTCTTTAAACCCATTTGGCCTCCCGTGATAAAATAAGCCATCCAACAAGGCAGGTTTCCATGAACGCAGCCAAGATCGCAGTCCTTGCGGTTTATATCGCCTCCCTGGTGATATTAGCCCTGTACTCATCGAGGCGCGCCAGGGATATCACTTCCTTCATCCTCGCAGACCGCTCCATCGGCCCATGGCTCTCCGCTTTTGCCTACGGCACTACCTATTTCTCCGCCGTCCTTTTCGTGGGATACGCGGGAAGGATCGGCTGGGGCTACGGATTGGGCGGCCTATGGATTGTGGCGGGCAACGTATTGATCGGAACCCTCCTTCCTTGGCTGATATTGGCAGCCCGCACACGCGAGTTAACCGCCCACCTCGGAGTCATGACCATGCCAGAACTCTTTCGACATCTGTACGGCAGCGACCTGTTCATGAAGACCTCCGCCCTAATAATTTTCCTCTTCCTGATCCCTTACTCCTCATCGGTCTACATGGGCCTCTCGTACCTATTCGAGGAAGTGTTGGGGATCGATTACTCCTTGGCCCTATCCACCATGGCCCTGCTCACCGGCTTTTACATAGTTTTTGGAGGTTACCTGGCCATCGCCTTGGTGAACTTCATACAGGGCCTAATCATGGTACTGGGGTCAGCGTTGCTGGTGATCCTCGTGCTTTTGAAAGCTTCCATGTTAGAGGGCGGGGTGAGCAAGGCCCTGGAGATGGTGAGAAACACCCCGGTAACCCAGTCGCCATTTTCCCCTCCCACCTGGCTGGGCCTTTTGTCTTTGGTGGTTCTGACCTCCCTGGGGCCCGTCGGCCTTCCTCAGATGGTGCAGAAGTTCTATTCCATAAAAAGCGCCGAGAGCTCCCGCAGGGCTATGGTGGTTTCCACCGGTTTTGCCCTCATCTGTACTTTTGGCGCATACTTTTCCGGAGCCTTCACCCGCGTCTTCTTCTCTCCGGAGGAGGTAACCCTACTGGGAGCGGATAACTTGATGCCGGCCCTGGTGAACCGCCATCTCCCCCAAGCCTTATCCGTCCTGATAATGTTGATGGTGTTATCGGCGTCCATGTCCACCCTGTCCTCTTTGGTGCTCATCTCAGGATCCTCAGTGGTGGTGGATTTGATGGGCGGGGAAAAGTCCCTGGGCGTCAAGAGGAGCGCTTGGCTCTTGAGAGGTCTTTGCGGCCTATTCGTGATCATCTCCCTCTTCATCGCCTTGAGGCCTTGGTCTTTCATCGTGAACATGATGTCCATCTCCTGGGGAACCATAACCGGTGCCTTCATTGCCCCTTACCTCTATGGCCTGTTCTGGAAAAGGGCAAACGCCACCGGAGCCTGGGCCTCTCTCTTTGCGGGCACGGCCTGCTCTTTGGGCCTGTCCATAGGCCTCTCTTGGTGGTGGTGCCTCCGAACGGGCAAACCCTTTTCCCTGAGCACCCCCTGGATCCCTTTTGCCGGAAGCGTGGCGATGCTGGTTCCCATGATCGTCTTCCCTTTGGCATCGTTAGCCGGGGAGAGGTTCGCCAAGGCCCATAAACACGCCGAATAGCTTTTCCCCTTCAGAAACAACTGACCACGAGGGAGAAGGCGTGGCCAGTGCGGTTTTCTCGCCCCAGACCCTTTTGCCCCAGTTGATAGTGTTAGATCTCATGCACGCTGGGGGCGAAAACGGCCACCCCCCTCATGCGTCCATCAATCAACTAGGCGAACAAAATCGCGTTGACCCCAATAGTGGAGCGATTTGTTGCCCTCAAAAATCTTCACTCCTCTCCTACTTTCCAGTAGTTCCTGTAAAAGAGAGCATCAGGGTTAACGGATCAGTTGTAATTCAGGAGCTTATAGGTGGTCACGGGGCACGGCTTTTCCAGCCAGTATATGACTTTCTTGCCCCATTTTGCGCCTGTGTACGGTTTTTTCGCGAGGCAAGTTAGGGTGTTCGCCCAACTTCATCACCACGTATTCGGAAAACCAAACCTTCGTCCAATATGAATCTTGTCATTTATCATGATCATCCCGCTTAACGATTCCCCGGATCTTTCCCCGCTAACTTTACTGCGCTTGCTTGCGGTCAGCGTACAGTGGCCAGAATCAAATCCGGTTGTCCTTCTTCCTCCTTGTAATCGGAAATGCGACAGCGATTCGAGGTACAGAAGCGGCAATAGGACTCCTTTTCGGACGGCAAGGTTTGGTTCAGGGGACGACTTGCGGACCGTTTGCCCTTGCTGCCCGAATTGGGCCGAGCTCACCGACCATGTTTATCCCCCAAAAGGAGGGGCAATATAACTACTACGGCTGTACGGCTGGTCGGCATGAGCAATCCAATGACTCTATGAGGTTGGCGTGGGAATTCTCTCCACGAGAAAGGGGGTGATGCCTAGAGATCAAGGGTTTTCCTTTTCACAAGCGTTCTTGTTCTCCAAGCAAGGGATCGTGAGCGGGATTTTGCGGTAAACGTACAGGAGACGCAAAAGTACAAGGAGGGAGGTGCCGTCCATGAAAGCCGGCGCATGGGGCAATTTAAACGTGGGAGAGTGGCCTACTCGCTGGGCCATCCGCTATCCCGAAGAACCCTATTTGAAATGCGGTGACATGGAGCTTTCCAAAGCCGACTTCAACCGCCGGGTAAACCAAGTAGCCCACGGCCTGCAGGAGATGGGCGTGAGAAAAGGTACCCGAGTGGCCGTGCTAATGGCCAACTGCCACCGCTTTCTGGAGATACATTTCGCCTTGAACAAGTTGGGAGGGATTTTCGTGCCCCTCAATTTCCGCCTGGCTCCCCCCGAGCTGGAATACATCCTCAATGACTCGGAGCCCATCGCCCTGTTCTACAGCCCGGAGTTCACTGCTTCGGTGGAAGCCCTCCGGGACAAGGTGCCCAGTTTGGCCCACGTGATCGCCGAAAAGGAGGGCGGCAACTCCAATGACCTTTTATACGAGGAGTGGGTTAAGGGACGCCCTGGAGATGAGCCCCTTACCGACCATCCAGTGACTTTGGATGACATTCACATAATAATGTACACCTCGGGGACTACGGGTAAACCCAAGGGGGCCTGCATCTTACACGGCAACACCCAATGGAACGCCATCAACTCCATACACATGTACGCTTTCGATAGCGGAGACGTGAGCATAGCCTGCGCTCCCCTTTTCCATATAGGTGGCTTGGCCGTCTCAGCCTTCCCGGCCATGTACGCAGGGGCCAAGGTGGTCATCCAACGCTTTTTCAATCCCTCCGAGACCCTTCAACTCATAGAGAGGGAGGGGGTCACTTTCATGTTCGGTATCCCGGTGATGTTCTTGCTCATGACCCAGGTGCCTGAGTTCGAGAGCACCGATTACTCCAGCGTTCGCTTCTTCATCGCCGGTGGTGCCCCATGCCCCCGCCCCCTGATCGAGACCTGGCTCAAAAAGGGCATCACCTTCAATCAGGGCTACGGCATGACGGAAACGGCCACCGCCATCACCGCCTTGCGCCAAGAAGACGCCCTGAGGAAAATAGGGTCCTGCGGAAAACCCGTGTTCCACACCGACATAAAAGTGGTGGACTCAGAGGGCAACGAACTTCCTCCGGGACAGATGGGCGAGGTGTGGGTTAAAGGTCCCAACGTCATACGGGAATACTGGAGGCTCCCCGAGGCCACCGCCGAGTCCTTTACCGACGGTTGGTTGCACACCGGCGACATGGGATACATCGACGATGAGGGCTACTTATATTTGATTGACCGAAAAAAGGACATGTACATAAGTGGGGGCGAGAACGTCTACCCCGCGGAGGTGGAGGACGTGATCATGGGCTTTGAAAAAGTGGCCGATGTGGGCGTCATCGGAATCCCCGACGAGAAGTGGGGAGAGGTGGGGCTAGCGGTGGTTGTTCCCAAGCCCGGGGTGGAGATAACCGAGGAGGAGGTAATCCAATTCTGTCAGGGCAGGTTGGCCAAGTACAAGATACCCAAGAAGGTGGTCTTCGCCGAGGCCCTGCCCCGGACCGCGACCGGTAAGATCCTCAAAAAGGAATTGAGGGCCATGTATTCCCCTGCTTGAAGGGAAGGCTGAATATAGCTTCCCAGTTTAAGTAGAGGGGCGCGGCGTATGAGGCCGCGTCCCTCTCCGCGCTTTCCAGGAATTGCGAAGTTCCCTTCCAGCGCTGTCTCCCGATATGTCCTCAGGGCAAAGACGCTTTTTGGCAGATACTCCCAGAGCTCCTCTTCCTCCATCATTAGGGCTTATTCTCCCAAAATCTGTGAGTCCGCGATACATCTCATACAAACATTGCCCGCGGCAGTGTGAACGCCCTTCTTTCCTATTGCGTTCCACAAAAAGCGCGGGGCACTTGACGTATCCGGACACGGATGGCGTGGAGATAGGCAGAAGGCATTGTTAAAGCTCAGGGTATCCCGTACTCTCTTTTAAACCACTTGTCCTTCAACCTGTTTTCAAGGGCGCTGAAACTTCGCAGGAAACCGCATATCTCTCGTAAAAAACGAAATGGGCTGGCGCCGTGGTCCATGAAGAGGTAAACTGCTTTAAAGCCAAGGGCTCTTTGGGTTGCTAAGTGCCAGCGATCGCTGCGAAACGGGCAACCCCGGGCATATCCTGCACATGCCCCGCCCGCTCATCTTTGGACACGGCCACGTCGCCGAAGAGTACCAATACCTTCTCCAAAACCCCACTCCCCAAGGCCTCAATAAAGGGAAACTCAAGATTGACCCAAAGCAGGCTCCTAAAAGAGGGTATTACTTTTACCATGCCTTCTCATGAAATCCTCAGGCATGTGCCGCGCTGGCCTCCTGAACCACGGCCACTTTTTTCTCTGGTAACTGTTACCATTCTTCGGATAATACGGTCTCGAGCGCAAAAACAGAGCTCGAATGAGGCCCGGAATGGTGGTCAAGGGGAAATCCCGTGAAAATTGGTTTTAAGCGCAGACCGAGTAGCATGGGCGCTTTCGCCGACCAAAGTTGGTAAAACACGAAAGAGCGCTGAGGCAAACGCCGCAGTTCCCGCCAATATCCTCGCTTTTCTGCCAAATCTTCATCTATCTGGGTGAATGAACGGCCCTAATACCCCTCGCCCTGGCAGATCAAGCCTTGCCCCCACTACCACCACAGGTCAAAAGCGTCTCGTTCGCCTCGGCCCATACGGCCTTGCCCCTGTTTCGGCGTCGGGTTCTGGTGTGTTCCGAATCGCCCTCGCAGCTAATTCCGTTCCCGTTCTTCCTTGAAAAGGGGTTGGAACATGTGCCACTGGGTGGGGTCACGTCGGATGAACTCCTCGAAAACCTTGGCCAGTTTCTGCATGTTGATCTGTACGTCCCTGCGGGTATCGCCGGTAATTTCCACCTCCAGGGGAGGGCCCACATAGCCGTGGTACATGCCCCCCTCGCGGATGGTGAGACAGGGTAGGATGGGGGTGCCCAGTTTCACCGCCAGCAATGCCGGTCCCACGGGAAAGAGTACCCTCTCGCCGAAGAACTCCACCTCTACCCCGCTCCCGGCCACCACCCGGTCGGAGAGCAGGCAAACGATGCCGTTGTCCATACAAACCTGGATGACCTTCTCGGCGGTGTTCTCTCCCAGAGGTATGATCTTTATACCCATCCTGCGTCTCAATTCCGTGTGGAAGTCGAAGAGGGCACGAGGCTTGAGCTGCTCCGCCACCGCCCACATGCTCGGATATTGCAAGCCCACCCAGCCTCCCAGCATGTCCCAGCTACCGAAGTGGGGAAGGGCAAAGACAACCCCTTTTCCCTGCTCCAGGCACCGGTCAATCCATTCCACGCCATGAGGTACAACTATCCTGTAGATCTCTTCAAAGGTGAGATGCCAACAACGCAAGAAATCCAACCAATATCGGGCGTAATTCTGAAAGCTCTTTCTGGTCATGTTATCCAACTCTCGCTCCCCGGCCTGGGGAGACACCCTCCTCATGTTCTCTCGGACCACTTTCCTCTTTTTTCGCGAGAGGAAATAGGCAATGTCCCCCACGAACGCCGCTATCCTATGAGCCTTCTTCGCGTCGATCAATCCGGCGAGATAGCAAAAGAGGCGAAGCATGATGTAGTTCAGATAGCCTGTAAGATTTTGTTTCATAACGACCTTTTTCTCCATCTCCCTCCCCTTCGTCTCTATCCAAGGACCAAACAGGATCTGTTTTCTATGGGAATATCCCTCGCTCGCACGACCGTTCTGCGAGTCCTGTCATCCTCGGACCTCAAAACTGTGGTTCACCCTTTGTCGGCCACTGCGTCCTCCCTTCGACGCGCGTCTTTTACCACCATCAGTATCCTTCGAGCAAGGGTTTCGGTGCCCAGTAGCAGGCAAAGAACGAGGGATCCACGAAACACCCAGAGGTTGCCCATTACCCCGTAAACATAAAGAGGGAAACCGAAAAGGAGCATGCGCAGAGGGCGGGCCAGCAGTCCACCGGAGCAAGCAAGACCCAACCCCTCTGCCCTGGCCTTAACGTAGCTGATCATGGTGGAAAGGAACACGTAACCGGCGATCATGAACGCCACGTCGTACTTCCTCTGGGACAAGAAGAAGTACAAGGCGCCAAAGGAGTAGAGCATGTCGCTCGCCCTATCCACCGTTGAATCCAAAAAGGCCCCCAAAAGGGAAACCTTTCCCGTCAGCTTGGCCACTTGCCCATCCCATATATCCAGAAGTCCCGCGGCCAACATGAGCCAAGTCCCAAGGAAAAATCTGCCAACTGCGAAGAAATATCCCACAGCGGCGGAAATCATCCCCGAGAGGATGGTCATGGCATTGGGGCTAAGTATCTGTGCCAATCCCCAACCTAACGGATGAAACGCAGCGGAGGCGAAACGCCTAAGGCCACGGTCCACATCCCAAAGATCTTCGGTTCCCCTCACGACAAGACTCCCGCCTCTTTCAAGATCCAAGCCCCATCTCCTTGGCCATCATCCTGTTAATCCCCACGGAGTTCAGGGGTTTTTGGAATAAGAGACCATCGGACTCCATAAAGCCAACGACAAAAATCCCACGAAGGGAGCAGTCCCACTAAGGCAACCCATTGCCTCAAACACCTGTCAAGGCCTCCATGATCCAGTTCTTTGCTTCCTGAGGGCTCATGATAACCCTCTCTCCCGATGTCCTCACCTGCAATTCCAGCTCCCCAGATTCCTCGAAGACCTTTCCCAGCACCAAACGGAAGGGAATCCCGTAAAGGTCCGCATCCGCAAACTTCACCCCAGCGCTCTCCTCCCGGTCGTCCAACAGAACTTCTAATCCGGATTCAAGCAGTTCACGGTATATGCCTTCCGCCGCTCTTCTGCGTTCTTCCTTCTCGTAGTTAAGGGGAATGATGTGCACGTGGGCAGGGGCCACCTCCAGCGGCCAGCGGATGCCCTTATCGTCGTGGTGCTGTTCCACGATAGCCGCCATCAACCTGGTCACTCCGATTCCGTAACAACCCATGAAAACGGGTCTCTCCTGCCCCTTCTCGTCGGTATAGGTGCAGCCCATGGACTGAGAATACTTGAGTCCAAGTTGAAAGATCTGCCCGACTTCGATCCCCGCCGCCACCTGCAGGCTACTATCACATCGGGGGCAAGGATCGCCATCCCTCACAAGGGCTAGGTCCAAGTACCGGGTGGGCTTAAAGTCCCTCCCAACCTCCACGCCCACCAAATGGTGATCCTCTCGGTTGGATCCGCACACCATCCCTTGAGCTCCCTCCAAGGAAAGGTCCGCTAATACCTCCGCGCCGTCCAGGCCCACCGGGCCCACGAAACCCCGCACGAATTGGGGATGGCATTCCCAATCCGCGTCGTTGAACAGCCGGAACTCCGGGGTCCCCAAGGCCCTCTCCAGTTTCACCTCACCCGCTTCCCGATCGCCGGGGACGAGCACCGCCACAGGCTTCCCTTCCACCAAATACATCAGGCATTTGATGAGATACCGGGGCTCCACTTCCAGAAAGGAGCTTACTTCCTCCACCGTCCTTCGACCCGGCGTGTAGACCAATTCCAAAGGCCTTGCCTTCCCAGTTATCGACTCCCGCCTGTATCCAGCCAAGTTAACGTTGGCGGCGTATCCACAGTTCTCGCAATGGGCGATGCGATCCTCGCCCACGGCCGCCAAAACCATGAACTCGTGGCTGACATCTCCTCCTATCAGTCCCGTGTCGGCTTCTACCGCCATCCACCGCACCCCACATCGATCGAAGATGCGGGAATAGGCTCGGTACATCGAATGGTAGCTGTCCCGCATTCCTTTTTCGTCTCTGTCGAAACTGTAAGCATCCTTCATGACGAACTCCCGGGCTCGTAGCAGGCCGAAGCGAGGTCTCACTTCATCCCTGAACTTGGCGCCGATCTGGTAAAGGTTGAGGGGAAGGTCGCGGTAGGATTTAATGTTGTCGCGAACCAAAGCGGTGATAACCTCCTCGTGGGTAGGTCCAAGGCCGAAGTCCCTCCCCGCCCTGTCCTTCAGGCGCATCATCTCCTCCCCATAGAGGGACCATCGTCCGCTTTCCTCCCACAGCTCGCGAGGTTGAAGGATGGGGAGCATCACCTCTTGTGCGCCTTCCCGGTTCATCTCCTCGCGAATTATTCTCTCTATCTTCCTCAACACCCTTACCCCCAGGGGAAGGAAGTCATAGATACCCGAGGCCACCCTCCTCATAAAGCCCCCTCGCACCAGGAGCTTGTGACTGGCGATCTCGGCATCCGCTGGTGATTCCTTCAAGGTAGGGGCGAACAGCCTGCTCTGCCTCATATCATCCTCCCCTCACAGAATTTCTCGCTCTTTCCGAATCCAGCGATCTTAGGTCGACCGTAAAGCCACAAACCGACCTTAGCGGAAGAACCGGGTGCGAGGACCCCGCCTCAACCCTCTTCACTTTCTGTCGTCATACCTTGAGAAACCTTGGCCACCTCCTCGAGGAGGACGTCCAGAAGCCTATCCTTGGGATACCAAGCCACCGGGCTTCCCTTCCTGAACAGAAGTCCCCTGGTCTTGCCCCCGGCTATTCCCAGGTCAGCTTCCCGGGCCTCCCCTGGACCATTCACAGAACATCCCATAACGGCGATGCGCAGACCGAGGCGGTGGTCCCTGAGTCTCTTCTCCAGTTCCTCCGCCAAGGCCGCCACGTCTATCCGAGCGCGGGCGCATGTGGGACAAGCCACGATATCCGGTCCCTGGGATGAGAGGCCGAGAGATCTCAAGATCGCCCTGCCCACCCTCACCTCCTCCACCGGGTCACCGGCCAAGGACACCCTGATGGTGTCTCCGATGCCCTGAGCCAATAGGGCCCCTATGCCCACTGCGGATTTTATGGTCCCGGACCAGATAGGGCCCGCCTCGCTCACGCCCAGGTGCAGGGGATAGTCTACCTTCTCCGCGATCATGAGGTTGGCCTCGATGGTCACCGGCACCGAGCTGGATTTCACGGATATCTCGATCAGGTCAAACCCCTCCCTTTCCAGGACCGAGACTTCCCTCAACGCGCTTTCCACCAGGGCCTGGGGTGTGGGGCCCCCATAGGTTTTGAGGACGTCGCGGGGCAACGATCCTGCATTGGCACCCACCCTTACCGGAACGCCCATCTCCCGGGCCGCACGGGCTATTTCTCTTACCTTCCTCTCATCGCCTATGTTGCCGGGGTTGATCCGCAATCCGTGGGCACCCGAACGAATAGCCTCCAGGGCGATGCGGTGATCGAAGTGCACATCGGCCACCACCGGCACGGGAGAGGCCTTGACGATCTCCTTCAAGGCCCGACAGCTATCCAGATCGGGGAGGGCCACCCGAACGATGTCGCAACCTACGGCGTGGAGTTCCTCTATTTGACGGAGAGTAGCCCTCACATCCCAGGTAAGGGTGTTGGTCATGGACTGCACCGAAACCGGTGCGTCCCCTCCCACTGGGATCCACCCCAGCGTCAACTTCCTGCTTTTCCTTCGCTCCAATAACCGAAACCTCCTCAGGGAAGCTGAATGGGGCTGAATATGTCTAACCTCAGGGTCAACACGAACATGGTGACGAAAAACGTGATCACTACCACTGCCACCGGGTACAGCTTCCTTATGTCTATCTCTTTGCCGCTGACCTTCTCCACCAGGATCACCATCAGATGGCCTCCGTCCAGGGGCGGCAGAGGAAGCAGGTTGACGTATGCCAGGAACAAAAGTATGAAGGCGATGAAATTGAGAAAATAAAAGGCACCGTAACTGGCAACCCTTCCCGCTAAACGGGATGCTCCCACCACCGTGACCGGCCTTTCCGCCGTGGGTTCCCCGATACCCAACAGCTGTCGTAACGTCTCCCAGCTGAACATGCGATATATGCCATAGAAAACGCCGTAAGAGGCCTGTAAGTACCATTTCCCGGTCTCCACCACCGCACTTATAAGTCCATAGCGATCCCTTTCCTCCAGAGGACTGACCCCCAGGTATCCCCCACCGTCCTCCCTCACCGCCAAGGTCACCGGAACCTCCAGGATCTCCGTGCCCCTCTTTATGGTTACCATGACTTCCTTTCCGGGATTCTGCCTAATGTAATCCCGCATCTCCCACCAATCGGCCACCTCTTTCCCGTCCACTGCGACGATCCGGTCTCCCCGCCTCAAACCGGCTTTCCAAGCCGGAGTCTCATCGACCCCGTTCTCCATGTACTGTCCCACCTCGGCGATCACGGTGCTGGGGCGATCCGGATTTGGAACCCCCAGGAAATAAATGGCAGAAAAAGAGAGAATCAATGCCAAGATCACGTGGGACAGAGAACCCGCTAAGACTATGAGAGACCTTTTCCAGTGGGGAACGCTCCGATAGGAATGGCGCCACTCATCGGGACTTACCTCCTCATCAGGGTTCATGCCCAAGATCTTCACGTATCCCCCCACCAGAATCCACTTTATCCCATATTCCGTACCGCCCTTGCGAAAGCTCCAGAGGCGAGGCCCAAAACCCACGAAGAACTCGGTGGCCCTCACCCCCACCATACGAGCGGCCAGGAAATGTCCCAACTCGTGAACCATCACCAAGATCACCACGGCGGCAATGACCGCCAGAAGGTACAGCACAAAACTCATTTCCGATTCTCCTCCCACCAAATCATGGCCCTATCCCTGGCCCACTCCTCGGCCTCCAAAACGTCCTGCAGGACCTCCACTTTCCTTGGCTGATGGGCCTCGAGGACATCAGCTACCATCCTCTCGATGTCGAGAAAGCCGATCTTTCCCTTCAAGAACAATTCCACCGCCAACTCGTCCACGGCGTTTAAGACAGCGGTTGCCGTCCCCCCAGCTCTTCCCGCCTGGTAGGCAAGATCCAAGCAGCGAAAAGCGTGCTTATCCACGGGCTCGAAGGTGAGGGACCTCAAGTCGGAGAGGGTAGTTCGTTTCGCCGGGGTCTCCCATCGCTCGGGGTGAAAGAGGGCCAGAGCGATGGGAATCCTCATATCGGGCACGCTGAGCTGGGCTGATAGGCTTCCATCCCTGAACTCTACCATGGAATGGACTATGCTTTGGGGGTGGATCACCACTTCAATCCGGTCGTAAGAAAGGCCGAAAAGGTAGTGGGCCTCGATGACCTCAAAGCCCTTGTTCATGAGGGTGGAAGAATCCACCGTGATCCTCGCTCCCATGTCCCAGGTGGGGTGTCGCAAAGCCTCTTGGGGGGTGACCTCTTCCAGTTCTTCCCGGGTACGCCCGCGAAATGGGCCACCGGAAGCGGTGAGGATTATCCTCTCCACCGCATTGGGATCCTCTCCCTTCAAACAATGAAAAATGGCGCTGTGTTCAGAATCCACTGGTATCAATTCTCCCCCACCGCTTAAAGCCCTGAGAACCAGGTCGCCCCCAGCCACCAGACTCTCCTTGTTGGCCAGGGCGAGCCTTTTTCCAGCTCCCAAGGCGGCCAAAGTGGCCGGAAGCCCCGCCGAGCCCACCACCGCGTTGAGCACCACATCCGCCAGGGGATGGACTGCAGCCTCCAACAAGCAGTCAGGCCCTCTCCTCACCTCTATTCCCGTCCCGAAAAGGTTCCTTTCGAGTTCGCGAGCTGGCCCTTCCTCCACCATCCCCACCATTAGGGGCCTGAATTCCCGTGCCTGCACTTCCAGAAGTTGGACGTTGGAACGAGCCACCAGGGCCACCAACCTCGTTCGGTCTCGGTGAAGGCGCACCACCTCCAAGGCCTGCCTCCCTATGGACCCCGTGGAACCCAAAATGGCAAGCCCCAGTCTGTCTCGGCGCACCTCCTCTTTTACCGTCATAGGAACATTATAAGGGCGAGATAGCGGGTATATCCGGCCGATGTCCGCAAGCATCAAATCTCCCAAATAACGGCACCTTCCCTCGTTCCCCGGCGAAGGAACAGCGGCTGTCACGGGATGTGGCACATGGGACATCCGTGCAGGCGGATGCCCCTCATCGCTCGATCTCTACTGGCAAAGGAGCATTTAATCAGGGGCGATCACCTCCGCATTGACGGCGAAGCTTCTCGATTGACCAAACCCAGTGGGGTGATGGAGGATCGGGAAAACCGCTTTTTCGTCTCAAAGCCTGAAGACTAGGAAGCGGAAGAAGTAATAAGACACCGCAGCGGTCATGAGCATGCTATCGAAGCGGTCCATAACGCCTCCATGGCCCGGTATGAGAGATCCCATGTCCTTTATCCCCAGCTCCCTTTTGAGGGAGGATTCGAACAGGTCCCCGAGGAAGGCGAGGACACACACCAACACTCCCAGAGACATGGCCGCCCCTATGCTGAGCCACTCCCTATTCAAGAGGAGGTGAAGCAGGTACGCGGCAATCAATGTCAGGGCCGCTGCACTCAGCGTTCCCTCCCATGTCTTTCCAGGACTTATGGAGGGGACGATCTTCCTCTTGCCGAAAGCTGTCCCCGTTAGATAGGCGACGGCATCAAAAACCCATACCAACGCGATCACGCTGAAGGGGACAGTCCAAGGTTTCTCCGAGTCCAACCCCAACATGAGGACGAAATGCGAAAGGCAAAAGCCCACCATCACGACGCCCAATAGGGATACTCCCAGATCCTCCGCTACCCGTTTTCGGTTCCTGCGCACGAGGCACCAGAACGAGAGCAGGGGGATGTAAAGGGAAATGACCAAGGTTAGCCAGGCGAAGCCGTCATCCCTTTCCAAGAAGTAATAGGCAATTAGGGGAAGAGCGCCCCCGGCCACCAGGGAAGGTATCACCGCCGGACGGAAACCCCTGGAGTGCAATGCCTGGAAGAGCTCGTTAATTCCGACCAGGGAGAGGAGGGCCATCCCTAAGCTGAAGGGGAGCTCGCCCCACCACAGCAGGATGAGCACCACCACCACGACAATGACGGCGCTCACCAAGCGGGCCACAAGGTCGGAGAAGCGTCTCCCCAGTTCCTTCCAAAAAACGTTCTCTGCGGCTATGCCCGCCTCAGGCGAGTGGGCCTCTTCTTTCCCTTTCTCCAAAGCTCAAACCTCCATCAACTCCTTCTCTTTGTTCTTGAGCATCTCGTCGGTCTCTGCGATGTAACGGTCCGTGAGCTTTTGGATCTCTTCCTGTCCCCTGTGGAGGTCGTCTTTGGTGATCTCCCCCTCCTTCTCAAAGGCCCTGAGGTCCTCGATGGCGTCCCGGCGGATGTTCCTTATAGCAACCCGACCCTCTTCCGCCTTGGCCCTCACCAGTTTCACCAGCTCCTTCCTCCTTTCCTCGGTGAGCTTGGGCACTGGAAGCTTGATCACGTTTCCGTCATTAACCGGGTTCAACCCGAGGTCTGATTGTTGTATGGCCTTTTCGATCTCGCCGATGATGCTCTTGTCGTAGGGAGAGATCACCAAGAGATTTGGCTCTGGCACCCCCACGGAGGCCAGCTGCACCAGGGGCGTGGGTTGCCCGTAGTAGTTAACCATTATCTTGTTTACCAGAGACGCGCTGGCCCTACCCGTTCGCACCGAAGCGAACTCCTCTTTGATGTGCTCGATGGTCTTCTTCATCCTCCGTTCCGCGTCCTGTAGTACTTCCTCTATCATGGCTACCTCCACGTTCTCGCCGATTCCCATGAGTCCCAGCGTACCGACCACCATGGCCCCCGCAGGGGAGACCTCGGGAGGTGTCTATTTTTCCTCACCCTTTCCACCTCGAATTGCCTGTCGAGGAGATCAGTTGCAGGTCAATTCTCACGGGGATGGTCCCGCCCTCTACACAGGGGCTCTGAAGCGACGATGGTCCCGATTCTTTCCCCAAAAAGCACCTTTTTTATGTTGCCAGGAACGGTCATATTGAAGACGATGATGGGAAGTGAGTTGTCCATGCACAGCGAAACCGCAGTGGCGTCCATCACCTTTAAACCTTGTTGGAGGACGTCGATGTAGTTCAAGGATGAGTACATCATGGCCTCCGGGTTGGTCATGGGGTCGGAGTCATAGACGCCGTCGACCATGGTAGCCTTGAGTATGGCCTCGGCGTTTATCTCCAGCGCCCTGAGGGCGGCGGTGGTGTCAGTGGTAAAATATGGGTTGCCTGTGCCCGCAGCGAAGATCACCACTCGACCTTTTTCCAGATGCCTGATGGCTCTGCGCCGGATATAGGGCTCCGCCACCGCTTGCATCTCGATGGCAGATTGCACGCGGGTAACCACCCCTCTTTTCTCAAGGGCATCTTGCAGGGCGAGGCTGTTCATCACGGTGGCCAACATTCCCATGTAATCCGCAGTGGCCCTTTCCATACCCTTGGCGCTGGCAGCCATTCCCCGGAATATATTTCCACCTCCCACCACTATGGCCATCTGCACTCCCAGGGAATGCACTTCGGCCAATTCGTCAGCGATGGAGTTGACCGTATCTGGGTCAATGCCATACTCCTTTTTCCCCATAAAGGCTTCGCCGCTCAATTTTATTAGAACCCGGCGATATAGGGGTCTAGGGGCTTTGTCCTCTTCAATAACCTCTTTTCCCACTGGACTTTACCTCCACTTCTTTTTAGCGTTAACCGGCCATCCCCTCAACGAACCCAATACCCTGATAACACCCCCTAACAAAACCCACCTTCCACAATTCAATATAACAAAAGGGCGCCTCTCCAGGCGCCCTTTATCGTGGTGCTCGACCTCACTCCGAAGATGATTCTCCCGCCACGGCCTCGCCCAGCTGATACCTCACGAACCTCCTCACCACGATGTTCTCTCCCAGGGTAGCAATCGCCTGCTGGATCACCTCTTCCACCGTGCGCTCTTGGTCCCGCACGAAGGGCTGCTTGAGCAAGCATACTTCCTCGTAGAACTTGTTCAGCCTACCCTCGACAATCTTGTCTATGACTTTTTCGGGCTTGCCCTCGTTTAGGGCCCTCTGGCGCTGGATCTCCCGCTCTTGCTCCAAAACCTCTGGAGGCACATCTTCAGGACCCACGTAGAGCGGATTGGAAGCGGCGATGTGCATGGCTAGGTCATGAACCAAGCTCTTGAAAACCTCGTTCCTGGCCACGAAATCGGTCTCGCAGTTTACCTCTATGAGCACTCCCACTCGGTTGTTCATGTGTATGTAGGCGTCGATCACGCCTTCTGTAGTCGTCCTTCCCGCCTTCTTCTTGGCACCCGCCAGACCCTTTTCCCTGAGTATGCGCAGGGCCTTTTCTTGGTCTCCTCCCGCCTCCTCCAGGGCTTTCTTACAATCCATAACGCCGGCACCGGTGGCCTCTCTGAGGGCCTTCACTTGGGCTGCGTCTATCTTCATCTGTTATCTCCTCCTGAAATCCGTAAACCCCCACCTATTGAGTTTCAAGCTTCCACGGAACTCCTCTCCTCGGCCTCATGCTCCTCGCCCCACCTCGCCATGTCCTCTTCCCGCAGCTCACCTTCATCTCCCTCTTTGACAGAGGCCTCCATCATCTCTCGGAGATGCTTCCCTTCCAGCACCGCGTTGGAGATTATCTTGCTTATAAGGTTGGCCGCACGGATGGCATCGTCGTTGCCGGGGATCACGTAATCCACCAAATCCGGGTCACAATTGGTGTCCACCACCGCCACCACCGGGATTTCCAATTTGCGGGCTTCGGTGAGAGCTATGTGCTCCTTACGGGGATCTATGATGAAGACAGCATCGGGCAACCTGTCCATTTCCCTTAGACCTTCCAGGTTTCGGCGCAATTTGGCCAGCTTGTGCCGCACCCTGGTGGCCTCTTTCTTGGGCATGCGGTCGATCTCTCCCGAGGCCTCCATCTCCTCCATCTCCCGAAGCTTCTGTATTCGAGTTCTAATGGTTACCCAGTTGGTGAGCGTCCCTCCGAGCCACCGGTTCACCACGTAAGG
Organism: Actinomycetota bacterium; assembly: GCA_015711955.1. Classification (GTDB taxonomy): domain Bacteria; phylum Actinomycetota; class Geothermincolia; order Geothermincolales; family RBG-13-55-18; genus JACVJK01. The sequence goes on along the minus strand of JACVJK010000004.1, from coordinate 5,759 downwards.
CATGCCACAACGGCGAGCGTTCTCGCGGATGGCTTCCTGTGCCTGTTTTTTCGTGCCAATGAAGAGGACGGTACCCCCATCCCTGACCAAGTCGCGGATGAAATTGTAGGCTACCTCAATGAGCCTCAGGGTCTGTTGAAGGTCGATGATGTAGATGCCGTTCCTTTCGGTGTATATGTACTTTTTCATCTTGGGGTTCCACCTTCGGGTCTGATGTCCGAAGTGAACCCCCGCCTCCAGCAGGTGCTTCATGGAAACGACAGTCATGGAATCACCTCCGGTTCTTCCTCCGCCCGCTTCATCCCCCCTTCCGACCTCTAAGGGCACCCCGGAAGAAGGTCCACGGGCGTGCGTTCTTACTGACATATGTCGATGTCTCACCTCCCCGGGTGAAATATCGAACAAACAATATACCACAGGCCACAGGGACCTACAAGGAAAACCTTTGCCATATATGGCACATACTGCTTCCCCGTGCAATTGCCTTGCCGGCTAGAGTGGCAAATCCCTCTCCGTGATCCCACGCCTGCAGTCGGAATTTGACCATGAATCCTCGATCCTCACGCTAGAAAACATACGAGCGGCGTTTTTCCATGTTTTCGTTTGCATACGAGCAGGGAACAATCCGGGCGTAAGGAGGCGCATTCAAAAAAACCGGCGTGCGGTTGTGAATCGCAATTCTCAAAAGATGACGAACTAGAGCTCGAAGGTACCTTTCAAGCTGGCCAAACGGGTTTTGAGGCGCAGTATGGCTTTGGTGTGCATCTGACAAACCCTGGACTCGGTGACGCCGAGCACCTCCCCGATCTCCCTCAAGGTAAGCCCCTCGTAATAATATAGGGTGATCACGATCTTCTCCCTTTCTGGCAGGCGGTTTATGGCGTCGGCCAAGATCTCCTTCATCTCCTCAAACTCGTAGGTCTTTGATGGATCTTTCACCCTGGTGTCCTCCAGAGTGTCCACCAAGCTGACCTTGTCCGCCTTGTCGCCTCCCACCTCCCAAAGCTCGTCCAAAGCCACCATGGAGATGAAGCTCATCTGCTGTAAGAGGTTGTAATAATCTTCCAGGGACATATTGAGGTGGGCAGCCACCTCCTCGTCAGTGGGTACCCGCTTGAGCTCATTTTCCAGCTCCATGAAAGCCTTTTCCACCTCGCGAGCCTTGAAGCGTACCGATCGGGGCACCCAGTCGATGGATCTCAACTCGTCTATGATGGCACCTTTTATCCTGGCTATGGCATAGGTCTCGAACTTGATGCCCCTACCGGGATCGTACTTCTCGATGGCGTCGATGAGGCCGAAGATCCCGTAGCTCACCAAGTCAGCGTACTCGATGTTGGGAGGAAGGTTGGAAGAAATCCGGCCAGCAACGTATTTGACCAAAGGAGCGTAGTTTAGTATCAGCTTTTCCCTTGCCTCCTGGGATCCCTTTTCCTTGTACTCCTTCCAGACCTCGCCGACGTCCTGGATCTCGTCCAACCTAGCCCCTCTTCGGTAGAAATCCGCCGTGTTCAGCATCTCAACACCGTCTCTCCCGACATCGTAAGAGGTTGTCATGCGCGGGGATGAGTGTGTCGGTAAACCTCTTTGAGCTGGCCTTTGTTCAAATGAGTATATATCTGGGTGGCGTTCATATCAACGTGACCGAGCAGCTCCTGCACCACCCTGAGATCCGCACCCCCCTGCAGCAAATGAGTGGCAAAGGAATGACGTAGTACGTGGGGGGATACCCTCTTTCCCCCCTCAAGGCACCGGAAAATCCTGTAAATAACCCTCCTGACGGCCCTGTCACTGATTCTTTTCCCCTTCACGTTGACGAAAAGGGGTTCCTCGTCCCCGCCTACGGCCGATGATCCCCTCAAAAACATCGGCCTCTCCACCTCGAGGTATGCCCTCAACATTCCCAAGGCCCGACGGTGCACCGGTAAAACCCTTTCCTTACCTCCCTTGCCCAATACCCTGATTTCCTGACGCTCGAAATCCACATCTCCTAAATCCAGGCCTACCAGCTCCCCTACCCGTAACCCACACCCGTATAGGAGTTCCACCAAAGCCAGGTCCCGCAGCAAGGTTTTCCGGTTCGACCAGGCTTCCCTTTCCATGGCCACCTCGATCTCCTCGGGTTTCAGGACTCGAGGAAGCCTTTGGGGCTTGCGGGGAAGGGCCAATATGACCCCTGGGTTTTCGGGAAACCAACCCCTATCACGTCCAAAGCCCAAAAATCCTTTTACTGCGGAGGCTTTCCTTGCTACGGACGACCTATGATAGCCTGATACCTCCAGATAGGACAGGTACCTTCTCAGTAGGCGGTGGTCTATGGATCTCATCTCATCCAGATTTCTTATGCCTGCCTTCTCCAGATACCGGCAGAAATGCCTCAGGTCTGCCCGGTATGACCTGATGGTATGGGAAGAAAAGCCTCTTTCCTTCCCCAAAAAGGCCAGATATTCATCCACCAGAAAGTCTAACTCCGTCACCATTTCGAACTCATGAGGGTTTCTGTTAACTACTTTGGCTAATGTTGCATAAAGTAACTATTGTTAAAATAATTGCAAATCATGCTCGGTGTCAATAGAACAAAGGCAAACATCGGGAGTCCAGCGTTTCGGTAACGGAGCACGATCACGAGATCACCTCGCCCCATCAACCCAGCTCTTTTCCCCAAGAAGGCACGGCGACACAGAAAAGACCTCCCGCCCTCTCATGGATCAAGCCCCTCATCTTCAAGTTGGTCAGGCAGCTTAACAACTCACCCACGGCTGAACCCAATTCCAACGCCAGCTGATCCAGATCTTTAGTCCCCTCCGTCAAGCTTCTCAAAACTTCCTTCTCCATATCTTCCAATGAATCCTCCTCGCCCCCTTCCGCAGGGTCCTCATCATCCTGGAGCCACGGGCAGATTTCAGATCCGTTATTTTTTCCCCTCGGGGCCTTCGATTCGGTTCCAGCCCCTAGATTTCCCATCCCCTCATCGACCATCCTAGCCACTGGTCCAACACCCCATTGGCGTGTCTTCTTCGCCGTGGAGTCATCCCGGGGCACTTCCTGGAACCCTCCCCACAAATGGGGCGGCAACTCCTCCAACACATCATCCCCAGACCTCACAAGCTTGGCCCCCTTCTGGATAAGCGCATTGGTCCCAAAGCTCAATGGGCTGTTCACCGGTCCCGGAACCGCGCCCACATCCCTTCCCTCCTCCAAAGCCAACTGAGCCGTGATAAGAGCACCGCTCCTTTCCGCCGCCTCCACCACCACCAAGAAATGGCACATTCCCGCTATTATCCTGTTCCGATGGGGAAATCTCCAGGGTGCGGGTTCGGTACCGGGGGGATACTCACTGATCACGGCTCCTCTTTCGCATATCAACTCCAGCAGATCTCGATGGAAGGAAGGATATACCACGTCCACACCACAACCCAAAACGGCTATGGTAAAACCTCCTTTCTCCAAACATCCTCGGTGAGCCCAGCCGTCTACGCCATACGCCGCTCCCGAGACGATGACCACACCTCTCTCCGCCAAGGAGCGAGACAAGGAAAAAGCCGTCTCCCTGCCATAATCACTGCATCTTCGAGAGCCCACCACCCCCACAAAAGACCTGCTATCCGCCGAGGGCAACCTAAGCCCTCTAACGTAGATGAGAGGCGGCGGATCATATATCTCGTTGAGGAGCAGGGGGTATTCGGAATCCCCAGGTAGCAGCACCCTGATGCCCTTTTTAGCCAGCTCCTCCAAGTATTCCTCCGGTTCCTTGCCCCTCAGCGCCTTGCGCCAAACGCCGATTCGTTCCGGGTCCACGGGCAGCGACACCTGCGAATCACTGGTGATGGCTTCCCAAAGCGCTTGCCCGCTTCCTGCCACCCGCAGATAAGCGGGCAGTGCCAGGCTGCTCATGCCCGGAAGGCCGCTGATCAATGCGAGGCAAGCCCTTTCCCTATCCCTTGGCTCCATCGTTCCCTTCACCCCCTAAACTCTCACCGAAATTACAGGGCTTGAGGCGTCGGGTCCTAGTCCTTCGTGTACCTGGCGTAGCCTTGGAGAGCTCAAGCAGCGTTGAAGATGAGCCGATCCAGGCCCCGGTACTGGACCGCCTCAGCCAAGTCAGAGACACGTATCTCTTCCCTTCCCGCCAAATCCGCCACTGTCCTGGCAATCCTTAGACATCGGTCGAAGCCCCTAGCGGTTAGGCCGAGCTTCTCAGCGGCGGTGAACATGAACTCTTTCTCTCTTCGCCCCAGACGACAAGCTTCTCTCAACTCAGAAATATCCACGTGAGCGGTGTACAAGTTAGGGCTACCATACCTTTTCCTCTGCATCTCGCGGGCCAACTCTACCCTCTTCCTGACCTCCTCCGATGTCTCTCCAGTAGGCATCTCCACCATCTCGGTAGGTGTCAATCGGGGAACTTCCACTTGAATGTCGATTCTGTCCAGCAAGGGTCCGGATATCTTCCCGTAATACTTCCTCACCAAGGATGGGTGACAAGTGCAGGGCCTTTTCCTGTCCCCAAGATAACCACACGGGCAGGGGTTCATACCCGCCACCATCAGGAAACGGGCCGGGAAGGTTGTGCTCACTAAGGATCGAGATATGGTCACCACCCCCGCCTCCATGGGCTGGCGGAGTACTTCCAAGGCATCCCTGCGGAATTCTGGAAGCTCGTCCAGAAACAAAACTCCCCGGTGACTCAAAGTGACCTCTCCCGGCCGGGGAAAGCCCTTTCCTCCCCCCGCTAATCCCACGCTGGAAATGGTGTGATGGGGTGCGCGAAAAGGGGGACACGAGTCCAACATCCGCCACGGCGTTAGGTTTCCAGCCACGCTGTGGATGCATAACACCTCTAACAATTCCTCTTCACTCAAAGGCGGCATAATGGTGGGAAGGCGTTCCGCCAACATGGATTTGCCCGACCCCGGGGGACCGACCATGAGCAAGTTGTGAAAACCCGCTGCCGCTACCTCCAGAGCCCGCTTGGCCATGGCCTGGCCTTTGACTTGGGAAAGACACAACTTTTTTTGAGGTGGTAATTCAAAAGCTTCACTGCCACGGTTTTGATCGGGCAATTTGCCCTCCACTAAGTACTCCAACACTTCCCTCAGGTGGGATACCCCCACCACCTTCAGCCCCTTTACCAGTGAGGCCTCCCCCAGGTTCTCCCATGGCAGAATCAACTCCCCCTTGCCTTCTTTTCTCGCCCATAGGGCGATGGCCAGGGCTCCCTTTACTCCCCTGACTTTACCGTCCAAGGAAAGCTCTCCCACCATTACCTTGCCGGAAAGGGCTTCAGGAGCGAAACACCCAGCTACGGCGAGGATCCCCACGGCTATGGGGAGATCGAAATTGGACCCCTCCTTCCTCAGGTCTGCAGGTGCTAAGTTGATGGTGAGCATCTGCTTACACCAAGGAAGCTCCGAGTTGGCGACGGCAGCCTTTATCCTGCGATAGGACTCCTTGACCGCTGCATCTGGCAAGCCCACCATGTGGATTCCGGGCAAACCCCGGGAGGAATTGATCTCCACCTCCACCTCTACCACTTCCATTCCCACGAGCGTGCAGCTACCGACTTTGGCGAACATGATCCACCTCCTTCAATGGGTTTTTATAAGATTTATTATATACATCAGTATGACAATTTAGTTTAGTTATACATAATTGAATACTTGTATTATTGCATGATGATGTTCGTCTACTATGGGTGAGGATTCAGAGGGGTTAGCGATCAGCCCGTTTCGCCTTTAAAATCGGTCAAAGAGGGACTT
>MU158684.1:7897-80378 GCA_015711955.1 Actinomycetota bacterium | reverse complement strand
CTGCTTCTGACATTTACCCACCTCCTCGGACATAAGGTTATCCTTATTGTGTGTCCAAGGAAATCGGGTGCATTTAAATTTCTCTTAATCTCAATTTACACTACATTCCTTATTAATTTAACGCAAAATGGTGTTTTTGAAAGTTACTGTCTAGAAATATAGGAATCTCATCCCAAAAACCATCAACAAGTCATCCCCCCGTAGCCCGCAAGCTCCTCGAGGACGTACTCCACCTCAGGGAACGCCGCTTCTTGATTCGAGCAGTGGCATACGCTTTCTGAGCTAGGCCTCCGGATCCTTTACACCTCTTTCCTGACTTTCCTGAGAGAGTCCATGGCCACTTGGGCTTCCTTCTGGTGTGCGCTGCTTTTCTTGGAGAGGAAAGAGGGAAGCTCTCCGTTCTCTTTGATCTCAATGATCTGGCACATGCATAAGGCGCCCTCGGGACGCCAGCTCCTGTCCCACTTCTTGAAGCGGCAGGAGATGAGCTTGTCCACATTTGACTCGATGGCGCCCGGCGAGCGGTCGCCTTTTCCTTTTAGGAGCGCATTCCTCCAGTCCGAAAGCCAGGAGGAGAAGGAGCAGAATCAGGAGAGGGCCTCGGATATTCGCTTCCTCTTTCCTTCGTCCGAGGCTTTCTCCATATGTTCCTCCAAGCCCTCCACGACCTCCTTTACCCTGCCCTCTTTGGCCAGGGTAAAGAGGCGGAAGGCCTCGCTTGAGAAGCCCGGGGCCAGGGCGAGCGACCTCGCCAGGTGGAAGCGGGAAAGCTGGGCGTGGCCCGGGAAGAAGAGGTCGAGGTCGCGGGCAAGCCAAAAGGCCCCACAAGAGTAACAGATGACCTCGCCTACCCTACAGTGATAGTAGACGGTGGTGAGGAGGACGCTTCATTTCGAAAGGAAGGTGCCTCCGCCTGAGGTGGAGGGAAAGGCCCGCCTTGCCCCGGACCTCCACCTTCCCTCGGAAACGCGGGCCCAGTCCTGGTAGGAGATGCCGCTTTCAATTAGTGTTTTCCAATCTCCTCCCGCCGCAGGGAGATCATGCACCCGTCGGCCTCAAAAAGAGCCTCTCCGTCCCTTTTGCCCTGCGAGGGGGGAAGAACTCCTCAGCCCGGCATCTTCTACTCCTCTCTCGTCTCCGCGTCTTGACCCTTCGGTGCAGCAGAAAGTGCTTGACCTCCTCGGAGAGGAAGAAGGAGAGGTGTTGGGCGGCCTAGCTGAAAGAGGTCTCCGAGCACTTAACAGGGGTCTTTCTTCAACGGCCTGGTTGGCGGCGAAAATTAAGGCGTGGCAGATGATAAAGGCCAAAGGCAATTAACCGTCCGTCATGGCGTAAGGTTATAATCCCACTCAAAAGTGGTCGCAACGGCAAGGGGAAATAGGTTCACCTATACGTCATAAGGGCTTGCCAGGCTGAGCCGGTATTACCCGCTCGTGGCCAGCGGAAGACCCAGAAAGACGGTCGAAAGGAAAGGTCAGGGCGGGAAAAGAAAGAGCTCACCGGGCGCAAGATCCCGAGAAAGGCATTATGAAGTGGCGGGAAGGTAAGCAGACACAAAGCATCGGTTTTCCTGCCCGATAAGGTTTATGGTTCAACCTGGCTGGGCTCTTCTGAACCAGCAAGAAAGGATCCCGTAGCCATTCTTCGGGGTTACGGTGGGAAAATTAGGAGGCAAGAGAGTTTCTCTCCAAGGAGAAAGGCCATTAGCCACATCCACCCCAGGAAGTACGGGGCCACCGGGAAAAGGCCGGAGAGGACCGTCTACTACGTGCGCTTCAAGAACCCCATAACCGGGAAGTGGACGGAGTGGAGGGCCGGGGAGAGGCGAAAGGACGCCGAGGCCTTAAAGCGGCGAATTGACGAGGAGATCGCCAAGGGGACTTTCGGGAAGGAAAAGAAGGGCATCTCCTTTTCGGACTTCGCGGCCCAGTACCTGGAGGACAAAATCTCCGAGCTCAAGCCCTCCACATTCAAGGACTACAGACAGGTCTTAGAAAACCACATCCTCCCCTTCTTCCGCAGGACCCACCTCTCCCAGATAACCCCGGCAAGGGTCCAGGACTTCCTCCGCCACCTACAGAGGAAGGGGGTATCCCCGGCCACCGCGGGCAAGGTCTACCGGGTGCTCAAGTCCCTCCTCCGGCGGGCCATAGCCCTGGAATACCTGGACCGGGACCCCACCATAGGGATCAGGCCACCCCGGGTGGAGAAAAAGGAGATGGACTTCCTCACAAGGGAGGAGGTGGAGGCGCTCCTTGAGGCCTCGGACGGGGACATCCACGACATAATAGCCGTGGCCGCCTTCACCGGTATGAGGCAGGGGGAGATACTGGCCCTGAGGTGGCAGGACATAGACTTCCGCACAGGGACCGTCCGGGTGGTGAGGTCCTTTAGCCCCGCCAACGGCTTTTCCGACCTCAAGTCGGAAAGGTCCAGGCGGGCCGTGCCCCTCATTCCTCGTCTGGCCGAAACCCTAAAAGAGAGGTACGAGCGGATGGGGAGGCCGGATATGGATAGCCTGGTCTTTCCCACCCAGGCGGGAACCCCCAAGGACCGCCACAACTCAATAACCAGGGAGTTCGAGCCCGCCCTTGAAGCCGCAGGCATCAGGAGGATACGCTTTCACGACCTCAGGCACACCTACGCCTCCCTGGCCATTGTTACCGGGGCGGACCCCAAGGGACTGCAGTGCGCCATGGGACATTCATCCATCACCGTGACCATGGACACCTACGGCCACCTGTTGCCGGGCCACATGGCGGGCATCACCAGCGGGCTCGATGCCATGTTTCCTGCAAGTAACAAGGAATCGGAAAAGGTGGTGAGCCTTCCCCATCGAAGGGACGAAGAAGAGCAACAGTCCCGTCCTGAGCTTGTAGCAAATATGTAGCAAAAAATCATGACCTCTTTCCCAAAACAAAACCAGGCCCGAGGATTTGCCCTCTGACCTGGTCTTTTACTGGTGGGCCCTGCAGGACTCGAACCTGCGACCCGCGGATTATGAGTCCGCTGCTCTGCCAACTGAGCTAAGGGCCCTCTTCTTCCGCCTACAAAACCGATTTTACAACAAAATACCGACCTTTTGAACAGCACCAAGGGAAGGGCGTGGGCATGCGAAACCCCCGCGGATTGGCTGTCCGGCCGCTTTTCACGTCGGGAACCATCGCGAAGCGGCGCCGACGGATTTACCGTCACCATGGCCTTAAACCGCCACCGATGCCACTTCTTTCCTAAAATAACCCCTTAACTTCACTCGCCTTCTCGAGCCTCAGCGCCCTCCATGCCAGGAGAGAGGGAAGTACCATTAGGGACGAAATGAGAGCAAAGACAAGAGAGAGGGCGGTGATCAAGCCGAAGCGGCGCATATAGGAGATCCCGCTCGTGCCGATTATGGCGAAGGCCCCGGCGGTAGTGAAGGCGGCGGTTATCAGGGCCCGGCCCACGCTGGACACGGTCTTTCGCATCGCCTCCTCTACGGGAAGGCCGTGTTCGCCCCATTCCTCCCTGAATCGGTGGGTGACGTGAATCCCGAAATCTATGCCGGCCCCAATGACCAAGGAGGACACCATGACGGTCATGAAGTCCAAAGGCCAACCGATGATGGCCAATGCTGCCACTTCCAGGGCGATACTCAAAAAGACCACCGAAGCCGCCGCCAGGCCGAAGCAGACCGAACCGAAGACCCCCACAACCAAGAGGGCGCACAGCGCCAGCGCCAAGGCGGAGGTCTTGAGCTGGGTCGGGAGAAGGCTCCCCAACACGTCGGTCATGAGCAAGGGAAAACCGCTGCTTTTGAAGCTGAGCTCCGGGTATCGTTTGGCAAATTCATCGTTCAGATCCCGTATGATGCGGGTAATCTCCTTCATTTCCTGATCGGTGCCCCGACCCACCCTGATGCTTATCATGGCTGTCCTGCCGTCCTGACTCACAAGCCTGCCCTGAGAATTTGCTTTGCGGCCACCCCTCATTCCCTCCAGGGCCATTGAGGCCTCCTGCCTACTTTGGGGGAGCCTACCCAGCACCATTTCCAGCACGGAGGCCAAGCTCATGACCTTCCCCTTCTCGAAGAAGGGCTCTCCATGCTCGTTGGTAGCTCCGATCGAAATGAGCTCCCTTTCGTATTCCCTCATCGCCTTTAGGGCAGACGGGTCGAGCGCGTCGCCGCTCACCAGCGTATAGACGATGCCCTGCCCGCCGAAATGCTTGGCGATCTCCGTCTGCCCTCTTATGGAAGGCATGTCTTGGGGCATCATCTTGGTGAAGTCAGCCTCGGTGGATATCCGCGTCCCCAAAGCGAAGCAGGCAATTACCACCATCAAGGTCACCAGGCCCACCGCAGCGCGATGACGCTCGGAAATCAGGGCAATCCTAACCAACAGCCTCTCGAGAAGGCCAGCAGGCTCTCCGGGCAATTCTTTTTCCGTGCCAAATCTTTCCGCCGGCGCGACCCGCTTTTTGTCCCTGATCACCAAGAATGCGGGGAGAAGCGTCACGGAGAGAAAGAAACTGAACATCACCCCAGCCACGCACAGTGCCCCGAACTGCCTGACGGGGGGCATGTCGGAGATTCCGAAGGAGGCGAACCCGAAGGCAGTGGTGGCTGCGGTTAGAAAGACGGCCATGCCCACCGTCACCACTGACCTATCGGCGGAAAAGGCAACGTCTTTCCCTTCCCTCCTTTCCTCGTAATACCTGGAAAGCACGTGGATGGCGTAGGCTATGTCGATGCCCAGCAGCAGCGGCAATATGCCCGAACTCTGATAGGTGAAAGGGAAACCCAGCCACCCCTGAAGGCCTACCACCCAGACCACGGTTAGGAGGATCACCGTGACGGTCATGACCACGTCGGATAGGCTACGGAAGGTTAAGTAGAGGACAAAGAGGATAAACAGGAAGGCCATTAAGAAGAGGATCCGGGTATCCTTCATTGCACGACGGTTGGAGTCCCTGCTCATGGTGGCGGCACCGCTGAGAAAGATCTCTATCCCGGGCTCCTCGAAGTGCCGGAACACAAGTTCCCCATAGGGGTCGGCAAACCTTATCTGTTCTTGGCTGTCCAGGTCCGGATTCAGGGAGACATTTATTAGAAGCGCACGACCATCAGGGAGATGTTTAGCGGTCGAGAGAAACCGGTGAGAGAGGACCGCAATGCGTTGAGCTCCATGTTCAGCCTGACCTGCTTCTCCAATTCGTCATTGCCCATCCCGTCCAGCTTGTCCAGCAGGTAATCACCTCGGGCACCGTCGCTAATGGCCGCGGCTAGATCGCCTCCCGGGATGTAAACCATGTCGTCCAAGGGGGTACGCACATCCCGCACGAAAACACCCCAAAGGTCTTCTCGGCCCCTCAAAACCTCCTCAAAACCCGCAACCTTCCTCAGGGTGGAGCCAGCCAGGACCCGTTCGCCTTCGAGTAACACCTGCTCCTCTAAGGTTCCACCGAATAGTTCCCCCGCTTCCTCCATCACTTTCACCGATTCCTTATCCCGGGGAAGCATGGACTTGTAGCTGAACTCCTGCCGGATACGGTAAGCCCCCGCTCCCAACACCAAGGTGATGGCGGCGAGGACCATTACCACCAACCACGGCCTCCTCAAACTGTGGGAGGCCAGCCATTCGAAAACCCTGGACAGCATCTTTCGGCTCCCTCTTATCCCTTTGTGGCTTTAACTATTCCTTTCCCAAACCACGAACTTCCACGGTTACCGTTCCCGCACACCACTGACGTATTATATTGTCCATGCTCATATGTTTTGCAAGGCTAAACATTTGACAAAAACCCCAGCCCGACCGTTCTTACCTGACCCACAACCCTCAACCTGTTGCCCCAACACATCCGCGGAAGGGAACCCGGGACGGTACTTTACGGAGCTTCAACGTTGGCCGTGCGAGGGCCTGCGGTGACAATGGGCCGGTTCTTTGCGTGGAAAGAAATGTCAGGCCTAGGGTTTTGGGCGTCGACGATAGGACACCAAGATGAAAACTGCGAGGAGAAGTCCTAACACGAACAAAGAGGCCACAAGGGCCGCCACCGCCGTAAACCGCCATCCACTCACATCTCGTGTTTTCTCCGGCTCCCGCTCGTCTCCCGAGGGCTCCCCCTCTGTACCCCCTAATGCCGACTTGACTTGCTCCAAGGCTTGGTGCGAGTTGGTCTGTATCAGTCGGGCCCTTTCGCCTTTCAAATCCCAAGCGTAAAAGTAGCCCCCCACCTCCACCAGCTTCCAACCCTGGTCCACGCGGGGATTTAGGCGGCCGCCGAACCTACTTTCCAAATGACTTTGAAAGGCCACGATGAACTCCTCCGCATCGAGCGCCGAGTCCCAAAGGAAAACGCAGGCCAGGACTTGTCCTCCCTCCGGGACACGGAAATAAGCATAGCGGTTGCCGTTCCATCCCTCAGCCGCTCTCTTAGCCTCATGGTCGGGAATGAAAAGGGAGAACAACTGGTAGACGTCGAACTCCCCCAGCACGTTCTCGTAGGCCTTCTCCCAGCCTTCCAAGCCCAAAGGAGGGATGTCCACCTCCAACGGCCTTTCTCCCGAAAGATATTTGTCGGGGTGCATGACCTCCTCGCTGGACCTGGGGGGGTCCTCGAAGGCCCTGTCCACCGCCGCGAAACCGCCTTTCCTGTAAAGCCGAGCGACGAACTCCATACCGCCCTGGTAGGGAAAGAGAAGGGATTCTCTTACATATCGAGGAGCCCGGTCAAGAACGTCGGTGGGAACTCTCCTGCTCAACTCCCCAAGCTGCATTAACTCATGGGGTGAAAGGTGATCCCGGGCCCAAAGCTGGGAAGTGAGCATGGCATCCCCTTCCACCAAGCAGGAAGCGGCGAAAAGGCGGTCGTCGTCCACCTCCTCATCTTTGTCGCTGAAAGGGGCCCGGTCCAGCCGAAAGCGATGATCCTGCAGGAAATGGACCAGCTCGTGGGCCATAGTCAGCCTATCCATCACGTTCATCTCCGCTGCATCTGCCACGAGATAAAGGGCGTCGTCCTCCGAATCGTAAAAACCCCCTACCTGCTCGGTGTAAAGCTCCACCAGCAATTTGGCCAGGTCCAGATCCGGAGGGATCAACCCGAGCATCTTCATGATCTCCTCCGCGCTCGTCAGCTCCTTTTGGCTCTTTTCCTCGCGCAGGTTTTCCAAGACTTTTTCCCTAAGACCCGAGCGGGACAAGTACTGGAGCCTAACCGAATCTGGCGCCCTGATCCCTCTTATCCTTTCCACCTGTGCTTTCAGGGCCTGCAACTGAGCAGGACCCACTCCGGAGCTGGCCCCCGTCGCCAAGAGGGGTGGGGGAAGGAAGGTCAACGCCACCAGGCATAGGGCCAAAAAGACCCCAAAAACCGGCTTCGCCCTTTTTAAGAACCTCGCCTTCAGACCCATCTCAGTCTTCCCGATCGGCTCTTCCGTCTTCAAGTCCGAGACCCACTTTCTGGCATATGTCATCCAAAACGCACTCCCCGCAACGCGGATTGCGAGCCCGACATACCCTGCGGCCGTGCATCACCAAGGCCATATGAAAAGGATACTTCAGATCGTCGGGCACTACCCGGTTCATGTGCTCGTGGGCCTTCTTCACGTCAAGACGCAGAGGTATCACGCCCAACCTTCTTCCCACCCGGTAAACGTGGGTGTCCACTGGGAAAAAGGGATGACCAAGATAGAACAAGAGTAGGACGCTGGCGCTCTTGATGCCCACGCCGGGGAGGGACAGGAGGAAATCCAGCGCGCTTTCGGGGTCGAGCTTCTTCAGAAACTCCAAGTCAAGCGATTTATGAGTCTCCTTGAGTAAAGCCAGGATCTCCTTGATCCTCGAGGCCCTTATCTTGGACATGCCCGCGGGCCTGATGGCCTCCTCCAAATCCTCCAAGGAGGCGGTTTCCGCCTCCTCCCACTGGCGGAAACGTTCCTTGAGGCGAGAAAACGCTACGTCGCAATTCCTGTCGGTGGTGTTCTGGGAAAGGAGCACCCTAAAAAGGGCGTCTAAGAGGGGTGCCTTGGGCCTCTCCGGGATCTTGTATTTGCCTTCCAATCTCTCCCAACATTGTAGCACCAGCATCCTCCGCTCGTCCTCCCTCATGCGGTCAGACTCGTCTGCGACGCTCGTATTAGAGATCGAAGAGGGCTTAACAAGAATGCTCACCCTCAACCTCCTCATTGCCTCACCGCAGTTGATGATCACATCCTACCTGAAATCCTCGTTCATAAGCGCATATCATGATAAGGCCTTTTATCCAAGGGTGCATTGATGGAAGGAGTTTCCGGTTCTGCCCCGACCTTGCGACCTGGGAGTAAACGTCACCACTGATCCTTGTCAAGGCTTAATGATCAGCCTTGACATAATTTAGTTTCCTGGACAGAATTATAGACACTATTGCCTCAAACATTCGTTTATATTACCCTTCGGAAACCAAAAGTATCCAGCGGAGGTGTAGGATGCCCAGGAAGAGCCGGAGAGAGGACATACTGAGGGCGGGCAAGAAGGTCTTCGCCGAAAAGGGATTCCAAAAGACCACCGTGGAGGACATCCTTCGGGAATCCGGCGTGGCCAGGGCCACCTTTTACAGCTATTTCGACAGCAAGAAAGACCTTTACGTGGAACTGCTTCAGAGCATCCTGGACCAGCTTTACAGCATCGCCAGCGAATCGCTGGCAGGGCAGCCCACTACCCTCAAGGAGTTCCACGCCAAGACCGCCGAGACCTTCGAAAGGCTCTACCGCTTCTTCTTGGAGAACCTGGACTTCGCGGCCATCTACCTACGGGAAGTCATGAGGGTCAACCCGGAGATAGACTTCATGGTAATAAGGTGGCAGGAGAAACTGGGGGAGTTCGTCAAAGAAATCCTGAAAAAGGGCATAGAAAAGGGGCTCTTCAAATCCATGGACCTCGATATCGCCGCCACGGTGATCGCTGGGGTACCCCAACACATAGCCCTCATCTACTTTTTTTACAAGAACGATACCGACATCGCTAAGATCGCGCGAAATGTGGCCACTTTCTTGATATACGGAATGACCGATCGCAGAAGGCCTTCGAACCTTTAGGGAGGAACCTTTAGGGAGATTTCACGCTGTGAACCGAGACCTTGAGAGTGGACGTCGCGTCAACCTGCGAACGGACGTATAGCACCGTCCAGTCTCCTCTTGGGCTTATTTGCCACACCTCGCCTCCCGAAACCCGATACTCTCTGCCAGCGGGAAGCACGAACTCCGCGTTCACGGGAACGGGTTCCAGATAGCGGTTGACGACCAAGAGCTCTTTGGAGGGAACTTCCCCGCCGCTTCCATCACTTATGGTGGCGTAAAGGGCGGGTTCAAACTGTTGGGCGAGGTTGGCAGAAGGTGGAAAACCGTTCGAATATATCGGATGAGACCAGTCGCCCATATAACCGTAATCCACCACCACGCCGTCGCGTATGGTCACGACCCTGAATCCTGGATAGGCCTTCCCCGGCTTCACGTTGAAGGAGGCGCTGGTGGTGGTCACCACATCGGTCCCGTAGCGGTTGATGTCCCGGGAGACTCGATCGTGATGCACGTGCCCCGCAAGCAAGAGGTCCACCTTTCCCCTCTCCAGCAAGCTCAAAAACTCTCTCCTGCCCTCACCCACCCATTCTTGGTCATAGAGGAGTCCGAACAGAAACCTCAAATAAAGCTGAGGGAAGGGGTAGGCAGCCGCAAGACAGATCCTCCATGCCCAAAGCGGCCACTCTGAAGTGTCATCAGGGCTGTGATGACAGAAAATCACCCGCATGGCACTTTGGGCATGGGCCCTGAGCTCCTCCTCAAGCCAGCGCAATTGGCGTCTGCTCACTTGGCCGCCCCAGGTGGATACCAAAAGGCCGTAGCCGGAGCGGTCGATTTCCGGCCAGTCGTACGTGTCCACGGCCACGAAACGTATGGGTCCATAGTCGAAAGAATATTGGGTGGGCCCCAGGAGACTTCGAAAATACTCCTTTCCGTCATCCTCCGCCTGTCTATAGGAGTCGTGGTTTCCTGGCGCCACGAACACCGGTACATCGAAACGGAGGAGATAACGGTAGATGAAATCGTACTCCCTAGGATACTCGCCAAAATAAAGTTGGCCGTACACCAAGTCGCCGGTCAAGATGACCAGATCTGGCTTGATCAGGTTTATGATGTCAATGGCTCTGTGTAAGTATTTCCAGTGATCTTTGAATGGGGCGCTTGTGATCCAGTTGGGAAGTGATTCGGAAGGGTTGTTAGCCGCGCTCAGAAGGTCTCCAATCTGGGTATCCGTGAAGTGGACTAAAATCAGGTCGTCATCCAAGTGCCTGAGCACCTTCACCGCGTGAGGCTGCCCATCGCGTAGTAGTACGCCATCCTGGGACTCCAGCACGACCTCGAGGTCGTAAAGGTCCTCGGGAGCATCTCCGGGGACACGGAACGCGAGAGTGACAACCCCACCTCCTTTCGCCTCCATCGACTCGAACTCCAGGCCTAAGGTCATAGGTATGGGGTCATTGGAGGTGGTGATGAACGCCTTGAAGCGATATGGATGATCGGGAAGCGTCATTCCGAGGGACACGTCTACCTTCAGCTGACTTCCCGCTAGGACGAAAGAGGGACATCCCAAAGTGGGACGGATCACGTGTTTTATCCGAGGCTGCGCCCCGGAAGGGGCATTCTGCGGGGCGCTCGCCATACCCTCAACCCTGCCGGGGAACTGCAGGCACAGGAAGGTCAAGACAAAGATGACGGAAAGGGTTACTCGAAGGTAATATCTATGGCCAGCCATCTCGTTCCCCCCGCGATTAAATTTAGCGGTTGGTCAAAACCCTCTTTTGAATTATAATCACCTCGAGCCGGTATCAAAAAGGCATAAAAGGACGTTAAAGACCAAAGGGGTGGCTGGTGCGTCTATCCAGGATATTTTTAACACTTATCTTCCCTTTCGTTCTTTTGGTCCTTGGCGCCTGGGTCTTCGCTGCGGGCAAGGAGAGCCTGGGGGTGAGGGTGGCCGGAGAAGTGGTGGGAAGGCCCAGCCTTAAGTTGGAGGTGATCAGCTTCGAAGAGGTAATGGCCCCGGATGGAAAGAGGTTCCAGGTAGAGTTAAACCTCCGAAATACCGGCGACCGCGAGGCCCAGGTGAATCCCCACGGTTTTCAGCTGGTCGTAAGCCATAGCCTTTACGGTGCTGCCCCTTCAACTTCCCATCAAACCTATGCCCCTATGAACGTCAATTCTTTTTGCGAGGAGGCGCCCGGTTCCTCCACCCGCATCCCGAAGGGAGCCAGCAGGCGAATCATTCTTACCTTCTGGGGGGACAACGTTCCCGCTAACTGGAAAGATTTAGGTTATCGCTTCAGCATCGAGTATTTTGACGAGGAAAGCTCTACGGCCTTCAGCAGGGCGATAAACCCAAGGTGATGGCTTTATTCCCTGTTTTAGTACGCCTTTCAGTGCCTCACCATCACATACCAATCCTGTATGGGCTTAACCTCCATCCCCTTGGAAAGCAGGGAATGGAGTCCATTGATGGCCGCTCGTGCAGCGCCTAGGGTGGTTATGAGGGGGATGTTGTACATCACGGCGTAACTGCGGATGGACATCTGATCCGTTCGCGGCCTCTTCCCTGAGGGCGTGTTGATAATCAGCTGTATCTGACCGTTCTTCATATAATCCACCACGTGGGGCCTTCCCTCGTGCATCTTGTTGACCACTTCCACCGGAATGCCGTGTCTTTCCAAAACTTCCGCCGTCCCTCGAGTGGCCAATATGCTGAACCCCAGCTGGTGCAATTGATAGGCGATGTCCACGATCTCCACCTTGTCGTCGTCCTTGACGCTCACGAATACCCTGCCCGACCTGGGCAAGACGGTCCCGGCGCCGATTTGGGACTTGGCGAATGCCATCCCGAAATCCCGGTCCACTCCCATCACCTCTCCCGTGGAACGCATCTCCGGGCCGAGCACCGTGTCCACCCCGTAAAACCGGTTGAAGGGAAGTACCGCCTCCTTCACCGCCACGTAATCCAGCTCAACTTGGCGGGTTATCCCGAGTTCTTTGAGTTTTTTGCCCAGCATCAGCTTGGTGGCCACTTTTGCCCAGGGAATGCCGGTGGCCTTGGAGACGAAGGGAACCGTGCGAGAGGCTCGAGGGTTGACCTCCAGGACGTAGAGCTTGCCGTCCTTGACGGCGTACTGCACGTTCATGAGTCCTATCACCTGCAGCTCTCGAGCCAGGGCCACCGTGGCCTCCTCGATCTCGGCCACTATCGCCTCTCCGAGCGAATAGGGCGGAAGCACGCAGGCACTGTCTCCGGAGTGTATGCCCGCCTCCTCTATGTGTTCCATCACTCCGGCCACCACCACCGATTCCCCATCGGCCACCGCGTCCACGTCCACTTCCACGGCGTCCTCCAAGAACTTGTCGATCAACACCGGACGGTCGGGGGACACGTCGGTGGCCTCCCTCATGAACTCCTCCAAGGCCCTCTCGTCGTACACTATCTCCATGCCCCTGCCCCCCAGGACATAGGAAGGCCTCACCACCACTGGATAACCTATGGACTCGGCGACCTTCCTGGCCTCCTCGAAAGACATGGCGGTGCCGTTAGCCGGCTGCCTGAGGCCCAGTTTGTGCAGCAAGGCCTTGAAGCGATCCCGGTCCTCAGCCCGGTCGATGGAATCAGGGCTGGTCCCGATGATGGGCACCCCAGCCCTCATCAGGGGCACGGCCAGGTTCAAAGGGGTCTGGCCCCCGAACTGCACTATGACCCCCACCGGCTTTTCCCGATGGTAGATCTCCAGCACGTCCTCCAGGGTGAGGGGCTCGAAATAGAGGCGGTCGCTGGTGTCGTAGTCGGTGGAGACCGTCTCCGGGTTGTTGTTGACCATTATGGATTCGTATCCCTCCTCCCGAAGGGCGAAACTGGCGTGAACGCAGCAGTAATCGAATTCTATTCCCTGGCCAATGCGGTTGGGCCCTCCGCCCAGGATCATTATCTTGGGCTTCGATGAGCCCCTGTGGGCAGCGGCTACCGGTTCCTCCTCCTTCTCATAAGTGGAGTAATAGTAGGGCGTGTAGGCCTCGAACTCCGCCGCGCAGGTGTCCACCAATTTGTAAACCGGCCTTATCCCGTGTCCCCAACGGTACTCCCTGACCTGGGCTTCGTCCGACCCGGTTAGGTAGGCAAGTTGCACGTCGGAGAAACCCTTTGCCTTGAGACGATAAAGGTCATCTCTGGATATATCTTCCAGTTTCTTCCCTTTGAGGCCTTCTTCTTCCTCCACAATCTCCCGGATGTTCTCCAAGAACCAAGGATCCAAATGCGACAACCGTTGGACCTCCTCCACGCTCATGCCGGCCTTGAAGGCATGGCGGATATAGTACAGGCGATCCGGATTGGGGGACACCAGCTTTTCCTTTATGACTTGAACCGCTTCCTCCAAGGAACCTAACGAGTTGAGCATCTCGATCTCGGCGGCGTCCTTCCGGTCGGAGCCCAGGCCGAAACGCCCCACCTCCAGGGAGCGAATGCCTTTTTGGAGCGCCTCCTTGAAGGTCCGGCCGATGGCCATGACCTCCCCTACCGACTTCATGGAGACCCCCAGCGTTGGGTCGGCCCCGGGGAACTTCTCGAAAGCGAAACGCGGGATCTTCACCACGCAGTAATCGATGGTGGGCTCGAAGGAGGCCATGGTCTCCCGGGTGATGTCGTTGGGGATCTCGTCCAGGGTGTAACCCACCGCCAACTTGGCCGCTATCTTGGCGATGGGGAAGCCGGTGGCCTTGGAGGCCAAGGCGCTGGACCTGGAAACCCGGGGGTTCATCTCGATGACCACCATGCGGCCGTTTCGGGGATCGACCGCAAACTGGATGTTTGACCCCCCGGTCTCCACCCCGATCTCCCGGATGATCGCGATGGCGGCGTCCCTCATGAGCTGGTATTCCCTATCGGTCAGGGTCTGGGCCGGCGCCACGGTGATGGAATCCCCGGTATGCACGCCCATGGGATCGAAGTTCTCTATGGGGCAGATGATGACCACGTTGTCCTTGAGATCCCTCATTACCTCCAGCTCGTATTCCTTCCACCCGATCACCGATTCCTCGATGAGTATCTCGCTGATCATGGAGGCGTCCAGCCCCGCCCTGGCCATCCTCTCGAACTCCTCGGCGTTGTATGCGATGCCTCCGCCGGTACCCCCCAAGGTGAAGGCAGGCCTTATGATGACCGGGAAACCCAATTCCGCCGCCGCTTCCCGAGCCTCCTCCATGTCACGGGCCAGGCCGGAACGGGGAAGGTCCAGCCCTATCTTCCGCATGGCCTCGCGGAAGAGCTCCCTGTCCTCCGCCTTCTTTATGGCCTCGTACTTGGCCCCGATCATCTCCACCCCGAACTCCTCCAGCACACCCGCCTCGTAGAGCTTCACCGCCGTGTTGAGTCCCGTCTGGCCTCCCAGGGTGGGAAGCAGGGCGTCAGGCCTCTCCTTTTCGATGATCCTGGCCACCACTTCCGGGGTGATGGGCTCTATGTAGGTGCGGTGTGCCATCTCGGGATCGGTCATGATGGTGGCTGGATTCGAGTTCACCAGCACCAATTCGTAACCCTCTTCCTTGAGGGCCTTGCACGCCTGTGAACCGGAATAGTCGAACTCACACGCTTGGGAGATTATGATGGGTCCAGAGCCTATGATCAAAATCTTCTTTATGTCGGTCCTCTTGGGCACCCTACTCACCCCTGGCCTTCATCATGTCCCTTATGAAATCACCGAAAAGGTAAACGGCATCGTGAGGTCCCGGGGAATCCTCCGGATGGAACTGGACCGAGTAGGCGGGGAACTCTCGATGGCGCATGCCCTCCAAGGTCCCGTCGTTCAGGTTCACGAAAGTGAGTTCCGCCTGGCCACCCAGGCTTTCTATGTCCACACAGAACCCGTGATTCTGGGATGTTATGAGGATATTACCGCGAACCAGGTCCTTGACCGGCTGGTTGGCCCCTCGATGGCCGAACTTTAACTTGAAGGTCTTGCCGCCCATGGCCATGCCCAGCAGCTGGTGGCCGAGGCAGATCCCGAAAATGGGCTTCCTGCCGAGCAGTTTTTGGATCTCTGCCGCCACGTAAGGGACGCCAGCTGGGTCTCCCGGTCCATTGGAGACGAAGATGCCGTCCGGTTGGTAAGAAAGGGCCTCTTCGGCGGTGGTCCCCGCAGGCACCACCCACACCTCGCAACCCAAAGCGGAGAGGATGCGCAGTATGTTCTTCTTAATACCGCAGTCGTAGGCCACCACTTGAAGTGGGGGGTCCGTTCTTTCCACCATTGGAAAAACGCCCCTCCCCATAGGGGGGAGGGGCTCCGGCTCCCAGCGATATGGTTCGGCGCAGGTGACCTCCCTCACCAGGTCTCTCCCCACGATGCCAGGCGCCCTTTCCAGAATCTGCCGTAGTTCGCGCAGCTCAGCGTCCTCGTTGCAGATGACGCATTTCATGGCCCCCACCGAGCGGATGTGCCTGGTGAGGGCCCTGGTATCTACGTCCTCCACGCCCACCACCCCGTGTTCCTTGAGATATTCGTCCAGGGTGTGGGTGGCCCGCCAATTGGAGGGCCTCCGGCAGCACTCCTTCACCACGAAACCCTCCACCTGGGGTCCAACGGACTCCTCGTCCTCGGCGTTCACGCCGTAATTCCCGATGAGGGGATAGGTCATAGTCACGATCTGGCCCTTATAGGAGGGGTCGGTGAGGATCTCCTGGTAACCGGTCATGCTGGTGTTGAAGACTATCTCTCCCGTCCTCAGGCCCCTTGCCCCGAAGGGCTTTCCCGTGAAGTGTTTTCCGTCTTCCAGCAGGATTATCGCTCTGTCCATCCTCGTGTATTTCCCTCTCGGCCCATGTTCTTCGGTGTATTATAGGGTCCCGTCCCGTGGTTGGGAAGATGAAACATCAATGTGCCCACGGCCCGTGATCGGGCATCCCGCGCCCACGATCGCCCGACACGCCAAAACGGGACTTCTCGGATAACGCAAATCGACGCTGAGGTCTGGGGTCGGACGTCGAGACGTTTTATGAGAGGGGCACTCCCTTTGTCAAAAGGCGTCCTACACAATAGATGTTTATCCAATCTTTACCATCCCGACCTTGATCGGACGAAGTGATCGGACGAAGTGGAGGGTCTGCGCGTCCTGGCCTTTGGGTCAGAGTCAGATCCCAAAGCCAACATCGAAGCCATGCGAGAGAATGGTTGACGCGCCCGACGACGAGCGGATACAATTTCCTGCAAACTGCGCACAACGGGGTGCGACGAAAGAGACGATGCTGTCCGGAGAGGATGATCGTCTCTTTATTTTCTTGAGGACTTGAGAGATTTGGAGGAGGCGATGGAGCAGAAGGCGCCTGAACTTGCTGCGGTCGAGAAATACGGGGGGAGGAGAAGCTGCCTGATACAGATTCTCCACGAGACTCAGCGGGAATATCATTACCTTCCGGAGAAGGCGCTGCGAAACATATCAAAGGCCATGGGCATACCCATGACGGACCTTTACGGCGTGGCCACCTTCTTCAAGGCCTTCTCCCTGGAGCCCAAGGGCAAACATACCATCACCTGCTGCATGGGCACCGCCTGCCACGTGAGGAATTCCCAAGGCGTGCTGGACGAGCTTCGACGCTGCCTTGGCATCGAGCCAGGACAGACCACGGACGACATGATGTTCTCCCTGGAAACTGTCAACTGCGTCGGAGCCTGTGCCTTAGGCCCGGTGGTGATCATAGACGGGGAATATCTCGGCGAGGTCACCCCGGCTCGAGCGAAAAAAATAGTCCAGCGGCTGATGGAGGGGGAGGGAAAGGACTGACATGGTTAGGATAGAGACGCCCGCGGCTTTGGAAGAACTCAGGAAAAATCTGGCGGATGAGCGGCGCCGATATGAACGCGTCTTGATCTTGTGCGGGGGTACGGGCTGCAGGGCTCAGGGCTGTAACGCCGTATACGAGGAGACGAGGAAGGTCTTCGAGGAACTGGGGATCCAAGACCGGGTAGCCCTGAGGTACACGGGCTGCCACGGGTTCTGCGAGATGGGACCCATCATGATAGTCAAGCCTCAAGACATTTTCTATACGCGGGTAAAGGTCGGGGAGGTGAGGGACCTAATAACCAAGACCCTCCTGGACGGAGAAATCGTAAGGGAGAAGCTCTATGTGGACCCCAGGTCCGGGGATGCCTGTCTTACCATGTCCGAGGTGCCGTTCTACAAAAAACAGGTGCGCCTCCTTTTAGGGATGAACGAGAGCGTGGATCCCAAGAACATCGATGATTACATCGCCATAGGCGGTTATTCCGCCCTCTCCAAGGCCCTTTTCCGGATGGAGCCGGAGCAGATCATAGAAGAGGTGAGAAGGGCCGGTCTCAGAGGAAGGGGAGGAGCCGGTTTCCCTACCGCCGAAAAGTGGGCTGCCACCCGACGGGCCCGATCCCGGGACGGCATCAAGTACGTCCTCTGCAACGCGGACGAGGGAGACCCCGGAGCCTACATGGACCGAAGCCTTCTGGAGGGAAACCCACAACTGGTCCTGGAGGGAATGATCATCGGCGCTTACGCCATAGGGGCCTGCGAGGGCTACGTGTACGTGAGGCACGAGTACCCTTTGGCGGTGGAGAACCTCTACACCGCCATCGAGCAGGCCCGCGAGATGGGTTTTCTCGGCAAGGACATCATGGGCTCCGGCTTCGACTTCGATGTTCACGTGAGCATTGGGGGCGGCGCCTTCGTGTGCGGTGAGTCCACCGCCCTCATGGCTTCCATCGAGGGCCGTCTCGGCGAGCCCCGAGTGAAGCACATCCACACCGCAGAGAGGGGCCTATACGACAGGCCCACCAACCTCAACAACGTGGAGACGTGGGCAAACGTCCCCGTCATCATCAACATGGGCGCCGAGGAATACGCGAAACTGGGAACGGAACGGAGCAAGGGAACAAAGATCTTCTCCCTGGTGGGCAAGATAAGGAACACCGGTCTGGTGGAGGTGCCCATGGGAATCTCTCTCCGCGAGATCATCTTCGACATCGGTGGGGGGATGCCCAACGGAAAAAGGTTCAAAGCGGTTCAGACTGGGGGTCCCTCCGGGGGGTGTATCCCGGAACAACTTCTCGACACGCCGGTGGATTTCGACAGCCTCTACGACGTGGGGTCCATGATGGGTTCCGGCGGCATGATAGTGATGGACGAGGGCACCTGCATGGTGGACATCGCCCGCTTCTTCGTGGACTTCCTCTGCGGTGAGTCTTGCGGCAAGTGCGTTCCCTGCAGGGAGGGGCTGAAGCAGATGCTCTATATCTTGGACGACATAACCGGAGGCCAAGGAAGCCCCGAACAGCTGGAGATACTTCAGGAGCTCGCCGAGGTGATGAGGGACACCTCCCTTTGCGGCCTCGGCCAAACGGCCGCCAATCCCGTGCTTTCCACCCTCAGGTACTTCGGAGAGGAATACAGGGAACACATCTTGGAGAGGAAATGCCGCGCCGGCGTGTGCAAAGCACTGGTGAGTTATTCCATCGACCAAGACAAGTGCACCGGATGTATGAGATGCAAGAAGGCCTGCCCGGTGGGAGCCATAAGCGGGGAGAAGAAGAAACCTCATCACGTCATAGGGGAAAAGTGCGAGAAATGCGGTATTTGCCTCGAGGTTTGCGAATTCCAAGCGGTGGTAAGGAAGTGATAGTATGGTCAGGTTTGTCATCGATGGGCGTTCGGTGGAAGCCGAAAAAGGATGGACGGTATTGGAGACAGCCAGGCACTACGGCATAGAGATCCCCACCCTGTGTTACATGGAGGGGCTAACGCCTTACAGTTCCTGCCGCCTCTGCATAGTCGAGATCATCCGGGGTGGGCGCTCCAGGCTATCCGCCTCATGCTCTTATCCCGTCCAGGAAGGCATTGAGGTCCGGACCAATTCGGAGAAGGTAAGGAGGGCCCGCAAGGTCATCATAGAACTGCTGCTGGCCTCCTGCCCAAATTCCCGGACCTTGCAATGTTTGGCCAGCAAGTACGGCGTCACCAAGATCAGGTTCAGGCCCGAGGACAGAGGGTGCATCCTGTGCGGTCTTTGCGTCCGCATGTGCAAGGAACAGATGCAGGCCGGTGCCATAGGCTTCGCCAACCGGGGCACGCAGAGGGAAGTGGCCATGCCCTTCCACTCCCGCTCCGAGGAATGCCGGGAATGCGGTGCCTGTCTTTACGTGTGTCCCGTATGCGAGCTCCCTTGCCCGGGACCGTTGAGACCCGGCCAACTCTGCAATTCCTGCCTAGACACGGTGCAAATAGAAGCATTTCCCAGCAAGGACTGATCAGGAGAGGAGGAATCTGAGCCATGACCATGAGCAAGTACAACCGTTCCGCGGCGACCCTGTCAAAGAACAGAACCCCCGACAGCATAAGCCCCTTCAGCGGAATGTGCGCCACCTGCGTGGAGGGATGCATAGGGATGTGCGAGATAGGCAAATCCGCCTATCGAGGACCCGAACTCATATACCCACAGCCTTTCGGCATAATCACCGCCGCGTCGGAGAAGGATTACCCCATCGACCTATCCCACTTCAGCATCATGGGCACCGCCGCAGGCGCCCACGGCGTGCCCGCCGACAGCGATCACGCGATATTCACCAACGTCAACCTGGAGAGCTCCATCGGCGACCGACACCCCATAAAACTGAGGCTCCCCATCGTCGTTCCCGGGTTGGGCTCCACCATGGTGGCCAAGAGGAACTGGGAGGGCCTGGCGGGCGGAGTCGCCCTTTCCGGATGCGTCCTAACCGTGGGGGAGAACATATGCGGCATGGACGACCAGGCGGAGATAAAGAACGGCAAGGTGGTGAGATCCCCTGACATGGAACACCGCATCCGGTGTTTCCGGGAGTGGCAGCAAGATGGGTACGGCGAAGTAGTGGTCCAGTTCAACGTGGAGGACACCAAACTGGGAGTGCCCGAGTACGTCATAACCAAACTCGGCGTGGAGACGGTGGAACTCAAATGGGGGCAGGGAGCGAAAGACATCGGCGGCGAGGTCAAGGTCAGCTCCATCGACAAGGCCCGTTCGCTCAAAAAGAAAGGTTACATAGTCCTTCCTGACCCAGACGATCCTGACGTGGTCAAGGCCTACAACGCCGGCGGCATCAGGGAGTTCGAAAGGCATTCCAGGCTGGGGATGGTCACCGAGGAGGGTTTCGCCCAAAGCGTCAAGGAACTGCGGGAAATGGGCGCTAAGAGGATCTTCCTCAAGACCGGGGCATATCGACCGGTGGACCTGGCTCGGGCGGTTAAGTACGCCTCGGACCATCGCATCGACCTGCTGACCGTAGACGGCGCCGGGGGCGGGACGGGGATGAGCCCTTGGAGGATGATGAACGAGTGGGGCATACCCACGGTGGAGCTCTGTTGTCTGACCTACCAGTTCGTGGATTACCTTGCCAAACAGGGCAAATACGTGCCGGCCATCGCCTTCGCCGGAGGCTTTGTCCTCGAGGACCAAATCTTCAAGGGACTGGCCCTCGGAGCTCCCTACGTCAAGGCCATCGGCATGGCGAGGGGTCCCCTGTGCGCAGCCATGGTGGGCAAGACGGTGGGCAAGAGGATCCAGGAGGGCGATTTACCTGTCTACCTCGAGCGTTACGGTAAAACCATGGAAGAGATCTTCTACACGGGTGTCTTGCTCAGGGAGAAGCTGGGCAAGGACTTCGACAGGCTGCCCGCCGGGGCCATAGGCGTCTACACCTATTTCCAGAGGCTGGCCCAGGGCCTGGCCCAGCTGATGTGCGGGGCACGCAAGTTCGCACTGCAGTACATCACCCGCGACGACATCGCGGCCCTCACGAAGGAGGCGGCGGAGATATCTGGCATCCCTTACGTGATGGAGCTTGACAAGGAGGAGGCCTGGAAAATACTCAAGGGATGAGGCTTTAGCGCTAAATAGCTCGGAGGCCGTCATCTCTCGCTCAGGTCGGCGAGGATGACGGCCTCCGCTATCTCCCTCATGCTCTTCCTGGTGTCCATGGAGCGTTTCTGCATCAGTCGGTAAGCCCGGTCCCCGTCAATCCCCAGGTTACGGGCCAGGATATCCTTGGCCCTCTCCACCAGCTTACGGGTCTCCAGCTCCTCTTGGATGATGCGGGACTTCACCATGAGCTGGGCGTTCTCTATGGCCACCGCCGCCTGGTTGGCCAGGGCGGTGAGCAGGTTCACCTCGTGCTCGCTGAAGACGTGGGGGGCGGAGGTATAACAGCTCAACACGCCGATGACCTTGCCCTTCACTTTCATGGGGACACTCAAAAGCGAGCACAGGTTCTCACGTTCCGCTATCTCCTTGTTGAAATAGCGGGGATCCTGGCGCACGTCCAGGACCTGGATGGGTCGGCCCTCTTTGGCCGCCAAGCCGGCGATGCCCTTCCCCAAGGGCAAAGGGGGTTTTTTCAGGTATGCCTCGCTGACCGCCTGGGTGGCCTTGGTGTGGAGCGTCTCGGTCTTCTCGTCGAGCAGCATTATGGAAACGATCTTAGACCCCATAAGCTCGGCAGTGACCATCACTATGAGCTTGAGGATGTCCTCGAGGTAAAGGTCGGAGACGATGGCCCGACTCACCTCGGCCAATGCCTCCACCTGTTTTTTATACATCTCGTCATCGGAGGCCGAGGGGCCGCAGTGCCCGTCACCGAGAGGGCCTTCATGCTCGGAGGAAGACTTCGCCATCCACCCCTCACCCGTTCTCCATGTCGCTGATGAAGCCTCCCACCACGCCCAAGAAGCGCCTCCAATTCAGGGCGAGGGCCACCGCTATCCAGCAAAGAAAAACCCATCCCCAGAAAGGCTCGTGCGCGAAGGCCACCACTATGGGGGCGGCCGCGATGGGAGCGGCTTGGCCCATCATCACTGACCTCTTGGTCCAGATCAGGGCACAAGTGGCGGCGTAGATCCCATAGACCAAAAAGGGCCAGAAAGGAAGGAAGCGAGCGGAGATAAGATAAACCAAACCGGAATATATCAAGCCCATGTCCACCGCGAAGTCGTTGTCCCCCACCCAAGTGCGGGTCCCGCTCTTGTCCCTACGGGCCATCCTGCCGTCCAATATATCGGTGGTCCATCCCACAAGCGTCAACAAGATGACCAGCGGAAGAAGGTGTCGGGAAGTGGTTAAGGCACAAATCAAGATGAGGAAGACGCAAACCAACCTTATCAGGGTAAGGACATCCGCTATCGCCTTGGCGTTCTCGTCCGTCCAGGCCCTTATCTCCTCGAGTCTCATGGGTTTATTCTACCAGCCCTCTGGCACACGGGCCATCTGACCTCGCATGATCACGCCGAGGGGTTGGCCTGTAAATCGCCTGCCTTGCCTCCTTGAGCCGCATCCTTCTGGTCCGGAGGCGAGATACCTCCTACTCAGCGCAATCCCCGGAGCGTTCGATCGAGGATTTCGCGGCACTCGGCGCAGAACTCCTCCGACTTGCGATCCGTATCCTCGAGACAATTGGAAAAACACATGACGCAATAGGGGTTGGGACAATGGGGGAGCATGAAGGTGTGGCCGAGCTCGTGCACCGCCTCTTTCACCGTCCTGGAACAAAAGAGCCGCTCCCGGTGGGGCAGACCGTAGAAAGTGGGGCGAAGCCGCGCCAGGGAAACCACGGCACACCTCCCTCCCCACTGGGCCTGCCCGAAGACGAAATTAAGCCCGGGGGCATAAAGGTCCTCTTCGGTCAATCCCAACAGCTTCAGATGATCGCCACCCATAGCCGTGAGGGACTCCAGCAACCCAGAGGCCAAGTACTGACCCCGAGCGCGCCGGTAGGCTGAGCCTGGCAAGGGTACATGCCCCGCCCAGAGGGCCTTCAGCCCCAACAACTCCCGCAGACGGGAAGGGAGAAAGCTCAGCTCCCGGTAATCGAAGGACCCGAAGCAGATAAGGCCGATGGAACCCACCGTCTTGATCCCCGCCTCTCTCCTTATTGTCCCAAGGGCTAGACCTATCGTCTCGTCCGAGTCATTTAGTCACACTCGATCACACTCGATTATAAACACGCCTCGCCCGCACAAGTCGGCTCTAGGGTCTTGTAACCAAGGCCCGCCCTACCGAGCGACAGGATGCCGTAGCGTCTCGGTAAGCGCTTTCCGGGCTGAAAAAGACGAGAGCCCATCTCGTCACCCTGGAAAAACAAGCAATCTCGAGAGGAAGAAAGGGTGATCGTGCTTGCCGAACGGAATCGTCCTGCGTTTGCCGGAAGAAACGAAAAAGACAGTTAATCCCGGGTGTTGAGGCGCGAAAGGTGTTATCATATAATTCATACCGGCCAAATTCGGACCCGATCCGATGAGCCGACTTGCGAGTTCCCCGGTAGCTCAATGGTAGAGCGGGTGGCTGTTAACCACTAGGTTGGGGGTTCGAGTCCCTCCCGGGGAGCCAAAACCGTTCTTTTTCGCTCTTTTTGTTCATCCCGGGATTTCCCGGGGTTTTTTTGTCGGCGGAAAATCACGGCCGGCAAAACGGATGAGCCCCTGCGCCTCTCGGTCTTGAGGTCTTTACGTATGGACGTACTTGATCTCAACGACCATTAAGCCACTCACGCCTGGCTCCGCCCTTCCCCAGGCACGCGAACCATTTTTCACCATAAACCCACGACCCCGACTCCCTGGGGGAAAATACTCGTATGGGATTAACTTGTCGAACCAAAAGGCCGAGAAAACAATACGGGAAGAAGGGGCAAGGAAGGGGTTGTAGGCGTTGTACGAGATCCGAACGTGCGGGGAATGTGGAGTTCCCGAGCCCTTCACCCGCTCTCACCGCTGGCTCCGGGACGGCTCCATGGTTCAGTCCATGAACGAAAGGGCGCGAGTGGCTTTCCTGGAGTGCGAGTTCATTGATCCCCTCTTCCAACACATCGGCAGGATCACCGGCCTTCCCATCGATCATCTGGTGGTCAACATCACCGCTCGCGGATGTCAGCTCTACATGGAAAGCGTGATACCGGAGGAAGTGAAGGAGAACGTCAGGGAAGGCCTGGTGGAGCCACCGCTGGTGGCCATGCCCATAATCGATTTCTGCCATATCATCGGCTACGGGAGATACTCTTTCCTGGATTACAAGTACGAAGGCAAAAAGGACGACTATTGCACCATCCGCATATACCGGCCTTTCTCGGTCCTCGAGGCAGCCGGGGCCTTCGCCGGCGTCATCGCCTGCCTGATAGGAGGGGAGTACTCTGTGAGCTACCATGAGGTGGAGCCCAAACTCTACGAGTTCACCACTTACTGGACTAGATACCCCGAAGTCCTCAAGGAAAGGCTCCGCCTGGAGGCCCACTTTCCCCGCAGCGGAGACGTCAACCTCCCTCGCTGCCCATCGTGCGGAGCCCCGAAGGCCTACCGACGTTACCGATGGGACCTCAAGAACGGCATAATCCTGAACACCGTGACCGGACGGCGTATGGCCCTTCTGGGGCCGGGGCTGCTCGACTCGGTGTTCCAGGCGCTGGAATGGGAATTGGGGGAGGCCATTCCCCGGGCAGTGGTGGAGGCCCAAAGACGCAACGCCAAGGAAGGCCTGAGGTTCATCGACCTCTCGGACCACAAGAGCGTGCGGGAACAGCTCGCCTTGCGAGGCCTGGGAGAAGTGCTCGAATACAGGGCAGGCAGAGAGGGCGTCTTTTTGAGGGTATCCAGTCCCGCTCTCCACCTTATGCTGGCCGGTATGGTCCAGGGAGGCTACGAAAAAGCTTACGATCTCGATTCGGAAGTGGAGTGGGAACTCGACGCAGGGGGCGATCTTTTCGTAGAGGTCAGGAAAAAAGAAAGGCGGTTTGTGATCTCTTGAGCCGCCACGATGCTTCAGCGCCGAAACGACATCTCGATTCTCCTTCGGCGAGCTACCCCCGACCAAACCAGAAAAGACGGGAACCTACTTCAGGGATGAACCATCGGCCGCTTGTCGGACCGTCCCTTAGAGTTCGTTGAGCTGACATGTTCGTGAAAGGGGTCTTCCCTCCATGGGGTCGGCAGCCTCACCTCAGCGTGAGGCCTTGGGTTGAATCAATCCCCATCAGGCTCGAGCCCGAAATTACATTCCCCGGGACTGCAGGGCTCTGATTCCAGTTCCAGGGTGGCGTGCACCACTCGGTACTTTTCCCGCAACATCCTCTTGGCTTCGTCTATCACCTCTCGGTGGGCGCTCAAGGGGGCGTCCTCCACCACAAGGTGGGCGGAAAGGGAGAAAATGCGGGATCCCACTTCCCAGATGTGAAGGTCATGGACGCCCTTCACCCCCTCGATTCCCTCGAGGGCCCGGAGAACCTCTCTATAATTGAGGCCTCGCGGCACAGACTCCATGAGCACGTGGACTGATTCCTTCAATATCCGTGAAGCGGCGATCATGACCAAGACGGCCAAGGCCATGGTGAGCGCGGGATCCACAATCCACCAGCCGGTGACGGCCGTGATCGCTCCCCCCGCGAAAACGGCAAGCGAAACGAGTGAGTCGGCGAAGAGATGGAGGAAAGCCGCCTCGAGGTTGAGGTCATCTCCTCCTCTTCTCAGGTAAAGCGCCACCGATCCATTGACCAAAAAACCCGCCCCGGCCACCGCCATGACCACCAGGCTCCTCACCTCCGGTGGCTCCCGCAACCTTCCCAAAGCCCCTACGAGGAGCAAAAGGCTCAAGCCCGCGACGAGGAGGGAGTTGAAGAAGGCCGCCAATATGCCCAACCGGTGATACCCGAAGGTCCTTTTCTCCGTCCTGGGCATGGAAGCCGCATAGGCGGCGGTGAGGGCCAGCACCAGCGCCAGTGAATCAGCGAAGTTGTGACCGGCATCCCCCAAGAGGGCCATGCTCCGGGAGAGAAACCCGGCCAAAAGCTCGAAAGCGGTAAACGCCAGGTTGACGGCCAAGCCCAAGGCGATCCTGCGCAGGCCCTCCGTGCTACCACTGAACCCCGATGGAAGCGAACATGCGTGGCGCGTCACACCTCTTCTCCTCCAAGGACCCCGCGATCACTCCTGGAACCTACGGCCATGTCGACTCAGAGAGAAATGGGCCCAAGGCCATCTCTTAGGGGATGGCCCGCCCGTACGTGTCCGGCACGGGCCGCCGATCTGCCCATTCAACCCCGCGATAGGGCGACACGGAAAACCTACGGCTCCCCCGCAAAAGCTGCTACTTTCCCTAGTCAGGTTTATTCTATTCCAGAGGGCGCTCGTCGTCCCGAACGATACGGGTCATTCAGGCACTAACGGAAGGGAGGTCCCGCGGTGAGAGATAGAGTTAGAATCGAAGGGATAGTGGCGGTTCTACCCTCATTCTTTGACGAGGGCGGCGAGGTGGACGAAAGGGCAATGACCTACTTCGCCGAATTCCTCATATCTCGCGGGATCCAAGGGATCCTGGTGCTGGGAAGCAATGGGGAATGTCCCTACATAAGAGAGGAAGACCGCAAGAAGATCGTGGAAATGGTGGTGGAGACGTGTGCGGGTAGGGTACCCGTCGTGGTGGGCATAAACGAAAGAGGTCTGGATGATGCCCTTGAGATGACAATTCATGCCGAAAAAGCCGGCGCCGATGCTGCCCTGGTGGCGCTGCATCGTTTCTATCCTCTGAGCGAGAGGGAAGTGTTGGATTTTTACCGTGAGCTCGCCACCTCCACCAAAATCCCCCTTCTTTACTATAACTTCCCATCCCATACCGGCATCGAACTATCCCCGGAGGCCATCGCTTCCATGGCAGCCGAGGGATGGATCACCGGGGCGAAGGAAACCATATTCGACATGGAAGAGATTGGCAGATTGGCCCAGCTGACCGACGAAGGGTTCTGTACCCTGACCGGAACCACCCTCAACCTGACGGAAGCCATGGCGGTAGGGGCATGTGGGGCAATATGCCCCATCCCTAACATCATCCCCGAAACCTCAGTGGATCTGTTCCGCGCCCTACGGGCAGAAGAATGGAAAAAGGCATCGGAGTTACAGGATGAGGTGAGAACTTTAGCCCCTCTGTTGGCTTCACCGTCACCGCACGCCATGATCAAGGAAGCTCTGCGGCTTTTGGGACATCCAGTGAAGACCGTGGTGAAAAAGCCCTTGCCCTCCATCGATGAAGGGATGTCCACGAAAGTAAAGGAAACGCTGCAACGCTCAGGTTTGATGTGATCTGTCCAATGGTATTTTCCAAATCATGGTCGCAAATAAAAATATGCAATTAAAGCGAGATGTTGTGGAAGGTTCACGCTTATGATTCTCTTGCGTGACTCAGCGGGGCCATAAGGGCATTAGTGAGAACCGGAGGGAAAGATGAAAAACTGGGTCATATCCATAACCGAGGAAGAGAGGATGGAGCTGGAAAGGATTGTCATAGACGGTGACGGATCCGCCGCTTTGGAATTCCTGGACAAGACCATCAGGCGTCGCATCCAAGAATCCTCAAAGAAAGGGGGATGCTATCAGGACAGCTCGAAACCGGTGAGCGAGATACCCAGGCCCATATCCAGACACAGGCAACTGGGAAGCCCTTGACGAACTAAAGGCTCAGGGTTTGCCTATTTCGGGGAATCGCCTTTGCCAAATCGACTCATATTGTTTACAATTGGGGAGATGCTTTTGGGGCATCCTCCCCGTGTTTGGTTTCGGTGCAGGAGCGGGGAGCGGACGGAAAGGAGATGAGTTAGCGCCCATGAACATCTACGTCGGCAACCTGAACTACGCATCCACCGAGGAAGGTCTCCGTAGGCTTTTCGAGGCCTATGGAGAGGTGGGAGATGTCAACATCATCCGTGACCGCGAGACCGGCAGGAGCCGTGGCTTCGGCTTCGTGGAGATGCCCAATGACGACGAAGCCAGGACTGCCATCGCGGAGCTGGACAACAAGGAGTTCGAGGGCAGGCTCATAAAGGTCAACCAAGCAAGACCGAAGGTGCAAAGCCGCTCAATGAGAGATTTGAGGTAATCGCGGAGGACGGGAACGGGGGCTGCAGGGCGCAAAGGGCTTTCCTCTTAAAAAATCCTTTCTGAAGCGAGCTT
The DNA here is from genome assembly GCA_015711955.1 of Actinomycetota bacterium. Taxonomy (GTDB): domain Bacteria; phylum Actinomycetota; class Geothermincolia; order Geothermincolales; family RBG-13-55-18; genus JACVJK01. Next base: position 52,366 of record MU158684.1, on the reverse strand, counting down.
CACTGCTGCCCCCGTTTTTTCAAATAACAACGCCGTGGAAAACCATTTCGGGCGGTCTTCCGAGGGTGGCGAGTTTAGCTCTGCCTAAATTGGCCGCCATGCCCAAACTTTCGTCTCTCAGGACAGCTGTGTTCCGTCCCTCGCCGCAATAACTACGCCAGAGCTCATAACCAGATGGCTTGCAATTCTCACGACATCGTGCCTTACCATATATTGGATGTTGAGCGGGCCCTTTTAGAGTCTCGCGAGCCTGCCGCGGTGGAACACCTCATCCGTGCTGGTTCAGCAGCCCGGTTCCAGCGCCTGTTCCGTTGTCCTATAATCTTCCTCATATAGATCATTGCGGGATTACCAATTGGGGGCGAGGAGGGGTTTCATGAAGAAGGAAGAGATCCGTGCGCTCTTGGAAAAGATAAAGCGCGGCGAGATCTCCGTGGAAGAGGCCGAACAAACGCTGGTTCGCCTCCCCTACGCAGAGCTGGATTTTGCCAAGGTGGATCACCACCGGGAGATACGAAAGGGCATACCTGAGGTGGTGTTCTGCCAGGGCAAAGAGCTGAACGAGATCCGGGCCATCCTGAAAGAGCTGCTCACCCATTCCCGGGGAAACCTCATCCTCACCAGGGCAGGACCGGAGGTCTACCGAGGGATTATGGACATTTGCCCGCAGGCGGAGTATCGGGAAAGGGCCCGAACCATTTTGGTCTGGAGGGAGAAGCAAGAGCCCCGGGGGAAGGTGGTCGTCATGAGCGCCGGTACCGCCGACATCCCCGTGGCGGAAGAGGCATGTGCCGTTTGCGAGATCACGGGCAACGCGGTGGAAAGGTTGTACGACGTGGGGGTGGCCGGGGTGCACCGCCTGTTGGCCCATCTGCCGTCTCTGGAGAAGGCGAACGTCATAGTGGTGGTGGCGGGCATGGAGGGGGCTTTGGCCAGCGTGGTGGGCGGACTGGTGGCGTGTCCCGTGATCGCCGTGCCCACCTCGGTAGGCTATGGGGCCCAATTCGGCGGACTGGCCCCCCTTCTCACCATGCTCAATTCCTGTGCCCCGGGGGTCGCGGTGGTCAACATCGACAACGGCTTCGGCGCCGGCTTCATCGCCCACCTGATCAACCAGTCCGCCTGCCGGGTATAAGTACGACAAATCCCGGCCTGAGGGCGATCTTGTTGAGGCAGCAAGGGAGGGTGTGCTTGGCTACCCCGCTCATCTTGGTGGAGATAATCAAAAAGTTATTCCCCCAAAGGCTCCGCTTGGCCGCCCTAACCCGACATCCGGTGCTGGGCGCGGTGGTGGAGCGCCTGATGTTCGAGGGCGACGAGCTCTATTACCTCCCCCGAGGTTACCTCCCCCGAGGAAACGTGGTGGAGGTGGGCGAGGACATCGCCCAGTCAGGCGCTGCCGTCCTTCCCGCTTGGATCGCCGAGTACTTCGTGAACAAGTCCAGTTACCGGTTCATCATGAACTCATGCGTATGTCGAGAGGCGGAGGGCTGCACAGTTTATCCATCCGAGATAGGGTGCCTGTTCTTGGGCGAGGGAGCCCGAGGCATAAACCCCAAGCTGGGGCACCCGGCCACGAAGGAGGAGGCCCTCGAGCACCTGGCATGGGCGAAAAAGGCGGGGTTGGTGCAGTTGGTGGGCAAAAACAAGCTGGACACCTTGTGGCTTGGTACCGGCCCGGGAAGCAGGCTCATGACCATGTGTTTCTGCTGCCCTTGCTGCTGCCTTTGGAAGATCGCCCCTTTCGCATCCCCTTCGATATCCGGGAAGCTGCACCGCCTGCCCGGCGTGGAGGTGAGGAGGAACGACGAATGCGACGGGTGCGGACTTTGTGTCTACCGATGCATGTTCGGGGCCATCCGAGTCGGGGAGGGCAGGGCACAGATAAGCGAGGCCTGCCGAGGATGCGGAATTTGCGTCTACGATTGCCCAAAAGGCGCCCTGGAGATCCGCCTCCCAGACGAGGCATCCATCGCGGGGGTCATCAGGAGCCTTTCCCGAGCGGTGGACGTCAGCTGAACTGTGAGGAGGGCCACCCGTCGTTCGTTCCCAGCGCTCCAAGGAGGGGAGGACGATATCGATGGAGGGATATCGGTGGATTGACGTGAGCCTGCCCCTTTCAGGGGGGCTTCCCCTATGGCCGGGGGACGAGCCCTTCCGCCTCACCGTAAGGACGTGCCAGGAGGGGAATTACAGGGTCTCCTCGGTTTCCATGAGCCTCCATTGCGGCACCCACATGGACGCTCCCCTCCACTGCCTGCCGGGGGGGAGATCGGTTGATGACCTTCCCCCACAGGCCGTCCTGGGTTCGGCCAGAGTGGTGGAGTACATGGGCCGTGACCATATCGGGTTGGAGGACATTCGTCGCGTAGATCCGTCCGAGGGGGATAGGATCCTCTTCAAGACGATGAATTCCCGTTTTTATGAAACCGAGGAATTCCGCCAGGACTATGTCGCGCTCACCTGCGAAGCTGCTCGCTTCCTTGCCGACCGTAGCATTGCCTTGGTGGGCATCGACTACCTGTCGGTGGAACCCTGGGACGGGGACGGGGAAGTTCACAGGATCCTCGCCGAGGCCGGTATATGGATCCTGGAGGGCCTCGACTTGAGAGGGGTGACACCGGGGAAATACCTACTCCTATGTCTGCCGCTCAGGCTTGTGGGAGCGGAGGCCTCTCCGGTCAGGGCCCTGTTGGGAAAACGGGTGGGCTGAACGTCCTTGCGGGCAATACCGTGGCGCTCGAGTTCCTCACCATCTGCCATGACATAGATCAACCTCACCCATCACACGCCCGGTTTATTGAGACGGGAAGACGGAAATATTTCCTATGATCGTGTAAAGGACGAGATCAGATTGGGACTGTGGACAAGGAGGGATGAGCATGAGGAAGATGACGGAGAAATTCCTCAACGAGGCCTTCGCCGGTGAGAGCATGGCCCACATGAAATATATGCACTTCGCCCGCAAGGCCGATGAGGAAGGTCTCAGGGAACTTGCCCGCATGTTCCGGGCCATCGCCTACGCGGAGCTGGTCCACGCGGGAAACCATCTCGAAGTGCTGGGCGGTATCCGATCCTCTGCGGACAACATCCAGAGCTGCATCGAGGGCGAGACCTACGAGATAGAGGAGATGTATCCCGTCTTCCACGAGGCGGCCAAGTTCCAGGACGAAAAGGACGCGGTGAGAAGCACCCATTACGCCTTGGAGGCCGAGAAGATCCACGCCGACTGGTACAAGAAGGCCAAGGAGGCGGTGGAAAGAGGGTCCGACATCTCCATCGGCAAGATACAGATTTGCAGCGTCTGCGGACATACACGGGAAGGAGAAGCGCCGGAGAAGTGCCCCATTTGCGGGGCGTCCAAGGATAAGTTCGTGGAGTTCTAGTGACGAGGGGGAAGGTGAGATGACCGAGAGGCTCCAGATCTACAAGTGCGAGGTATGTGGAAACATAGTGGAAGTGCTCCACGAAGGCCAGGGAGAGCTGGTTTGCTGCGGAGAGCCCATGGCGCTCCAGGTGGAGAACACCGTGGACGCGGCGGTGGAGAAACACGTCCCGGTGGTGGAAGTCACCCCCGAGGGGGTCATGGTCAAAGTGGGCGAGGTGGCCCATCCCATGACCGAGGAACACTACATAGAGTGGGTCCAGATCATCGCCGGGGACAAGAGCTACCGTATCTTCCTCAAACCAGGCATCGACCCCCGAGGCGACTTCACCGTACCCACCGACGGGATAACCGCCCGGGAGTACTGCAACCTGCATGGATTGTGGAAGTCATCCTGAACACCATTGGGCGAAGTCGCCCCATCTTGGTGCCGCACCTTCCTTGACGCAGGGCCAGAACGGCCTTGCCGCTGCGGAGTGGGGACGCGGCAACCAGGGGGATGGAAGATCACGGAAGGTCCGAGGAAGGCCCCGAGAAAGGGGCCTTCCTCTTGGCTCGTCAAAAAACAGGGTTGCTTTCTATCGCTTCCCGTTTGCCTGGCACCCCCAGACGTCCCAAGCCCTCGCCTAATCCCCGTCCCGAGCCAAATAAGGTGGTTCCGCAGGTAAGGTCCATCAACATCCCGGCAGGTCGAGGGGTGGCCGAATAATAAACCGGGAACCAGCGGTTCCCGGTTCTCGGAGATTCCCTTGTCCCGTTGTCCTATTTCAGGAGGCGTACTCCGGCTTCCAGACCTCCCAGACCCTGCCCACCAGATCGGGGCCAGGCTTCAGGGTGGGCTTACCAGGCTGCCATCCGGAGGGGGTCACCTCGCCAGTGGCCGCCACGTGCTGGTAGGCCTTCACCTGCCGGATGAGCTCGCTCACGTTGCGGCCCACTGGAGGAGTGAGCACCTCCATGGCCTGGATGACGCCCTCGGGGTCGATGAGGAACCTCCCGCGGATGTTGACGCCGGATTCCTCGTCGTATACCCCGTAGACCTGCCCTATCTTTCCTCCCGGGTCGCTCAGCAGGGGGAAGGGCACCCCTCCCTCCACCATCTTGGAAAGCTCCACTTCCTGCCAGATCTTGTGACTGAAGCGGCTGTCCACACTGATGGCCAGCACCTCCACCCCGAGCTCTTTCAGCTCCCCATACCTGGCGGCGACCGCCGCCAGCTCGGTCGGTCATACGAAGGTGAAATCACCGGGGTAAAAACAGAGGACCACCCACTTTCCCCGGTAATCGGAAAGCCTTATGTTCCTGAAGCCCCCGTCCAAGTAGGCACTGGCCTCGAAGTCCGGTGCCTTTCCTCCCACCTTGGCCAACACTTTCATGCCCACCTCCTCAGCGCCGATCTTTCGGGCGGCATCCGACGCGAGAGCATCGGACTCCTCAGGCAATATCGGCCCTTTGGCCGGAGTGACGCATTTGTCCTCGGGCTTTCCCTGAGCACCCATTCCATCACCTCCTCCTCGCCGTGGAAACTGGTCATTTCTGAACGCCTGTTGTGCCCCTTGCTCGAATCGGACGCGGTTATTCAATCCATTCCGCTCTTCTCGACGCGTATCGGTCTCAGTCTTTGAGCTCTTCCACTTCTTCCTTGCCTTCCTCGAGCTCCTTGACCTGTTCCTCGTCCCGCATCAAAAGAAGGGCCTGGAACTCGCCCACGTGGGTCTTCTCCTCGCGCGCCACGTCCAGGAAAACCTTCTTCATCAGCTTGTTATCGGTCATGGAGGCTAGCTGCTCGTAGAGGTTTATGGCGTCCAGCTCGGCTATGATGGCCACGCGCAAGATCTCCCGATCCAGGTCATCGCCGCTGAGCTTGCTCAATTCGAAGGGAATTTGCGAGAGCATACTTACCTCCTTTCCTCGCTCGCGTCCCAGCCTTGAGTCCAAGGACCTCGTGAGCCACGCCCTCGGGATACGCCTATTTAGATATTCCCGGTAAGGCATGCGGATAAACCCGAAACGCACGTTCAAGGCCTCTGGGAGGGGACGAGGTGTAGGTAAAAAATTCCCGGCCCGAAGGATAAACCCGGAACGCGCGTTCAAAGCCCCTGGCAGGGGACCCTTCTCGAGAAGAGCCGGGAGCTTTACGGCAACAGTGGCGAAGGCCGCCATCTCATCGCGTTTTTTCAGGAGGTCAGTAAACGCACAGGCTTGCCAGCCAGCTAGGAAACGGGGGTTTAGGAGGATGGAAATACATCTTATCATGGTCACGCTCGGCGGGCGCATGGCATGGGCTTTTTGCCGGGCCTCATCGCCCTGACGATCGGCTCGGCCTTGGCTTATCCCTCCGCAGCGTGGACCCAGGCCGAGATATGTTCCCATCTCCGTGGGGCTAAGAACGGTGGAGCCTCGAAGACAAAGCCCCTTCCGGACCCCGCCGGTCCCGTCCAGGCTATGGGTTAACCTTTAAAAATGGGATGAGGTTCCCGCGAGGTTACGAAAGGAACCCCCCGGCTCGACATAGGTCAAGCCTCCCACCTCTGGCACCGCTATAATAGCCTTATGGACGAAAAGAGAAGGAAAACCCTGCTCTATCTGGTCTACGGGGCCATCGCCGTGGCCTTTCTACTCTCCCTGCAACTGGCCCATCCTTTCCGCCCCGCGGAGATCAGCTACAGCGACTTTCTCGCCCGCCTGGAGGCCGGCGAGGTGGTGAAAGCCGTCATCACCGAAAGCAGGATAGAGGGGGTGATGCGAACGGGGGACGACGGCACCGAGAGGAACTTCGTCACCACCCGCATCCCCAACTCTGACATCGAGGGCCTCATCCAAAAGATGGAAGAAAAGGGAGTGCAGTTCTCCGGCAAGGTGGAGAACACCTTCTGGCGGGATCTACTCTACTCATGGTTGATACCCATCGGCATACTGGTCCTGGTTTGGCTCCTCATATTCCGCAGGCTTTCCCGTAGGGTCGGCGGCAGCAGCCCCCTATCCTTCGGGCAGTCCAAAGTGAAGATCTATGACCGCAGCAAGGACCGGGTCACGTTCGACGACGTCGCCGGTCTGGACGAGGCCAAAGAGGAGCTAAAGGAAATCATCGATTTCCTCCGCCATCCCGACAAATACAGGAAGATCGGGGCACGCATACCCAAAGGGGTGCTGCTGGTGGGGCCACCCGGCACCGGGAAGACCCTGCTCGCCCGAGCGGTCGCGGGGGAAGCGGACGTGCCTTTCTTTTCCATCAGCGGGTCCCAGTTCATGGAGATGTTCGTGGGGGTGGGAGCGGCCAGGGTGCGCGACCTATTCGAACAGGCCAAGGCCAAGGCGCCCTGCATAGTCTTCATCGACGAGATAGACACCATAGCCAAGGTGCGAGGGGGCATCATCGCCAGCGGAGGTGTGGAGGAAAGGGAACAGACCCTAAACCAGCTGCTCTCGGAGATGGACGGATTCGACCCCCAGACGGGGGTGATCATCTTGGCCGCCACCAACCGCCCCGAAGTGCTGGACAAGGCCATCCTGCGCCCGGGACGCTTCGACCGGCAGATAATGATAGACCGGCCGGACATCAAGGGCCGGGAGGAGATCCTCAAAGTGCACGCCCGACGGGTGAAACTGGCTCCTGACGTGGACCTCAAGGTCATCGCCGCCCGCACTCCCGGTTTCGCTGGGGCGGAACTGGCCAACGTGGTCAACGAAGCCGCCCTGCTGGCCGCCCGCAAGGGGAAGAGTCGAGTGGACATGGAGGACTTCGAGCAAGCCATCGACCGGGTCATCGGCGGCCTGGAGCTCAAGAGCCGGGTTATGAGCGAAAAGGAGAGGCGGGTGGTGGCGGTGCACGAGGTGGGCCACGCCCTGACCGCCTCCCTGCTGGAGAACGCGGACCCGGTGCACCGGATCACCGTAATCCCGCGCGGTATCGGCTCCCTGGGCATGACCATGCAGTTACCGGAGGAGGACCGCTACATCCTGACCAGGAGGGAGCTGGAGGACCGACTGGCGGTCCTATTGGGAGGGAGGGCCGCCGAGGAGGTCTTTTTCGGGGAGGTGTCCACCGGGGCCCAGAACGACCTGGAGAAGGCCACCATCCTGGCCCGCAAAATGGTGGAGGACTACGGGATGAGCGATCGGGTGGGACCTCTCTCCCTGGGCTGGGAGAGGGCGGCAAGGCTGCTCATGGGCGAGTACTCCTACGGCAAGGAGGCCAACTACAGCGAGGCCACTGCCCAGCTGGTGGACGCCGAGGTCAAAAGGATCGTCCTGGAGAACTACGAGCGGGTGAAGAAGTTGCTCCAGGAGAACCGGGACGCTTTGGAGAGGATCACCGAGGTACTCTTGGAAAAGGAGACGCTGGAGGGAGAGGAGTTCCGCCGTCTCCTTGCCTCCCTGAGGGAAGAAAAACGGGACTTGGAGACCCCGGCGGCGGCTGAGCAGTGGCGGGGGGATCAGTGATCTAGACCCTGCGCTGCTGGCGGGCGTGGATCAAGGGCCGTACCAAGCTGCAAAATGGAAAAACAGCCCCACGCGGACGTGATTATCATAGGCGCCGGACCCGCTGGCCTATCGGCGGGCGTATACTGCGCCAGGAAGATGCTGCGCACCCTGGTCATCTCGGAGAACGTAGGAGGACAGGCCGCCTGGTCCTGGGAGGTGGAGAACTACCTGGGCTACCAGCTGATCACCGGGGCGGAACTGGTGGAGAGGTTCCGGGCCCATCTGGAGACCTTCGACGTGGATCTCCTGGAAGGATCCCGGGTGACTTCCGTAAGGAGATCGGAACAGCTCATCGGCGTGGCCCACTCGATGGGGGAACACCTGGCACCGGCCGTGATAGTGGCCACCGGAAAGGTCCCCAGGCCGCTGGGGGTCCCGGGCGAGAGGGAGTTCCGGGGAAGGGGCGTGGCCTACTGCGCCACCTGCGACGCTCCCTTGTTCCGGGGCAAGCGGGTGGCGGTGGTGGGGGGCGGGAACTCCGCCCTGGACGCCGCCCTCCAGCTGGGAGAACTGGCCACGGAGGTACACCTCATGACCATAGAGGACAGGTTGGGAGGGGACGAGGTACGGCGCCAGGCCGTCCTCGGGCACGGTCGGATCAAGGTCTATTACCGGGCCCAGATCCGCGCCATCCGGGGCGACAGGTTCGTGAAGGCCATCGATTTCGAGGTCGACGGAAAGGCGCAGAGCCTTCCGGTGGAGGGGGTCTTCGTGGAGATAGGGAGCATCCCCAGCACTGACTTCCTCCCCCCCGAAGTGAAGTTGAACCACAAAGGCGAGGTGATGGTGGACTCCAACAACCGCACCAGCGTACCCGGCATCTTCGCAGCCGGTGACGTCACCGACGTCCAGGAGAAGCAGATCATCATCGCCGCCGGGGAGGGGGCCAAGGCCGCCCTATCCGCGTACGCCTACCTGAGGGAGGGGGGATTTCTGGAAGGATGGTGAAAACACGAGGCTCGAGGCTATCGCGAGGCTGTGTAAAGTGCTCTTTCCCACTCACCTTGTCAGTTGGATGAGTGCGAGAAGCTCAAGATGTGAGCGAGACCGCCACAATGAACAAGATCACCCCGCCCACCAAGCTCAAGATGCCCAGTATGAGTCCTGCCAGCCCCATCCCGTACCCGCTCCGGCCCGCCGGGTCATCCCTGACCGACTTCATTCCGAGGGCTCCGAAGACGATGCCCAGCAGGCCTAAAATCCAAGCCAAGACGGGGACCCACAATAAAACCGAGCCCAAGATTCCCAGGATCATGGCGGCCACGCACATACCGTCGGTGCGGGGCAGGGTCTGGGGATAGGGCAGCGGCCCCGGAACGGGTGCCTGCCACTGATAGAAGGGCTGCGAAGAGGCAGGCGGGGGAAAGAGGGAAGTGGCAGCCTGCGACTGTGGACCGCCAGGAGCCTGGGGAGGAGCGGGCACTGCCCGGTTCGGGGACCGAGAGGCCGAGGACTCACCTATATCCCCGGGACCACATTCCGAGGTCTTCCCTCTTTCCAGAGGCGCACCGCATTGGGAGCAGAAGGAAGCGCCATCTCCCGCCTCACGTCCACACGCAGGACATTCCATCTCCCGACTCCTCTCGCGATCGGAATCGACCATATCCGATTCCTGCCTAAACCCGTTACGGCCCTCAACCATGATCCACAAAAAAGAGGGGTTTGGCCTCGAACCCCCCTTCTCTAACCCTGCTTTTTTGGTGCTTCGCCCCTTTCAGTCCAGGTAATCCCTGAGTTTGGCAGAGCGGCTGGGATGCCTCAGCTTGGCCAGGGTCTTGGACTCGATCTGCCTTATCCGCTCCCGGGTCACCCCGAAGGCCTTGCCCACCTCCTCCAGGGTGCGGGGGTGCCCGTCCACCAGCCCGAAACGGAGCTTGATGACCTCCCTCTCCCTCTCGCTCAGCGAGTTGAGCACCTCTTCCAGCTGCTCCTGGAGGAGGATGAAAGAGGCGGCGTCCAGGGGAACCACCGCGTCCGCGTCCTCGATGAAATCCCCCAGGTGGGAATCCTCCTCCTCCCCGATGGGCGTCTCCAGGGAGACGGGCTCCTGGGATATCTTGATGATCTCTCGCACCTTCTCCGGCGTCATCTCCATCTGCTCGGCGATCTCCTCCGGGGTGGGTTCCCGACCCAGCTCTTGCAGGAGCTGCCTCTGGACCCTAACCAGCTTGTTTATGGTCTCCACCATGTGCACGGGGATGCGGATGGTCCTGGCCTGGTCGGCGATGGCCCTGGTGATGGCCTGCCGGATCCACCAGGTGGCGTAGGTGGAGAACTTGTATCCCTTGCGGAAGTCGAACTTCTCCACCGCCCGGATCAGTCCCAGGTTTCCCTCCTGGATGAGGTCCAAGAAAAGCATCCCCCGGCCCACGTAACGCTTGGCGATAGAGACCACGAGGCGGAGATTGGCCTCCACCAGCTTGCGCTTTGCCTCCTGGCCTTCTTTCTCCTTGCGCCGCAGCTCCCTCACCTTTTCCCGAGGCAGCTGGTCGCCCTTCTCCCGCAGGATCTTGGAGGCCTCCTCCCCTTCCTCGATCTTCTTGGCCAGCTCCACCTCTTCCTGGGCCGTGAGCAGGGGGACCTTGCCTATCTCCTTCAGGTACATGCGCACTGGGTCGTTGGTGGCCGCCTTGCCCGCCAGCTCCAGTTCCTGGTCGATCAGGTCGTCCCGTACCTCTTCCCCCTGCTCCTCCAGGTCGCGGAGGCTGTCCAAAGTGGGATCCTCCAACACCTCTATGTTGTTCTCCTCCAGGAGGCTGTAAAGGCTCTCCATCTGCTCCGGGGAAAGGTCCAAGCCCTGCAACTGCTCCGCAATCTCGTCCTGGGTGAGGATGCCTCTTCCCCTCCCCCTTCTTATGAGGTCCCTGACCTCTTCGTAGTCGAGATCCTTGTATTCCTCCATCATCTTCCGATCACCTTCACGCAGATTTTCACAGTTTAAATCGATGGCTTGGTTTTAAGGCTTTAAGCCCTGAGGGCACGGAGTTCCCTTCTCAAGCGTTCAAGGGCGAATATCTCCTCGCTGATCTCTCGTTCTTTCTCGTGATCCCGGTGCGGGGATGCTGCCAAGCGTGCCAGCTCGCGTCTCTTCTCTCTTATTAGACGCTGGATGTGGAATTCCTTCAGGGAAACCAATATGTCATTGTACAACAAATTCGCCTCGTCTTTCCCCATTCTATCAAATTTCCCGCTTCCGCTAAAAATTAAACTGGTGGCTAGTTTTCTCGGCCTTTCCTCCAACTCGTCCAAGAACGCCGAGCAATGGCTTTCTCTGTCCCCTGAACCGGACGCGCCCCACGCACCGGAGTGGTACGCTTCCACTAAGGCCCTCCAAAGGACCCTATTCTCCACCTCGGCGATCAGGTCTTCCCCCACCTCCAGGGAAGCCTTCTCCAGCAGGTATGGATGATGGAAGATGAGGCTCAAAAGTTCCCGCTCTACCCGCACCTGAGGGTCGACAACGAGTCTCGCCGGAACCCCTTGCTCCCGTCCGCCCTTCGTCATGGCGAGATAAGACTGAAAGACGCCACGGTAATCCAGTCCCGCCCAATCGGCCACCGCCTTCAGTTGTGGCTCGACCATCAAAGGATTGCCCCAGCTGGCCAGCAGCCTGAGGGCGGTCATCACTCCCCGGTTCCTGGCGTTGGTGTCCCTGGGATCGAATCTCTCCAGCGTGGTGCGCACCGAATAATCCATCAAGGGCTCGCTCTCCCTCGCCCTGCGCAGGAACTCCTCCGCTCCTCTTTGAGCCACGAAATCGGCGGGATCGGTGCCTCGGTCCAAGGCCACCACCCGGAGGTCCAGGTTGAACTGGTCACCGAACTGAAGAGCCCTCAAGCTGGCGGACAGTCCCGCCGAGTCCGCGTCAAAGGCCAAGAGTATCTTTTCGGTGAATCGGGAGAGCACCCTAAGATGTTCCTCCCCCAGAGCCGTGCCCAGGGTGGCCACCGCGTTACGTATCCCCGCCTGCCACAGGGCTATCACGTCGGTGTATCCCTCCACCAGGAGGGCGTATCCCGCCTGGACAATCTCCCTCCTGGCCTGGAAAAGGCCGTAAAGGTGCCTGGACTTCACGTAAACAGGGGTCTCTGGGGAGTTGAGGTATTTCGGCTGGCCCTCCCCCACCAACCTTCCTCCGAAGGCCACCACCCTGCCCTGCAGATCCAGGATGGGGAAGATCAGCCTGCCCCGGAAACGGTCGTAAGCACCCTTCTCGCTGCGCACACCCAGGCCGGAGCGGATGAAATCGGCCACGCCGAACCCCTTTTGTACGGCCCGGCGGTAGAGGAAATCCCACTGGGGAGGGGAATAGCCGATCCGGAAGGCCTTCACCGCCTCTTCCCCGAACCCCCGCCGCTCCAGGTATTCCCTCCCCGGGGCGCCGGCTGGGTCCTCCACGAGCAGCCGGTGATACACCTCCGCCGCCCATTCGTTGATCCGGAACAGGCGTTCCCGCTCCCCTTCCTTTCGGCTGGCCTGAGAACCCTCGTACCGAAGAGGAAAACCTACTCGGGAGGCCAGCCTCTCCACCGCCTCCCGAAAATCGAGTCCCTCCTTCCTCATGAGGAACGTGTAAACGTTTCCCCCCTCCCCGCAGCCGAAACAGTGGTAAAGCTGCTTCTGGGGATCGACCATGAAAGAAGGGGTCTTCTCGGAATGGAACGGGCAAAGTCCCTTGAATAACCTGCCCGCCTTCTTGAGTTGGACGTAATCGGAGATCACGTCCACTATATCCACCCTCTCGCGCAGGGCGTCTATATCCTCCTCTTTGATCCTTCCTCCTGCCATTACCGATCCCTCACCCCTCGAGAACCGCGACAGGCGCCAGCGTCTTCGACCAGGCCCTCGCTGTGATTCTGGTAAAAGGACGCCCCGGCACTCGAAAACCACCGCAGGACATAAGTTTACTGATCTCCGAGGACCGAGTCGGACCCAGACGGCGAACCCGCCCGCGCGGCATCAGAGGTCCCCCACCCAGACCTTGGGCAGGAAGATCTCCTGGTATTTGCGCAGGGCATATCGATCGGTCATCCCCGCCACGTAATCGCAGACCCTCACACTGAGCTCCTCATCTCCCCTACGGAACTCCTCGGGCATCTCCTCCGGGTGTTCCAGATAATAGGAGAAGAGGCTCCTCAGCACGATCACCGCTTTTTCCTCCTCCTGCTTGGCCACGGAACCGACGTAAACCCGTTGGAACAGGAAATCTCGCAGTTCATTTAGGGCGGCGGCGACCTCCGGGCTCATGAGGATGTCTGGCTTGCCCGCGCTCTCCCTCACGATGTCCCTCACCAAGGTGTCGATCCTCTGGCTGTGATGCCTGCCCAGAACTTCCACAGTGGAACGGGGCAGGTCCTTTTCGGTGAGGATGCCCGCTCTTATGGCGTCGTCCACGTCGTGATTGACATAGGCGATCCGGTCGGCTATCCTCACGATCCTCCCCTCCAGGGTGGAAGGAAGGGGACTGGAACCGGTGTGATGCAATATACCGTCCCTCACCTCCCAGGTGAGGTTGAGTCCCTTCCCCCCGTACTCCAGCCTGTCCACCACCCGCAGGCTCTGCTCGTTGTGGCGAAAAGGCCTGGGGGTCAGGTCCTTGAAGGCCTCCTCCCCTATGTGACCGAAAGGAGTGTGGCCCAGGTCGTGCCCCAAGGCGATGGCCTCCGTGAGATCCTCATTGAGACGCAGCGCCCGGGCTATGGTACGGGAAATCTGGCTGACCTCGAGAGTATGGGTCAGTCGGGTACGGTAATGGTCTCCCTCGGGGGCGAGGAACACCTGGGTCTTGTGTTTCAGGCGGCGGAAGGCCTTGCTGTGGATGATCCGATCCCGATCCCGCATGAAGCATGTGCGCAGGGGATCCGGTTCTTCCGGTCTGACCCTTCCCCTGCTCTCCCGGCTGCGCACCGCAAAGGGCGAGAGCCAGCGCTCCTCCAGCTCCTCAATGTCCTCCCGGACGCCCATGATCAGGACGTTACCCCCCTATGTTTTACCTCCAAGGCCAGTCTCTTTCCCAATATCCTCGCCCTCTCCAGGGCATAGGAGTCCTCGACGGCGGGACGCTGGGCGCACACTCCCTGGTGTCCGGCGTCGCTGTCCTCCGTGCCCTCACCCACCACCGTCATCCCCTGGATCAAAAGCATATCGTGGAGAGCCCTTACGGTGGTTTCTTGACCCCCAAAGCGAGAGGCGCCCACCGCCACTGCGCCTGCGGGTTTGCCCACCAGGGAGCGGCGAGACCGTATGGCCCGGGTCTTATCCCAAAACGCCTTCAATTGGGCAGTCACGGTGCCAAAATAAACAGGACTTCCCAGGACCACCGCCGAAGCCTCCTCCAAGAGCCGGCAGGCCTCCGCGAGGGCGGGATGTTTCTCATGGCATATCTCCCGACACGGGCTGCTGCAGGCCACGCAGAAGGGCATCTCCTGTCCCTTGACCACCTCCATCACTTGAAGCGTCCTTCCCTCCACGCCCTCCTCCTTGGCGGCCTCGATCACCTCCTGCAGCAACCGGGCGGTGTTGCCGTCGGCGTGAGGACTACCGTTCACCGCCAAGATGTACATGCCCATCACCTCCCTTCGTGGACAACAACAAACCCGGAGGAGAGCTCCAAAAGCCTCCTCCGGTGACACTATACCCACTAGATCGTACGGGCGGAAAAGCCCGGCCAATCCACGGTTATCATTTGGTGGCGTCCTGCACATCTCCCAGGGCCGCGTGAGCGGCGGCCAGTATGGCCACCGGCACCCGGAAGGGGGAGCAGCTCACGTAATCCAGCCCCACATCGTGACAGAAACGGATGCTCTTTGGGTCACCCCCGTGCTCCCCGCATATGCCCAGCTTCAAGGAGGGATTTGATTTCCGTCCCTGCTCACAGGCCATGCGGACGAGTTTCCCCACCCCATCCACGTCCAGGGTCTGGAAGGGGTTCTCCTTGAGTATTCCCTTGTCAAGATAAGCCGGCAGGAATTTGGCCTCTGCGTCGTCCCGGCTGAACCCCAAGGTGGTCTGGGTCAGGTCGTTGGTGCCGAAGGAGAAGAACTCCGCCACCTCGGCTATCTCGTCGGCGGTGAGGGCCGCCCTGGGCAGCTCTATCATGGTCCCCACCGAGAACTCCACCTGAACTCCCATATCCTCCTGGACCTCCCGGGCGACCTTGAGGATCTTCTCCTTTTCTATCTCCAGCTCCCTCCGGAACGCCACCAAGGGGACCATGATCTCCGGCCGCGGATCCTTGCCTTCCTTTTTTAGCTCGCAGGCTGCTCCCACAATGGCCCTCACCTGCATCTCGGTTACCCCCTCCATGGTCACGCCCAGTCGGCAGCCCCTCAAGCCCAGCATGGGGTTGGCCTCCGTCTCCGCCCTCACCCGGGCGTACAGTTTCTCCTTCGCTTCCAGCTCGTCCCGGTCTCCCGGTACATGCCTGAGCTCCACCAATTCCACACGAAGGTCCGACTCCCGGGGCAGGAACTCATGCAGTGGGGGGTCCAACAGCCTTATGGTCACCGGATAGCCGTCCATGGCCTCCAGGATCTCCCGGAAGTCTTTCCTCAGGTAGGGCTCCAGCTCCTCCAAAGCCTGTCTGCGCTCCTCGGGAGTCTCCGCCAGGATCATCCGGCGAACTATGGGCAGCCTCTCCTCCCCGATGAGCATGTGCTCGATCCGGCACAGGCCTATGCCGTGAGCGCCGAAATCCCGGGCACGCCGGGCATCCTCTGGGGTGTCGGCGTTGGTCCTCACGTCCAGACGGCGGATCTCATGGGCCCAGGCCAGTATCTTCTCCAGGTTCTCGTCCACCTGCGGCTCGATGAGCTTGACCTCTCCCAGGATCACCTTCCCGGAGGTGCCGTCTATGGTGATGACGTCGCCTTCCCGCACTACCAGGCCATCCACCTCGAATATCCTCTCGGCCTGGTTGATCTTGATGGCTTCCGCCCCACAAACGCAGGGCTTCCCCATACCCCGGGCCACTACCGCAGCGTGGCTGGTCATGCCCCCGTGGCTGGTGAGCACCCCCTGAGCTTTGATTATGCCGTGGATGTCGTCGGGGGTGGTCTCCCACCTCACCAAGATGACCTTCTCTCCACGAGAGCCCCTCACCTCGGCGGTGTCGGCGTCGAAAACCACCTCTCCCACCGCCGCTCCCGGTGAAGCAGGCAGTCCTTTGGCGATGACGTCGTACTCGGCGTTGGGGTCCAGCCTTGGATGAAGCAGCTGATCCAGCTGTTCGGGCTGTACCCGGGCCACCGCCTCCTCCTTGCTGATGAGGCCCTCTTCCACCATGTCCACTGCGATCTTCAGCGCTGCGGCCGCGGTGCGCTTCCCGGTCCTGGTCTGGAGCAGGTAGAGCTTGCCCTGCTCGATGGTGAATTCTATGTCCTGCATGTCGCGATAGTGTCTCTCAAGCTTGTCCATCATCTCCGTGAGCTGCCGGTACAGCTCGGGCATCTCCTTTTCCAGTTCCTCCAAGCGCTTGGGGGTGCGGATACCTGCCACCACGTCCTCCCCCTGGGCGTTGATCAGATATTCCCCGAAGGGCCGCTTCTCGCCGGTGGAAGGGTCACGGGTGAAGCACACGCCGGTGCCCGATTCGTCGCCCTTGTTCCCGAAGACCATCGCCTGCACGTTCACCGCCGTCCCCAGGTCCTCAGGAATGTCGTATTGCTTCCTGTAGGTCTTGGCCCGGGGGTTGTCCCAGGAACGGAAGACCGCTTTGATGGCCAGGTCCAGCTGCTCCCAGGGGTCAGAGGGGAAGTCGCGGCCTGCATGTTCCCTAACTATGGCCTTGAACCTATCCACCAAGTCCTTCCAGTCATCGGCGGAAAGCTCCACATCCAGCTTGATTCCCTTTTCCTCCTTTTTCCTCTCGATCTCTCGCTCGAACAACGAGCGGTCAACCCCCATCACGATGTCGGCGAACATCTGGATGAAGCGACGGTAGGCGTCGTAGGCGAACCTCTCGTCGCCGGTCTGCTCCGCCAGGCCCTGCACCGACTCGTCGTTGAGGCCCAAGTTGAGCACGGTGTCCATCATCCCGGGCATGGAGATCTTGGCCCCGGAACGGACGGAGACCAGAAGAGGGTCTTTCGGGTCGCCCAGTTTCTTGCCCATCTTCTCCTCGAGGCGGCGGAGGTGCTCCCTCACCTCCTCCTCCAACCCATCGGGATACCTGCTCTCCCGGGAATAGAAGCGACAGGCCTCGGTGGTGATGGTGAATCCGGGGGGCACGGGAAGTCCCAGCCTGGTCATCTCCGCCAGGTTAGAACCCTTGCCTCCCAGGAGATCCTTCATGGCCGCGTTTCCTTCGTCGAAGTCGTAAACGTACTTCACAGCCATAGGACTTCCTCCTTCCACAGACCACCGGTCCTTTTCCACGTAATCCCCTTCCTGAAACGAGAAACGCGTGTCGTTTTCCCGCCCTTCTCCGGAAGATCATATCTCTTATTTACCCATCCCTCGGCCATCGACACACCCTTTTCCAGTGTCGGGTTTGGGTTTCGACTTCACATCTCCATCGAGCTCCCTCAAGCCGACCCTCTACCTTCGGTCACCACCCGGGAGAAATCGGCGTAGCAAAGGTACAGGGAGACCACCTCCCGCAAGAGGGCCAACCGGTTCCCTTTCATCACCTCATCATCACCCATAACGAATATCTCGGCGAAGAAGCGATCCACGTAGGGAGCCAGTTCTAAGAGTACATCCAGGGCCTTCGAGTACTCGGACTCGTCCAGGTAGTGCCTGAGCGGTTCTTGCGACCACGTGAGGCGGGAGTACAGCTCCCTCTCCGCCGGCTCCACCAGCAGTCCCTCGTCCAGTGCCCTTTCCGAGCCCTGCCGGGACAGGTTGAAACACCTCTCGAACCCGGTGTAGATCCTCTGCAGCCGACCCTCCCTTCTCGCCTCCGCCAAGGCCTCGAGCCTTCCTTGCGCATCCAACGCGTCCTTCAAGGCGAAGGGGAGAACCGCATCCACCAGGTCGTAGTCATGCCCTTCCCCTATGAGGAGTTGGCGAAATCTCTGCCGTAGGAAATCGCCCACCTGTTCCAAGACGGCCGTGGGGTTCTCCAACCCCAGAAGGCCAGCGGCCCTTTCTAAGGCTTTCTCCAGGTCCAAGTGGAGGCCAGACTGGCGGATGACCTGTAGGACGCCCGCCGCCTGCCGGCGGAGGGCATAGGGATCCTCCGACCCACTGGGCGTCAAGCCCACGGAGAAACACCCCACCAGGTTGTCGAACTTTTCCGCCAGGGACAACACGGCCCCGGCCCTGGTCTCCGGAAGCCAGTCGCCCGACCACCTCGGCAGGTAATGTTCCTCGATAGCCTTGGCCACTTCCTCGTCCTCCCCGCTATCCAATGCGTATATCCTCCCCATGACGCCTTGGAGGGAGGGGAACTCCACCACCATGGAGGTGACCAAGTCGGCCTTGCATAGCAGCCCGGCGCGGGAGGCTTTTTCCCTGATCTCGTTTCCCATGTGAGCCAAATCCGCTATGTGGGCCGCCAGCCGGGAAAGTCGAAGGCTCTTCTCGTAGAGGGTTCCGAGCCTTGCCTGCCACACCACTTGCTTAAGATCTTCGAGCCGCTCCTCCAGGGTCCTTTTCCTGTCTTCCTGGAAGAAAAAGGAAGCATCTTCCAGCCTAGCCTTGAGAACCCTCTCGTTGCCCTCCTTTATCACCTCGTTGAACCTCGGGTCGCCGTTGTGAACGAAGACGAAAGCCGGAGCCACCTGGCCTTCCTGGGTCAGGGTGGGGAAATATCTCTGGTGTTCCTGCATGGCGGTAAAGAGGACCTCTCTGGGGAGCCTTAGATACTTCCTGTCGAACTCCCCCAAGACCGCGCTGGGGGCTTCCACCAGATCCACCACCTCTTCGAAGGTCTCCGGGGCAGGCACGGGAACGAGTCCCGCCTGGGATGCCGCCTTTTCCATGCCCTCCCTCACGGCCTTTTTCCTCTCCTCCTGATCGGCGAGGATGCCCGCCTCTCGCAGTGACGCTAGGTAATCACCCGGCCTCTTTATGGTTATGCGGGAGGGGCCGTGGAACCGGCGACCCCTGGTCACGTTCCCAGCCCTTATACCCTCGAACTCGAAGTCCAGGACCTGATCTCCGTAAAGGGCCACCAACCAACGCACTGGCCGAGCGAAACGGAAATCCCGCTCTCCCCAGCGCATGGATTTGCGGAAATTGAAGGAGCGCATTATCTCCTCCAACAGCCTGGGCAGCACCTCGCGGGTGGGCTTGCCCTCTTCCCTGACCACAGCGAAGACGAAATCTCCCTTCTCGGTGCTGCGCACCTCCAGGTCCTCCACCCTCACCCCTCGGGAACGGGCAAAACCCTCGGCCGCTCGGGTAGGCCTGCCTTCTTCGTCGAATGCCGCTTTCTTGGAAGGGCCCTTTATGGCCTTGATCTCGTCCCTCTGCCTTTCAGAAAGCCCCCTCACGTACAAGGTCAACCTTCGGGGAGTGGAATATATTTCCATGGAATTATATTCCAACCTCTCCCGATTCAGGATGGCCATGGCGTTCTCGCGGAGTTGGACCCTCCCGTCCTGGACCGCTCCCCAAGGCAGCTCCTCCGTCCCTATCTCGAAAAGAAGGTCCTCGGCCATTCAAGAGCTCCCCCCTTTCCCTGACAGCAGGGGGTAACCCATCTCCTCTCTCTGCTTCACGTAAGCGGAGGCCACCGCCCGGGCTATCTCCCTAACCCGGGCAATGTAACCCGTGCGCTCGGTGACGCTGATCACCCCTCGCGCGTCCAACAGGTTGAAAAGGTGAGAGCACTTGAGAACGCAGTCGTAGGCGGGTAGCACCAGCCCCTTCTCCAACAACCTCTTACACTCGGCCTCGTAATCGCCGAAATGGCGGAACACCATCTCCGGGTCGGCTTCCTCGAAACAGTAACGACTCCACTCCACCTCCGATCGCCTCTGCAGTTCTCCGTAGGTCAATTGGGCGTCCCAGCGTAGTTCGAACACGTTATCCACTCCCTGCACGTACATGGCCAGCCTCTCCATGCCGTAGGTGAGCTCCACCGAGACCGGGCGACAGTCCAAGGAACCCACCTGCTGGAAGTAGGTGAACTGGGTGATCTCCATCCCGTCCAGCCAGACCTCCCATCCCAGTCCCCAGGCTCCCAGGGTGGGAGACTCCCAGTCATCCTCCACGAATCGTATGTCGTGTTCTTCCGGCTTAATCCCCAGGACCTCGAGAGAAGCGAGATAGACGTCCTGAACGTCGTCGGGAGAGGGCTTGAGAATCACCTGAAACTGGGTGTGCTGGTGCAGTCGATTGGGATTCTCGCCGTATCTCCCGTCAGTAGGCCTACGGGAAGGTTCCACGTAAGCAACTTTCCAGGGTTCTGGCCCCAAAGACCTCAAGAAGGTGGCGGGGTTGAAGGTGCCGGCGCCCACCTCAACGTCATAGGGCTGGACCAACACGCATCCGTAATCGGTCCAGTACCTCTGAAGTGCCATGATCATGTCCTGGAAATACATAACCCGATCTCTCCTTTCATCCTGGAAAGGCCGAATTGCCCGAGTGACATCTCAGAGGCGCAGGCTTCCCTCCGACCGAAAAACCAGGGCGATGGCAAGCCCTGGGCATCTTTTCGCTATTCTACCAGAAGTCTTCAGAAGCCCCGGAAGGGTTCCGCCTGCGAGGGAGGTACCACCTTCACTTCCATCCCGAACTCGGGGAAGAAGCCCCTCATCTTAAACCTCAGATTAGGGGGAAGGGTGATCATACCGCCCACCCTTATCGGTTCTTTCGTTTCAATGTCCAGCTCCACGTCCACTTCCCGCAGGACCTTCTCCTTCTTCTCGACCCCCACCCGAATCCTTGGGTTCATGCCCTCGAGCATCATCACCAAATCCGCCGGGCTTTTACCCATCGCCTCCACCAGGTTCAGGAACTCCTCCCTCTCCTCCAATTTCCGGTAATCGATGCGCAGGTCCAGGTAGTAAACTTTGAAGGATCCCGCCTCGCCCTCCCCCGCCGGCTCGGCCTCCGCCCAGGAGAGCAAATGAGGCAAGGCGAAGAACGCCTCCACCGCCGCCCCGAGTTTCTCCCGGCTCAGTACGCCGCTTCCCTCCTGGGGCAACGAGAACCACTTTCCACCCCATTGCAGGAAAGCCTCGCCTCTCACGTAACGGGCCATCAGCTCCATGCCCAGAAGGACCATTCTCGCCTCCAGGGATCTGGAGGTCACGTCCATCCAAAGGTCCCCTTGGAACGGATAGGAGCTTCTCCTGTCACCTTCCCTGGGGGAGAGCTCCCCTTCCACCTGGACATGCACGGTGGTGGTTTCCCTCAGGGCGGAAGCGGCTATCTGAAACGCTCCCACGGGATCCGCCTTCTCGCCTCCACAACCCCCGGCCACAAGACAGGCAACGAGGGGAAAGATAACGGCAGCAAGCATCACGGCTTTTGCTTTTTCGCCCCACCGCTTTCCAGCGTATTGCATGGGATCCACTCCTTTTCCTCCTCTACTCTCCGCAGGCCGTCAAGAAGCGGCCACGAGATGCGGCTTCTCGATCTTCACCTCCACGTTGTATGAGGGAAAGAAGAGGGTCATGACCAACCTTATGGTGAAGGGAGGGTTTTTCTCATCCCCCGGCTCCATTAGCTCCACGCTGTAATGGGTCTTTCTCAAGACCAGATATTCCTTGTCGATCCAATACTCGTAATTGATCGAGGCGCTGCGCAGCCTCTCCTTGAGCTCGGCAAGCCTCTTTAAGGCCTGTTCGTCCAAGGTCCCCTCCGGGAAAACCGCGTTGAGGAAGCTCTCGTTCTCCAAGACGGCGTCGAAGTTGGGGACCAGCGCGATATGAAAGCATTCCCTATCCCCCACCGCTTCGTCCGCCATTCTGGTTATCTTCTGGAAGTTTTTCATGTACTCGGCGGCATCCCGGGTCAGCTCAGCGATGCTGGGAAAGGTGAACTGGGTAGATGAGGGCATCTCGTACCACTTCTGCCCGTCCTTGGGTTTGAAATATGGCTTCCCCTCGTACAGCACGTAGTCGAACTCGGTATCGAAGGCGGGCCAGCCGACGTGGATTTTGGCGTTTCCGCTTAAGGCATCGTATTGCCCCTCGCCCTCCAGCCTCACCTCGCTGGTGAAGGCCTTGTCTCCGTAAGGCGGTATCACCAGCGAGTACTGGAAGGAATAAGATAAGGTCCTGGCCTCGTCGGTGGCCTTCAGGGCCTCCAGCATGATCTTCTCCGGCGTGGCGTTCTCGGGAAGCTGCCTTCTGAGCAATCCCTCGCTGGAGCTATTCCCGCAGGAAACCAAAAGCAGAGAGAGACCGATCATGAGTACCACAAGCGCAGTGAGCGTTGACGGGCGCGTCCCTTTTGTGTATATGGAAATAGCTTCCTTTCCTTTCATACTTCCCCTTTCCACTTTCATCCTTTGACTGCATCACCGAGAAAACCCGCGGTCGTGCCCATAAAGATAACACAGCGAGGTAATGGATTCCACGAAGGGAACTCGGCACAGGCCGATTTTTGCGATACCGCGGTCACACGGTCCCATGGCGGGGACGAAAGAGGGGCGGATCTCGAATCACTCAACCCTGCAAAGCCCGAGTCTACTCTGGAACGCCTCTCAAGGACGTTCCCCGAGTCAAACGTTTTCGGCGGCCACCTCCCGGGGAATTCCACATCCTCAAATCCTGACCTCATCGCGGAACGACGCCATCACCCCGAGCGATGGCGTTGGGGACGGGTGAAGGTGTCGGCTGCGGGCGGCTCTCGTCAACCTTCATCCGTTAGTCCGGTGAGCTCTCTCAACAGCTCCATTGCCTCGCGTCGTTCCGCATCCCCCCCCACCCCGTATATCCTGGGGGTCATTATGGAAAGGAACGCCTTCACCACTCCCGGGTCGAACTGTAAGCCTCCGTTAGCGTATATCTCCTTGAGGGCCTCCTTGGCCTCCAGGGTAGCCCGGTAGCTCCGCCACGACGTCATGGCCACAAAAGCATCGGCCACGCCGAGTATCCTCGCCCCCAGAGGTATCTCCTTCTCGGTGAGTCCGTCGGGATAACCCTTCCCGTTCCACCACTCGTGGTGGGATCGAACCAGGGAAAGGACTTGGGAATCAAAACCGTAAAGGGACAGGATGCTTTCGCTCATGAGGGGATGGAGCCTCAGAATCCTTTTTTCCTCCTCCCCCAGCTCGCCCGCCTCTTCCAGGCTATACCCCAATCTCTCCATCACCTCAAGCATCCCCACATCCATGTATAAAGCGGCCGTGATGACCTGCTCTCTTTGTCCTTCCTCCAGGCCCATCTTCTCGGCGATCATCCCGGCATAATGGGCCACCCTTCTCCAATGGTCCTTTTTGGAGGGCATCTTCTGCTCCAGCAGGTTTATCAAATCCTCGGGGCCTTCGTCCGCTTTGACCAATCGAATCGTCCCCCTCTTGATCTTAGGGTCCGGTAAACGCACAAACGCTAAAGAATGGACTCCCTTGGCTTTCTTTCATTCGCGCGACGTTCGGAAACTACCCTCCCCTGGATACAACCCTATCCGCAAGAGTTAATGTTCTTTCGACCGAACCCCTCATCCACCGAGGTCCCCGACCATATTTCTTAATCGAAAAGTTTTGGCTCGTCCTTAAGACCCCTTGAGGTCTTGGGCCCACACCAAAACCTTTCACTGTCGATGATGTGGATGACATCCCACCCCCTTTCCTCAAGCGCCGCTGAGATGAAACGGCGGTGGCACTTCCATGGGAATCGCTCGGCACATATGAGAACGGTGAGGCGCGTGGTGGCCAGCCTCTCCAGCTCCTCGAGCCCCTCCCTGAACTCGTCGGTATCCATGTAGGCCAAATACCCCCCCTTGCGATAACCTCCCAGCTCCCTTCCCAGCCAAACGTACCGAAAACCACCCGCCGCCAGCGCCGACTCCAGATTCTCCTTGTCGAAGTGGGGGTAACGGGAGCTGGAGGGAAAGGAACGCACGTCACAGACCAATTCTGCTCTCACCTCTCGCAGAAGCCCCATAAACTCCCCTTGGGTTCTGTTGCTGGTGCCCAAGGTATAGATCACTTTGAACCACGCGTCACATTCCATGGCAACGCTCTCATCCTGTGACGCCCACCTATTAAGCCAACGAAGATCGCACAAAGGACGCCGTCACGCGATGGGGCTCAACAGGGACGCGGCGAGGAGTAGATGATCAACCGCTTTTTTGATCGCCCTTTTCAGGCTTGTCGAGAAGCCTCTGAGCGGCCTTTTCCACGATTTCCCTTTCGCCGCGATAACTCATCATCCCGACTGCCTTTTCCAGGGGCACCCACTCCACTCCCTCCACCTCCCAGTCGTGATCCTTGTCCATCCCTCCAGTCCATCGCATCAAGTAAAAATGGACCAATTTGAAATACCTGGTGTCCTCTTCCTTTGAGTAATAATAATATTTCACGTATCCCAAGTAGTCGGTGATCTCACCCCTCATGCCCGTCTCCTCCTCCACCTCCCTGAGGGCAGCCCTCTCGGGCTCCTCGCCCTCTTCCACCAGACCCTTGGGAAGGGCGTATGCTTTCTTACCCCGAGGCTTTATCAACGCTATCTCGTATCCGCCGCCGGCGGATGGCCTGAACAGGACGCCTCCCGCCGACACCTGTCTTCCGTATTTCATGTGGGAAATCCCGCGTTCGATCCCCAAAAGGGTTTCCGCCAAAAAGCTCCTCTCGAGGTCACGAGCGGATCGAGACCCTCAAGTGCCGGCCGACGCCTCCCTTTTCTTTCTGCTCGGCTCATCCTTCTCGGTGATGGTAACTATCACTCCCCGGTACTCCCCTGCCTCGTACGGCCGGGGAGTGGAGGTGAGGATTACGGTTCGCTCGCCACCGCGGGCGTCCACCACCACTATCTCCTCGCGAATCCTTTCCCCCCGCTGCCGGGTCATCACGGTGCGCATGGCCTTCCTGCGCCTTCCCTTGGGGAACAGGAACCCGAGATGGCGGCCCTTCACCTCCTCGAAGGAATAGCCGAGAAGCTCCGTGAACCTGCGGTTCACGTAAGAAACCTTTCCCCTCTCGTCCAAAAGGACCAAGGCGCTGGGCATGGAGTCCACAAGGGAACGGGAAAAGTCCCGCTCCCTTCCCAATTCCTCCAAGTTCCGTCGAAGTTCGTCCAGCAAACCCGCCAGCTCGAACACTATTCCTAACTGTGAAGCCAAAGACACCAGCGCCTGGAGGTCCTGAGGGCGGAAGTGATGAGGGTCCTTGTGGCCCACGATCAGGATGCCGTTCCTCAGCCTTCCGAACACCATCGGGGCCATAGCCAGCGAGCCCAGCTCCCCCCGCATCCCATGAACGACTAGCCCTTCTTCCCGCGGCTCTATCATCATGGCCTTGCCCTCTTCCAACATCTTCACGTAGAACCTATTAGCCAACTCCTTTCCGGCCAGATCCCGGGCGCTCTTATAGGTAAGGCCCTGATAGGCGGCCACTTTTACCTCTCCCTCCCTCTCCAGGACCATTATCCCTCCCGCCTCCGACCGGGTGATGGCGAGGATACGAGCCAACGACTTCTTGAGGGTGGTGCTAAGGTCCCCATAACCGGCGGCCAAGCGGATGAGGTCGAAGACCAGGCTTAACTCTCTGTTGCGCCTCTGCATTTCTATTTCCAATTGCTTCCTTTCGGTTATGTCCCTGGCCAAAACCGCCACCCCGAGAGCCTTGTCGTTCTCGCCTCGCACCAGAGCGCTGGTCAAAAGCAGGTGCCGGTGGCCACTGCCGCTTTCCACCTCCAGTTCCCCGGTCCAAGTCCCCTCCTTGAAAGTGCGATCGACGATCTCCATTAGGGAAAAGGGACGAGCTGAGACCTTGAGCACGGAGGCGATGTGTTTTCCTGCCATTTCTTGGAATTCTTTTTGGCACAGCTCCTGGAATGCTCGGTTGGCGTATATTAACCTGCCCTTCCCATCCAGGTAGCAGATGCCTTCGTGCAATTCGTAGGTCACCTGGTCCAGGTATCTCCTTCCCCACATGAGCCAGCTCTCCATAGGGGGGGTGGAGAAAACCCTGCCCGGTTTGACCAAGACCAGCATCCCTTCGCCGCCAGCCTCCGATAGGGGAAGGAGGGAACAAAGCAAGGGCTGTCCGTCCCTGCCGGGCACCGGACACGGGGCGTTGAGAACCTCGACCCCCGAAAGGGCCAGCTGCAGGGCTTGAGGGCTCAGGAGGATCTCCAGTCGGGAGGCAAGTTCTTCAACTGTATGGCAGCCTACGAGCTGCAGGGCCGCCCGGTTGGCCAGGACGACCTTGAGCGCGGGGTCGAGCAGTACCACCCCTTCCTCGAGGTCCTTCGCCAGAAGTTCGAGGACGCCGCGGCCCAGGTCCACAAGCCCTCCTCCTCGGAAATCAGCGCCCGTATCGATTATAATCCCCGAAACTCTTCACTTGCCGCGCAAGGCGGATTTCCGCTCCTGGAGCGAGGTTCCCCGCACCGAGCAGGCTTCCCCTCGCGAACGTTCGCCCAGGCCCCAAAACCGGACGGACGCATGATGTAATCCACGCCGTCCCCAACGAAAACGTTCAGTACGGCCACCGGGGGAGCCAAGGCCCGACAAACGCCACCAACAGGCCTTGCCCAGCGACACGAGTTGCGATTTCAGGCAAGAACTACCGTATCGCGGAGGCCGCCGCCTAACAGGCGACCTCGGGTCCTCATAAGCCGTACAGTTCATGGTCTTCCAGGATATGGAAGCCAGCGCCCCTGAGTACGTCTTCCGCCTCGGGGATCTTCTCCACCTCCATCACCAGCACCGCCGTCTCCCGATCCTTCACCACGAAACCGTAGGCGTCCTCGATGTTTATGCCTTTCTCTCCCAGAGCGGCGCACACGGCGTGCAAGCCCCCAGGACGGTCCTCCATCAACACCGCAAGCACCTCCTTGAGATGGGCGGAGAAACCTTCCTCGTGGAGCACGGAATGGGCATCCTCAGGTCGGTCCACCAGCAGCTTCGCCACCCCGTAGCCTTCGGACCCGGCGATGGTTATGGCGCGGATGTTTATCCCCTTGTCCGCCAACGCCCCCGTCAGCCTCTCCAGCCTTCCCGGCCTGTCGGCCAGAAAAACGTTCACCTGATGGGCCATCTCATTCCCCTCCCAGATCCTTACGCATGTCCACCACCCTCACCGCCTTGCCCTCGCTCCTCGGCAGCGAGCCGGGTTCCACCAACTCCACCACCGGTGTCACCAAAATCTCGTCCCGCAAGGCGGCGGTTATCCTCTTCTGCAGGGATTTGAGCTCCCTCACGTCCCCCCGCCACAGCTCGTCCGTCACCTCTACTCGAACCCTCATCTCCTCCCTGTTTCCCACCATCTCCAAAAGGATCTGGTAATTGGTACCCACTCCCATGCTCTGGAGCAAAACCTTCTCCACTTGCATGGGGAAGACGTTGACCCCTTTGACTATGAACATGTCGTCGCTCCTTCCCTTGATGCGGGAGATGCGACGATGCCACCTTCCGCACCGGCAGCGACCGGGATACGCGCAAGCCAAGTCCCGGGTACGGTAGCGGAGCAGTGGCATGCCCTCCCGGTGGAGAGTGGTGAACACCAGCTCGCCCTCCTCGCCGTCCGGAACCGGTTCCAAGGTGTCGGGATCCAGGACTTCCATGATGAAGGCGTCTTCCCAAACGTGCATGCCGTCCTGGAAAGGACACTCGAAAGCCACGCCCGGACCGCTCATCTCGGAAAGCCCGTAGGAGTTGAAGGCCCTTAATCCGTAGGCCTCCTCCAGCCGACGGCGGAGATCTTCCGTGTGCGGCTCCGCCCCTATCAAGGCTATGCGCAGGCGGGTATCCTTGCGGGGGTCCAGGCCCATATCGCTGAACACGTCCAGCAAGTAGAGGGCGTAGCTGGGGATCACGTGCACCACGGTGGTACCGAACTCCCTCATCAGGTATATCTGGCGCCTGCTGTTGCCAGAACCCGAGGGTATCACCATGGCCCCCAATCTCTCGGCGGCGTAGTGAAATCCCAAGCCCCCGGTGAAGAGGCCGTAACCCATCATGTTCTGGAATACGTCGGAGCGGCGTACCCCGGTCATGTAAAGGCAACGCGCTCCCAGCTCCGTCCAGGCCTGTATGTCCTTCCACGTATGGAATATCACGGTTGCCCTCCCGGTGGTACCGGAGGAAGAGTGCATCCTGACGATCTCCTCCCGGGGCACGGTGAGGAACTCCCAGGGCTCCACGCTCCTCAGGGTGTCCTTGTCCATGGGGGGCAGTGCCCTCAAACCGCCTAGGGAATTTAGGGACTCGGGATCGAAGCCCGCTTCCCGAAACCAGCGCCTGTAAAAGGGGCTTCTTGCGCAGCGCCGGAGCGTTTCTTTGAGCCTTCGAAGTTGAAGTCCCCTTATTTCTTCAGCGCTTAAGAGCTCCACTTCAGGATCCCAGAATTCTCCTTTTTCTCCCCGCAACTCGAACCCTCCTCTCGACCAAGGCTACCCGCCAAGACTTCCGTCAGGGGCTCGTCCTCCACGTCTTGTGATTCCAGCCTCAGACGCATGGCTTGAAAAGCGGAGCGGCCACCCTTTACGGGGATGGGCCTTCACCCTTCAGGCGCACCACCAGGTGGTTCCACATGGTAACAAATCCCAAGCGGCGGTACAGGGAAATGGCGGGCAGGTTGTCCCTCTGCGTCTCCAACCTCACTCGTTTGCCGCGGCTCAGCGAGCTCGCGCAGGCAGCACCGCAAGCCGAGAGAGCGTAACCCCTTCCCCGGTGACTTTTCCGGGTGTACACTCCCCCCAACTCGTCCGCGGCGGGAGTAACCGCCTCCAAAGCCGCCTTGGAAACGGCCTTTCCATCCTCCCTCACCAAGAAGGCCCTTCCCTCACCGAGCAAGAGCCTCGCCTCGCGCCGGAGAACGCGGGCGCTGGCGGCCCTTCCCAAGATCTCCACCTGCATCTCTCTTTCCAGTTCCATCCATTCCCGGAGATCCTCCCCGCGAGCCAGCTCCGCTCCCCCATCAGGTCCCCTGAAGGCGTGGGGCTCCAGGATCATGCTCACCTCTTCCTCGACATGCTCCACTTCTCTTCGGAGCTCGGGAAAGCGGTCGAGAAGGTGGGCCACCTCCCCTTCCTCGCCCGCCAAGGCTTGCGGGCACCCCCACCTCTCCAGCGCGGCCTCCATCAGCGCCTCCGCCTCTATCCTCGGTGCGCTCCAACGCACCAGGCCCAGGTTGTCCCAAAATAGCACGCCCCCGACCTCACCCTTTTTTGACAGGACAAGACAAAGCCCCTGCTCGGGAAAGCCCAGGTTCAGTAGGCCATAGCGGCGCAGGGGGTACACGATCCGGAGATTGCGCAAGGGGTCCCGCTCCAAGAATTCGAGGATCTGCCCCTCCTCACCGGGAACCGCTTCCCTTGGGCCGTCTCCCGACACCTCCCTCTCCACCTTTCCCTCATCTGTGGCTCCTCCACTTCTGGTAGAATTATAAACGTGAAGGAAACGGCCACACCGGACATAGTCGAGGAGTTCATCTCCCGCTATCCCTTCAGCTTGGACCCGTTCCAGATCGAAGCCATCAGGCATCTGTCCGAGGATCGTTCGGTACTGGTGGTGGCCCCCACCGGCTCCGGGAAGACGGTGGTTGCGGAGTTCGCCGTGTGGGCAGCGGAACGGTCCGGGCTGAAGACCTACTACACTACCCCCCTGAAAGCCCTGAGCAACCAGAAGTTCAGGGATTTCCGCGCCCAATACGGGCCCGAGAAGGTGGGGCTTCTCACCGGCGACAACAGCATAAACCCCGAGGCGCCGGTGGTGATCATGACCACCGAGGTACTGCGCAACATGATCTACGAAAGGTCCCCGTCCCTGTACGGGCTCAAATACGTGGTGCTTGACGAGTGTCATTATCTCATGGATCCCTTCCGAGGGGCGGTGTGGGAAGAGATAATCATCCACTTACCCACCGACGTCAAGATAATAGCCCTTTCGGCCACCGTCTCCAATTACAGGGAATTCGGCGAATGGCTCAACACCTTGCGCGGCGACGTGAGAACGGTGTTCCACGGCGAGAGGCCGGTACCCCTAAGGCACTTCTTCATGGTGGACGGTATCATGGTGAACCTCCTTTCCTCCAAGGCTCCCCGGCTGGTGGCGGAGATGGAGAGGATGGCCAGCCGGAGAAGGGGAGGCAAGAGGCCCAGCCCCCGCCACTTGATACCTCGTCGGGCGGAGGTGGTGGACAGGTTGAGGCGTTCCGGGATGCTTCCCGCCATATATTTCATCTTCAGCCGAGCTGGTTGTGACGCCGCCGTGGGCCATTGCATGGAAGCGGGGTTGGACCTCACCTCCACCGAGGAGAAGCACGTGATAGAGGACACGGTGCTGGAAAGAGTTTCCTTCCTGTCGCAGCAAGACCTGAAGGTGTTCAACTTCGACCTGTGGTTAGACGCCTTGAGGAAGGGCCTCGCCTCCCATCACGCCGGGCTTCTCCCCCTCTTCAAGGAGCTGGTGGAGGACCTTTTCGCTCAGGGCCTGATAAAAGTCGTGTTCGCCACCGAGACCCTTTCTTTGGGGATAAACATGCCGGCCAAGACGGTGGTCATCGAATCCCTTTTCAAGTTCAGCGGCGAGACCCACGAGTTCCTGACCCCCACCGAGTACACCCAGTTCACCGGAAGGGCGGGCCGTAGGGGTATCGATAAGGTGGGGAACGCGGTCACCTTGTACAATCCCATGGTCTCTTTCGAGGAGGTGAGGAGGCTAGCCCAAGCGGAAAGCCTTCCCATCACATCCAGTTTTTCCCTATCCTACAACATGGCGGTTAACCTCCTCCGATACTACGACCACGAGACGGCGGTCCACCTCCTCAACTCCAGCTTCGCCCAGTTCTTAGCCGATCGGGAGGTGGTGAGGCTGGAGAGGGCCCGCAACAGGTTGGAAAGCCGTCTGGCCGAGCTCGAGAGGGAACTCTCGTGCGATGAGGGAAACGTGGAGGAATACTTCGGGCTGAGACGCCGGCTCTCCGAGATGGAGAAAGAAGCCGCGGAGGAGAGGCGCAAAAGAAGGAGGGAACTTATCCACAGGGAGATGGAAGAGACCGCCGTGGGGGACGTGGTGGTCATCCAGCGCAAGGGGGAAAGGCGGGCGGCCGTGGTCCTCGGTCTGTCGGAGGACCGACACGGTAACCCTCGCCTCACCGTCATGGACTCGCGAGGCCGTTTCCTCAAGGCCACCCACCAACATTTCCCCCAGCCACCCCAAGCCATAGCCCATCTCCCTCCCTCGCTGCTCTCTCCCGGCGGGAGGATAAGGGAACGGGAGGTCCGCCGCTTCCTAAGGGAGCTGGAGCTGCCGGAGCCGGAGAGGTGGGAAGAAGAACCTCATCCTCCCATGCGAGAGGAGATAGAGGAGACCAGAAAACAACTTGCGGTTCACCCCTGTCACTTTTGCCCCAAAAGGGAGGAGTGCGTGTTCGGTTTTCGCCGGGTGCTGGACCTCAGGCGGGAAGTGCGCGCCATCAACGACCAGATGGAAGCCCGCAGCGAGGTGGCCTCCCGGAAACTCGAGAACGTGAAGAGGCTCTTGGTCAAACTCGGTTACCTGGAGGACGGATCCCCCACTCCCAAGGGCATGGTCTTGGGAAGGATATACAACGAATGCGACCTCCTGCTGGTGGAGGCCTTAGAGGAAGGGGTGTTCCACCTCCTCAGACCGGAAGAGGCGGCGGCTTTCGCGAGCATCTTCGTCTACGAGTCCAGGGAATCGGGCCCCGTTCCCCGGGAAAGGGGTGAGAAGGCTAAAGTGCGGGAGAAGGCGTCCTATCCCACCCCCCAACTGGAAAGGTCCATAGACTGGGCCTTGAGGCGGCAGGAGGAGATAAAGGAGTTAGAGCGGGAAGAGGGCCTTGACCTGCTCAAGCCGGTGGACACCGGTTTCGTGCCCGTGGCATATGACTGGGCCTCGGGGGAGGACCTGGAACACATAACCGCCACCTATCCCCAGTATTCGGCGGGGGATTTCGTCCGCTGCATGAAGCAAGTCATCGACCTGCTCCGCCAAATCAAGGAGGTCGCCGAAGACGAGTCCCTGACTTTGCTGGTCTCCTCAGCCATGGACCTGGTGGACCGAAGCATCGTGGCATACAGCAGCATCGTGGACGCCATACAGAGCCAGCAGGAAGGGGGAGGGCACTGGGAGGAAGAGCTTGGGGAGGAGGAAGATGCCCCTTGAGCGGAGGATATCCAGGGCACTCTCCCTCTTAGCGGCGGCCGCCGTGCCGTGTCTGCTCTTGGCCATATCCCTTCCCTCTCGAGTGAACACCGACCGCTCCGCCCTATACGCCGTCGCCATCTCCCTGGCGGTGCTCGCCCTGCTGCACCACGCCGTGCGGGTGAGGTTCCCCCGGGAAGGGGAGACACTCACCGGCATGCCGCAGTTCCTGGGAAGCGCTGTGGCCTTGTCCATCCTGTCGGTGTTGGCCGTGGCATTCGGCGGAGGGGTCGAGAGCCCATTTTTCCCCATGGCCTTCTTCTGCTGTCTTCTGGCCGGAGTCTCCTTGGACCACCGTTGCGCCTTATCCCTCTGGCTGATCCTCTCAACCGCCTTAGCGGTAACGATCTCGGCTCATAGGGGCGGCGATTGGGCGGTAACCGCGGTAAGATCGGGGTGGTTCCTTGCGGGCGTCTTGCTGGGTATGGACATGCGCAGGGAGATCCTGGAAATCGAGGGCACCAGGGAAACCCTTTCCCTGGAGTTGGAAAGGCACCTGGAAAGGGGAAGGGAAAAGTCAGAGCGGATCTCCGCCGTTTCCCACGAGCTACGAACCCCCCTCACGTCCATGCAGGGTTTCGCCGAGATACTTTCCTCCAGGAAACCGCCGGGCAAGAAAGTGGACGAGTTCGCCCGTATCATCGGGGAGAACTCCGAAAGGATGCTTCGGTTGGCTTCCGGGCTTTTGGATCTCTGCCGGGTGGAGAGCGAGATCGCGCCGAGAAAGGAACCGCTGGAGCTCGATCGGTTGGCGGCCGAGGTATGCGAGGCCTCCTCCATGCTCCGGGATGAGGTCTCAGTGAGGTTGGAGCGCTCCGGAGAAGTCCCTATAATCCTCGCCGATCCCACCATGGTCCAACTGGCGCTGGGCAACCTCATCTCCAACGCCATCAAGTTCTCTCCTCCCGGGGAGGTGGTGACGGTGAGGGTGGGTTCCACGGAGAGATATGCTTACGTTTCGGTGACCGACCGAGGCCCAGGCATTCCCCGGGAGGAGCTGGCCTTCATATTCCACTCCTTTCGAAGGGGAACCGGCTCAAGGGAGGTGGACCCCAGAGGAGCGGGCTTGGGACTGGCAGTGGTCAAGGGAGTCGCGGATTCTCACGGCGGGACCGTCCGAGTGGTGACCTCTCCGGGCAAGGGGTCGACCTTCACCCTCCTCCTGCCCATATCCGAGGAGCCGGCGCGAACCCCGCAACGCCCCGAGGGGAGAGTCAAGGTGGGGAGGAATAACCACCCTATTAAGGGTCATGTAGGCCACCTGCCCCTGTTCCTCCTCTTCTACCTCGGCGTGCTCGCCCTTTTCGGCCACGCGGGGCCCCTCCGCCCCGGCAAGGCCCTCTCATACCTCTTGGTCCTTCTGCTCTCCCTCCTTGTCACAAGACCCGATCGCAACGCCGGCCACCTTCTCCACGCCCTGAGGTCAGCGGCGCTCTTCCTCCTTCTTGCCTATTGGGTGGCGGCACTGGAGAGGGGAGCGCTCCTTTCCTTCCCCCCCATCCTGACCTCCGCGACCCACCTCGCAAGATCAGGGCAGATGGGCCTGAACATCTTTATCTTGACCTGTTCCCTGCTGGCGTACCTGGTACCCTCCGCTGTGTCCCCCGCTCGCGACGCGATGGTCCTCGCGACCCACGCCTTTTCCTTGGTACTCATATCCTTCTTCGTCATGGCCGTGGAACGGGAAACCCGCCTTCTGGAGGAGCAGTTGGATCAGCTGAGGGAATCGCTGAGGGTTGCCAGGGAACGGGACCGGGAAGCTTCCCGACTGCTGGAGACGGCGGGGAAAGGCATGATAGGACCCCTGCAGACCATCAGGGACCTTTCCCTGGAGCTCCACTCCACCTTTTCCGAGACAAGGGTGCGCGAGGTGGGCATACAGATCCTCCAGCGGGCCAGCGAATTGGGAGAGCTCACGGAGGCGCTCCTCGACCTCATGAGGGTGGAGGCGGGCAAGACGTCCCTCGCCCTATGCGAACTGAGCCCCGAGGACGTGGCGGACTTGCTGCGAACGGCGGCCGTGGGAGAGGTGGAAACCGAGGTGGAGGAAGATGGCGAAGGTGGTTCGGTGGTCGTGGACCCGGAACGCCTGGCCCAGGCGATCCGCCTCGCCACCCTTTCGTGGCCTGCCTCGCCACCGGCTAGGATCCTTCTCGTCTGGCGCAAAGGGGAAGAAGGGACGCAGATCACGGTCCTGTCCAGCGAGAAGGGCGAAGGCGCAACGGGAACCATGGAAAATGCCCGCGAAAACGAGGCTCGGGAAGACTTGGGTCTCACCCTGGCAAGACGGTTTGTGGGGCTCATGGGTGGGAGCCTGGAAAGCCTTGGCATGGGAAAGGTCCTGCGCATCCGGTTTCCCCGCCTAAACCCAACCGGGAAAGACGACGGTCCATTTCCCTGAGAGGCGACTTTGGACGATCGCATCGTTCACAAGGAACCGGATGTCTGCTATTTATTTTGTGGTCCCAGTGCGGTCCGTATGGCGTGTCCTTCCCGAAACCCACAGGATACACGGGTGTCGGGCTCGCTTCTGGGTTAGGATGCCCGTAAAATGGCGCGCGGGAGAACGCCCACGACACGGAGGGTCAAAGGGCAGAGGTTCTTTGGGGCACGGAGAGGTCTTCGGGGAGCGTGGTGACCTCTCAAACGAGCCCTGCGATCAAGAGACCCGAGACTCGTTGCGGAGCACCGAGAACCCTATCGGAAGACGGTTTTACTGAAGGGGGACCCCCGGACAGGGTGGAAGGGGGATCCTCTGAGAGGGTGAGGGGCTCCGAGGGAGGGTGGGAGCCTACTATTCGGTTTCCCACAAGAGGAAACGTCCGCAAGCGAGTGGGGTGATGGGATGGAAAAGGTGATTTATCCGATGGCGGAGGGCAAGTGCCGCATTTGCGGTTCTTCCGCCCAAGTTATGAGGATCACCGAGTTCAACTTGAAGGTATGCCTTCCTTGTTATCCCCGCTTCTTCGAGAGGAGGGTCAGGCGCGCTCTGGAAAAATATGACATGATCGGCGAGGGTGACCGGGTGCTGGTGGCCCTTTCGGGCGGTAAGGACTCCGCGGCGCTGCTCTTTGCCCTCAAAAGGCTTTCTGCCTCCATGGGATTCGACCTCCTCGCCACCCACTTCCACCTGAACATGGGCGATTTCTCCGACCGCAACCTGGCGTTGGTGGAGGAGCAGGCCTCCAAAGCGGGGGTGGATCTGAGGGTGGTACGCATAGGGGAGCTGGGCCTGAGGGTGGCCAAGGTGAAGGGCTGGAAACCCTGCGCCGTTTGCGGTGCCATCAAGAGAGCACTCATGAACAGGGAAGCAAGAGCCTCGGGGGCCAACGTTCTGGCCACAGCCCATACCCTGGAGGACATGCTCCTTTTCGCCTTCAAAAACCTTCTTTCCCGCCGCCATTACCTGCCACCGCCGGTACTGGACCCCATCGGCGACCTGCCCAAGAAGGTCAAACCCATCATGTTCACCTCGGAGAGGCACACCCTTCAGTACTGTTTGTTGCGGGACATACCCCACTTTCCCGAGAAATGCCCCGTGTGGTCGCCCAAAGGACATTCCCTGAAGGAGGTCTTCGAGACCCTCGAAAAGACGGTTCCCTCGGGAAAGCTGCAGCTTCTCCTGTCGCTAATGGAGATCATGCCGCCTCGTGAGGAGTACATGTGGAGACCCACCGGCGCATGTCCCAGCTGCGGAGAACCGACCTCGCAGCCCCTATGCCCCATCTGCCAGCTGTCCGAGTGGTTCGCCTCTCAAAGGGAGAAGGAGAGAGCCTGAAAAGCGGGGAGCGGACTCGCCGCCTGGGCCTTTTTCAGCGAGTGCGCGGTGCAATTGATTTAAATGTCACCGATTGATCTAAATGTCACCTTTGTGATTTAAACGTCACCTTAACGCCTGCCCCGTCAAAGGAGTATCTCCTCCAGGGGCCTTCTCGGTCTGGGCCGAGGACTTTCCGCCGGGTATCCCAATGGCAGCAGGAATATGGGGGGATACTCCGGCGGGAGGCGGAGGACTTTGGCCACCTTCTCCTCCTCGAAGGCCCTCACCCAACAGGTTCCCAGGCCCAGGGAAGTGGCGGCGAGCACCATGTTCTGAACGGCGATGGTGACGTTGATCACCGCGTGCAGGAATCCCCTGGCCTCTTCCTTGCTCCCCCTCTGGCGGACATACCACAGGATCATGCCGGCGCTGGGTTTCACCGCGCCTGCCCTCAGGAGCTCGAGGGTCCTCTTCAGGCGGTCTCCCAGGGCGACGAGGTCGGCACAGGCCACTATCACCACCGGCGCCTCCTCCACGAAGCGCTGGTCGTAAGCGGCCTCCCTCAAGGCCTTCCTGATATGGGGTTCGGTTACTACCTTGAATTTCCAAGTCTGGAGGTTGCTGGCAGAGGGGGCGAGTCTGCCCGCTTCCAGTATTTGACGGATCAAACCTTCCGACACCGGACGAGACGAATACCTGCGGATGCTCCTCCTTGCGGCTATCGCCTCCATGACCTCCACGCGCCTCACCTCCAGACTGGATAAAATGCGCTCACCCGGACGACGCTTGACACAACCCGGGAACCACCGAAACCACAGGGGACGCCCTTCGACCATACATCGGCCTTCGCCGGCTCGGGCCCGCCCACCTCACCGCACCGATCCGCCAATTATCTCCTCGATCCTGTCCAAAAGGGCACCAAACCCCTTGCTCTTGGGCACGAAATAGGTCCTGCCCATCTTCTCCAACTGCCTGATCCTTCGCTCACTGGAAAGTATGGAGGAGACCAGCACCGGTATACCCCTGGTCTCCTCCGCTTGACGAAGCCTTCTCAGCACCCAAATCCCGCTGAACCGCGGCAGGTGTATGTCCAAAACGACCAAGTCGGGGTGGATCCTTTTAGCCAATTCCACGGCGTTGAGGGGAGAAGGGCAGAGGACGACTTTCACCCCACGGCCGCCCAGCATTATCTCCATCAGGCGCGCCCAGGACTGGTCGTCCTCCACCACGAGGATCTTCTTCCCTTCCATCGAGAAAAGTATATCCCCACTCCCGTAGGGGAGCCAGGGAACAAAATATCAGCCCCACCCCGCCTGCTTGGCGCAATCCATCAGCCCCTCGCCCTCCGGCGAGGAGGAACGTTTATCCCGAATTCCTTCTTGCGCTTGGAAATGGTGGAGGGATGGCATTGATAGATCTGGGCGATCTCCCTGAGGGTCAGTCCCTCCCTGAGAAGCACGCGGAGATCGGATTTCTTGATGTCCACCCGAGGGGCCCCCACCTTTCCGGTGCGTATCCTCCTGGGCTTTATCTCCTTGGCCAAAGCCCTGGCCGTCCGCGCAGCGGCCTTGCCGGTTGTGGCCTTCCTCGCAGCGGCTTTCGTCTCCGCCTTCTTGGCCTGGTTCTTTTTCGTCGCAGTCCTTGGCATCTCCATCTCTCCTTTCGCCTCACCCGGTTCTCCTTGTCCCGTCAATCACGGGTATTTCAACTAACGTGACCGCCCGGCCACACCGAAAACTCCCTGGTTACGTCGCTCTCCTTGTGTCTTACGTATCGGCCTCGGTCACCGTTGTCAACCATCACCTTTCCCGCTTTTTACTCGCATGAACCCATTTTTTTGTCTACAAGTGTTTTGATGTATTTTTTCTTATCAAAGCTCCGTTTTCATAAATATACGAGATCCTACTTTTTATACACCTGACTTTTATATTTTTCAAGACCATGTCCCTAATATTTATCATATTAATGAAAGACACGAAATAAGACGGATTTGCTGCGAGCTGTTACGGGATGAGCTTTTCTCAAAAGGAGCTTGGCCGGTAGGTTTTCTACATACAGAAAAACCCCAACGGATTCGTGCGTGCAGATCGAGCCTTGACTTTCCTGAAAATACCAGATCACGTTCGCTGCGCTTTGTGATGAGCCCAAGAAGCGGCAGTCCCCCGGCCCGCACCCAACTTGCGCCTCACTTGCGCGTAATACCGATTCATATCAAAAATTGAGTCCCTAAAAATCGCTCTCCGACTCCTCGCTAATCCTCTTGTAGTGGTCGATGGCCTCCTTTAGGTGTGGCTCTCGGAAGTCGGGCCAGAGGACCGGAGAGACGTGGATGTAGGAATTCGCGCAGTGCCAAAGCATGAAGTTGCTTATCCTCATCTCGCCCGCCGTCCTTATCAGCAAGTCGATGTCGGGCAGGCCGGGAAAATAAAACTCGCTTTTGACGAGTTCCTCGTCCAATTCCTCAGGCATTATCTCCTCGCGCCGCGCGTTTCCCGCGAGGCGCGCCGCCGCGTCCAGGATCTCCCCCCTGCCTCCGTAGTTGAAATTTATACACAGCGTGAGGCCCTCGTTCGCTGCGGTGGCCTTCTCGGCTAGGTCGAACCAGGCCAAGATGTGATCGGGTATGCCGTCCCTGCGCCCCAAGTGACGCATCCTGACGCCCAGACTCATGAACTCGTCCAAGCGGCGGCGCAACATGTCACGGCTCATCCCCACCAAGAAGGCCACCTCTTCCTCCGGTCTTTCCCAGTTCTCGGTGGAGAAGGCGAACAG
Source organism: Actinomycetota bacterium (assembly GCA_015711955.1). Taxonomy (GTDB): domain Bacteria; phylum Actinomycetota; class Geothermincolia; order Geothermincolales; family RBG-13-55-18; genus JACVJK01. The sequence goes on along the minus strand of MU158684.1, from coordinate 13,730 downwards.
CGACAGGTACTTAACCCCCAAGCGCGCGCATGCCCTCACGGTCACCATTATGGACTCCTCCCCGCATCGGTGTCCCTCGATGCGGGGCAGGCCTCGCAACTTGGCCCATCTTCCGTTGCCGTCCATGATGATGCCGATGTGCGCCGGGAGATCTCCCATCTCACCGTTCCCTCCACCGAGAGCGAGTCGGAGCCGTCTACGGGGACCGAGGAAATTATAAGTTCGACCGGTCATGAATAAAAGGAGGGCACCCGTTCGGAAACATTCCTCCCTCCCGGTCCGTCCACTCACCAACGCTCCCGGCTCTCGGCACCCCGCCGTGGTGCGGGGGAGTTCTCGGGCCACCGGGGACAGTCAGGGAACCCATGGGTAACCTCTCGCCCCCTCAACGCAGCCTCTCACCGGACCATTGGACCCACCGGCGGAAAACCGTGAGCCGCAGGCGCAGCCAACGCTACAGCACGCCCACCCCCCTGCCGATAGGCATTATAGCGAGGAAGCAAAAGGAGGGTTGCGCGATGTCCTTCTCAGAGGAGTCCACCCAGGCACGCCAGGATGGGGGTCCGGTATCTACCAGAGTGCGTCACCGCTGCATTTTCACGAGAAAACTGGAACGCAAACTGAAACAGAAGGGAATGGACATCCCCTTCCGAATATTGAGCCTCCTCGACACGCCCTTCGAAGAGTTCGGCGACGAGGAGCTCAGCGTCTATGAAACCCAGGTCAAACCCCTGGCTTTCGTCCTCGCCGAACACCTGCAAGAGGTATACGAGGAGATGGGCTGTCCCCGCAGCGGATGGGAGGACGCGCTGGGAAGGTTGAAGGACAGCCCCATCAAGGTGATAGCGGCCTTGGTGTTACACGAGGAGGACAGGAAAGCCTCCGCTAGTGAGGAAGAGGCTTTCGCGGGATATCCTGAAGAGACAACGCAGAAGGTGAGGGTGAGGGTGACTCCGACCAAGCCAGCCAAGAAAGAGAAGTGGTGGAAAAGGAGGATCTTCTAACCTGAGGCGCGGCGACCTTTACGTGCACGAAGACCTCCATGTGCTCAACGACCTTTCCCACGCGCGACGACCCTTGCCCGAAAACCCTTTTCAAAAACCCAAACTGGCAAGGGTTTCGGGTTTGAAAATCCCTGAACCGAGGCCTACCCTGAAAGTCAGGCCGACTCGCCTTCGCAGGGGGTGCCCATGCGCGCCGCGAAATCCCGCTCCCGCACGCCGCCAACCGACACTGCCCATTGAGGGAAACTGAATGGAAGGAGGCAGGCGATCTCCGCCAGAAAAACCCGGCCGTCCCCGCCGGAAGACGGATCCCCCGACTGGGCGCCAATCCCACACCGGGCTCGGATATGATTCGTTCAGGATCCGGGATAGCGACGAAGGAGGTGGTCATGGACGAGCGGGCTTTGCGGGAGGAGATTTGCGAGATCGGCCGCAGGATGTGGCAGAGGGGCATGGCCTCCGCCACCTCGGGCAACATCAGCGCCCGCCTAGCGGAAGACAGAGTGCTCATCACGCCGACCCTGGTCAGCAAAGGTTTCATGAAACCAGAGCAAATCCTGCAGGTGGACCTTGAGGGAAACATACTGGGAGGCGAGGGGGTACCCACCTCGGAGACCCCCATGCACCTGAGAATTTATCGGGAACGGTCGGACATAGGCGCGGTGGTGCACGCCCACCCGCCGGTGGCCACCGGATTTGCAGTGGCAGGAAGGGCGCTGGACCGCCACCTTCTGCCTGAGGCCATAATCTTCCTGGGGGAGGTGCCCGTCGTCCCCTTTCGCATGCCTGGAAGCCCAGAGCTGGGAGAGGCAGTGGTCCCCTACCTTGAGGAGCAAGACGCGGTCCTCTTGGAGAACCACGGAGTCCTTTGTTGGGGGTCTGACCTGGAACAGGCCTACTATAAGCTGGAAACTCTGGAATTTTACGCCACGGTAACCCTCGTCTCCCAGCTCGTGGGGGCGGTCAGGGAAGTGCCGTTCGAGCACTTGGCGAATCTCCTGCGGCTCAGGAGGGCCCTCAAGGGAATAGGGCGTGACTGACCAGCCGCGTCGAATCGCTCGCCCGTGAGGCTCAGCTCTTTTTAGGCACGGTTCTCACGCTTGCTTACCTGTCGGTAGCATGTAAGCGAGAAAATCGGGCTCGAAAACCGATGGATGGCTTCGGGGCTTTAGGATATAATTCCGTCTAAACTTTCCGCCTATGATGCCGAAAAGCGAAAAAGGGAAACAATCGCGTTTGTTTAATTAAGTGTTTAGGGATAATATAGTAAAGGAAGGTGGCTGACTTCGATGGCTGTAACCGCGACAGCTTGAGCGTGTGGCCCTCGGCGTTCAAAGGACTCATCCCGAACGTAAGGGGTCCGAGGAAAGGTTCTCGGGAAGCGGAAAAGGCCTGTGGGGCGTTCTTGCGGAAAGCGGTCGTGCGGACAATGGCAGATCGACCGGCATCACCTGACATACCCCGGGCTTACGCCAAAAGGTGGGGGCCGGAGAGGAGGTGATGGGGCCAATCTTTCCCGTTTTCAAGATCGGCAATGAGGGTTTCCGACTGGCGATAGGGGGTGAGTGGCTTGCTTAGACGTAACGCTGTCTTGGCGGTGGCCTTGGCGGTGGTCGCCTTTTTCTGGATCTGGTTCTACGAGTACCTGGGCGCCAGGGCTTACTGGGTGGCCCTGGTGGCCTTCGCCGTCTGCATGGCTTACGGCCCCGATCTGTCCAAGGCGCTGCCATGGATGTCCATCGGGGCGGTCATCGGGCCGGTGCTGGGCATCATCACCTACATCCTGTTCATGACGGTATTCCCCTTGTACGTGGGCCTCTCCGTGGCCGCCGCGGGGGCCATATTCATCTTCTTGGCTGCCCTGATCTCCATGTACAGGATGCGGGAGATGCTCCCCATGACCTTGGTGGGCTGGGGGTCGTTCCTGGGCGCCATGGCCCGCTTCGACTACCTGCTCGCCGAAAGATCGGTGGAGGCCCTTCCTCGGGCCGGGTTCACCTTGGTGGGGGTCATCCTCTCCCTGCTCATGGGAATCCTCATCGCCTTGGCCATGAGTGCCTTGAGGCTCCTCGCCACGGCCAGGGAGGCGGGAGAGGCGACCGCAGAAGGCCAGAGGGAATAGGAGGTGATAGGGGACATGAAGAGGGTTAAGAGGTTTTCCCTGGTCCTTCTCGCCGCCGCGTTGGTGATAGTGGCCACCGCCGTCATCCCGGCCGGGGCGGAGACCACGGCGCAATCCGCGGAGCGGGAGAAGGCCGTATCCAACGAGTTCGTGCTGCTACAGACCGACCCGCTGGGCAACGTGGAGACGGCCCAGGTGTTCAACTGGCTGGCCGTCAGGGAAAAGGGCACCTACGAGGTGCGCCTCAAGAAGACGGTGGACGGCGCCACCAAGTGGCAGGGGGTGAAGGGCTCGGTCACCCCCAAGGACGACGGCAACTACATCGTCTGGAAGGTGGACGCGGACGGGCCGGAGAACCTGGTGGCCACCACCAAGTTGAGCGGGGACGCTGCCGAGAAGGCGGCCACCCGCATCCCCTTGGAGGTCCGCTACGAGTACTGGTTCGACGGCCAGAAGGTCACCGACCCCTCCGAGATCACGGGGAAGAGCGGGCGTTTCAAGCTCCAGCTCACGCTGCGCAACACCAGCAAGGAAAAGCGGCTAGTGAAGTACGTGGACCCGAAGACGGGGGTTGAGAAGGAGGAGGAGGTCGAGGTCTACCTCCCCGTGGTGGTATCGCCCTATGACTGGAACTTCGACAACAAGGTCTTCTACAACCTGGAGACCGACCCCACCGGCATCGTGGCCTGCCTGCCCGACTACTACCGCCTGAGCTGGTCCATACCCCTCATCCCGCCGGCCACCGAGGAGTCCCACACCATATGGGTCACCGCCGACGTGCGGAACTTCCGCATGCCCACCCTGACCCTGACGGCAGCCTTCATCGTGCCCCGCACCAACCAGACCGACCCCATCCCCACCTTCAAGTCGGGGCTGGAGTCCATCTACGGCGGGGTGAAGAAGCTGGACGACGGCCTGCGGCAAATGAGAGACGGAGTGGGCGACCCGGCCACCGAGAACACCCTTCTCAACGGTATCACCAAGATCCACGAGGGGCTCTCCAAGATGGCCGCCGCCAACGCCATCCCGGCCATGAGGTCGGGCCTGGACGAAAAGCTCATCCCGGGCATCCGGCAGATGTACGCGGGCATCGGCTCAGAGGCCACCGACGGAACCCTGCTCTTCGCAGCCAATGCCGCTGCGGCGGGGCTAATGGGGATGGCTGGAGGGATCGGCGATCCCACTACCGAAGAGACTCTGCTCTACGCCATGTCCGCCATGAAGAATGGCCTGGAGCAAGTGAAGGCGGGTATCGGGAGCGCCACCACCAGCGGCACCCTGCTTTTCGCCAGCAACGCGGTGAGCGGCGGCCTCAACCAGATGCTGGCGGGCTTGCAGCAGATGCTGGCAGGGATCGGCACGCCCACAACTCCGAACACCTTACTAAACGGTCTTGCCCAGATCAAGGGTGGTCTGGAGCAGATAAGCTTTGGATTGGGGAATACTAGTGATCCTTCGTCCATCATTGGCGGTCTTTATAGCATAGGCACCAATTTGGGCGTCATAGCAAACAACATAAACACCATGACAACCAACCTCAGCGGACTAATCCCCGCCATATCAGGTGTGAGCGCCCAGCTGAAGCCAGGAAACGGAAGCACATTGTACGACTATGTAAACACAAATATTGACGAACCATATAAGACTTACATCCTCAACAACTTTCAGTCCTTCACAAACACTTACCTTGATCCTGCGGTGGGCGGTCTTAATAGCATCAATGGCGGATTAGGATTGATTTATAACGGCCTAACAAACACCAACCCTACAGATGGCATTATTGCCGCGCTCAATTACATCAACGGCCAGCTTCAACTTATCAAAGGATCACTTGACACTCAGCTGGTTCCAGGACTTACACAGATAATGGCAGGATTGGACAACTCTGATCCGGCCCATCCGGGAATAAAACAAGGTCTGCAGCAGATGGCCGCCGGCATAGGTTCGTCCACCACTGACGGCACACTTCTCTATGCCATCACCGCTATCACCGGGGGACTGCAGAGCATAGCCAACGGGATCGGGGCCGGGAACGTGGACGGCACTCTTCTCTACGCAGTGGAGGCGGTCACCGCCGGCCTGGAGAAGATGAAGGCGGGCATCGGCAGCGCAGCGGCGAACGGCACCCTGCTCTTCGCCCTGGCAGCTATGCAGGGCGGCTTGCACAAGTTGAAGCAGGGCCTCTCCTCCGGTGACCCGAGGAACCCGGCCGTCCTGGAGGGCCTGGTGCAGATAGCGGGAGGCCTGGGCGACGTCATCAAGGGCTTGGGCAGCCCGGGCACCGAGGGCACCTTGCTCTACGGGACGTACAAGATAAAGGACGGCCTGGGCAAGATCGGAGAGGGTCTGGTGAAGGTGACCGACGAGGGAACATCCGCCCTGATGAAGGGGCTGGAGTACTTCCTGGGGAACATCAACCTGAGCCAGGCCAAGGTCAAGGCCATCCAAGAGAGGGCCCAGGAGTTCAACCACTTCCTGGGCGACCCCGAGGGCGCCAGCGGCACGGTCCGGTTCATCTACCAGACCAAACCCACTTACGGCTACAAGGAAGGCGGGAGCTGGGTCACCGGTCTGGTGCTCGCCATCGTCATCGGGCTGGCGCTGATCGTGGGAGGGTTCCTCCTGGCCCGCAAGATGGCCGCCTGAGGATCATTAAACGCTGGCGAACAAGGGCGGGCGCCCATCAGGCACCCGCCCGGGACAGTGC
>MU158684.1:0-7887 GCA_015711955.1 Actinomycetota bacterium | reverse complement strand
CCCATCGGGCGCCCGCCCTATGTCTTAATGATGGGTGTTCCGTTGACCAGGTCCGCTCATAAGTGGATGGTTTCCCGCTGGTTTACCTTCGCACGAACCGAACCACCCGGGGAGAGGCAGCGATCAAAAATCGCGGCGGCAAGTCGGGAGATAGCCACGGAGGAGACGTCACTGCGGGAAATCCGCTTCGGGTTATCATTGACCTCAAAAAACCAGCCCTTGAACTATGATTGTGGTGGTGTCCTGGAATCTTTCAAAAGGGGCCTCAAGGTGATGCTCGTCAAAAACGCGTTTCCCGAACCTCCATCAGGCCAATCGGCGGGCCTCCTTTTTCCACGACAGGGCGGGAGGGAATCCTTGCGTATTCATCACTTCCAGCTCCCGGCGGGTATAGGGAAGGACGTCCACCCCCACCGGTAGGTCGAAATAGGGCAAGTATTCCATGGTCCTCTGCACCGGGTTCATGTCCGTCTCTCGGAGCACCAGTAACACGTCGGCGTCGCTCAGCCCGTTGTGGTCCCCCCTGGCAAGGGATCCGACAAGGTAGACCTCCTCCACCTCCGTCCTATCCCGGACCAACCTCCTTGCCGCTTCCTCAAGTCTCCCGATCAGGGCATCCGCGTCGAGATATACCATCCTGACAGAACCTGATGACCGCTCCCGCCGCATCGATAGCCTCCTCCGCCATATCCGAGTTGTAATAATCAGCGGGCTTTCCCGCGTCGAAACCATTCGGATACCTGGTGGGGATGTAAAAGGCGTCAAGCCTCTGGGCCTTCCTCAAGATCTCCTCGGGAACGGGAAATGACTCCCTTATGGTCCTGAGCATCGCGGTTATCGAATGGCCCCAGGCAGAGAGGTTCAAAGAGAGGCTCAAGGCCTTCACCGCTTTCTCCGCAGCCTGCTGAGAGGTGAAACAGGCCCATTCGTGATAACCGTTCTCCAAATCCAGCCTGGCTTTATCGAGATCCCTCAAGGCCTGCTCCATCCAGTCCCACGCCCTCTTCATCCCTTTTTTCTCCCCAAACCCCGTCAAAGTCCTAAACCGACGATAAAACGATAACATGTTGGAATGCCGTTTCCCACTTCGGTGGGTACTGCATCCAAAAAGGGCCGCAGCGTGGCGGCCCTTTTTGTCGCGCTCACTGATGATATTTGGTCAAACCCAAGCATCCGGAAAACGCAAGGAGGAAAGAAGCCACCTTCTTCTCAAGCAGCGCAGGAAGAAGAACCTCCGTTTCCTTTCACACATCACCGGTAAAGGCGCCCGCTGTCCTTTCCGACCTCAGTGGCCTTTCGAGGCAGATTCGACTTCTTTCTCCACCCTCACCTTGAAGGCCTTGCTCTCGAGCACCTTGCCCGCGTGGTCCTCCAACTGGAACTCGATCTTCGCCTCGCCGGGCTCCACCGGGTCGAAGACCCAGATCTCCATTCCAGCTGCATGTCCCTCTCCGTGCTCATCCCCGTGGTGAGCCTTCCCCTTCTCCTCGTAACGGACCTCGGACAACCTCAACTGGGCAGGGAGGGCACCCGCCAGGATCCATCCCTTCCCCTCGGCGGGCGTGGACTCGAGGACCACGGAGAACTTGTATCCCCTCTCCACCACGATCTCCTCGGAGGGGTCCTGGAACTTCTTGGGCTCCTTGCCCTTGCTCCCCTTCTTGCGCACGTCCACCGTGAACGTGACCCTCATTTCCTCCGGGGTTCCCGCTTGCTCCACGGGCCCTTGGAGGGGCTCCCCCTCTTTAACCGTCTTCACGAAGTCGGCGTGCCCGGGGGCCTGGGTCTGGGCGTCTCTCTTGGTTCCCGCCGCGCTTTCGCCAGCCGTTTCCTTCTTCGCTCCTGGGGTTTCCTGGCCTCTATCCCCTTCCCCCTTCCACAGCCTGCCATAGGAGAAGGTCAAATGGGTAACCCCCAGGCCCTGAGCCTTGAAGGTCCACCTCTCCTTACCGGATTCGCCTTGCTTCGCTCGCTCGAATTCCCTCTTCACCAGTGAGATCGTCTCCTCGTGCAAGGGCTCAGCGAGCCTCCAGCCGTACCCGGCCTCTGGCTCCGCTGGCAAAGCGATGGTGAACTCCTCCCCCTTCTCCACCACTATGGGCTTGGAGGGATCGCCGTACCCTTCCTGGTCTCCTCCGCCACAACCGGCCAGAAGGAGGCCTGACGCGACCACGAGCGTGACTGCCAGCATTACCGCGAACCTTCTCCACATCTTCCTTCCTCCTGTCTCTCGGCCTCCGGCCCTCGAACCTAAAAGACCTTTCGAGCGTGAAGTCGCGCCCATATTATAGATCAACAGGGGCGCACGCTTCACCGTTCGCCTTGAAACGCCTCGAAACCCGTTGCCGTCCTCGAGCCGAGCCTTCATCAGCGCGCCCGAGGCGGAGTTCCCTTAGGAGGCGTTATCTCGGGCTCAAGGGTGAGAAAGGATTTGATTGTCCCTTGCGGCATGGGAGGTCATGCCTCCCTTTTCCTCTCCGGAAGGGCGGCCCAGCCCAGGCGAAGGGACTGAGTTCCCCCTCCGGGGAGAGAGGAAAAGAGCGGGTTCTCACGCGCCTTGTCGAGGAAAGCCCCCTCCGAAGGCACTTCCCTCCAACTCTTCACGTCCAAACGTATGGGGAAACCCGCTATGTCTATGTCGGGCGACCTGTAGTTCATCACCCCGGCCGTGGAGAAGTTGTCGAAGAGGATATTTCTACCGCTTTCCAGATTGACGTTCCTCATGGCCGTCACCTGCATATACTGCCCTGCGAACATCCGCAAGTCTATGGTGACGTCGTTGCCGGCGAAGAAGAAGAACTCGTTGGTGGTGCTGGAACCTGCGAGGAAGGTGAGGTTGCTGTCAAAGAAGATGTTCCCCTTGGCGATGACCTGGAACTTGTTGTTCCGTTGGAATTGCAGATTGTTACGGATGTAGACGTTCCCTTCGCACACGAATATGCCGTTCATGTTGGGCTGGCTGTACAAAACGCTTTGAAGGGTGAGGTTCCCGGTCACGTAATAGACGGTCACCGACGACGTCCCCACCGGACCAAGGTTTCCGGTGAGGGTCTTGTCGCCAGTGAAGAAATTGCCCTGCTCCTGGGCCAATGCCCGGTAGTAGCTGTAGTTGGGCTGGGGCACATAGACCTCCTCACATCCGGGCTGGTTGACTATGTTGCCGGTGTATATACGGTTCAGGCCCCCCTCCACCCTCCGGGTCACGTTGCCCGCGTAGATATCCCAGTTCCTGGAACCCGTGGTGGCGGCATAGAGGCGGGTGAGGAAGCCTCCCGCATAAAGTTCCACCGACCCCCTGGCCCCCGTCTTCTTGTCCCCAGTCCTGATGTCGCCGTAATACCTCACGTTGATCTGTCCAATAAAGCGTGGATCAGCCACCAGTGTGGCCTTTCTCTTGGCCTCCAGGTTGCCGTTAACGGTGAAGCCATCCCCCAGGCTCACGGCGGGTCGGTTGTATACGTTGATGTCTCGCTCTGCCCGTATGTTCCCGTTTATCCTCAAAGGCAAAAGGAACTGCAGGGCCTCGTCGCACCTGACGTTGACGTCGTTTCCAGCATAGATGATGTAATTGCGGAGGACATCGAAGGATTGGGCTCCGCTGAAGACGACTTCCTCCACGATCTTGCGCCGGAAGATCCTCCCCCTGTGGGGGTATCTACCCTCCGACACCACCCGATAGTCGAACCGGCCGGTTTTCTCTATCCAAACCCGATAATCGCCTCCCAGCATAGAGCCTTCCACCGGCTGGTTCTGGATGGGGGGCACCTCGTCCCTCACTATCCGGTGGTGGGCCACAAAGAGTCCGGACTCCGCGATCATGAAGGCCCTCTCCTCGGGCCTTTTGCTGCCCACGCCCTCCATGGAGGTGACCATGAGCAAGAGGCTGGCCGCCCCCAGCACGGCGAGCATGGTCAGGGCCACCAGTACCATGACCATGGCGAAACCTTTTTCCGCGGTTATCCATGAACGCCTCTTTACCCTTGACCGCCTCAAGGCCCTATTCACTAGCCCTATAAAACTCGCGAGCATCTTCCTCGCCTCCGAATCACCGGTTCCTCCTCGCTGCCGTGGCCCTGAAATTCCTTTCCAGGTTTGTTTCCCCTGCCCTCACTTGGAAGTTCAGGTCTACGTCCACCCTCTCGACCCTCGTGTTCCATCCCGAGGTGCCGGGGGTCAATTGTACCCAGCTTCCCGTCACCGAGTCGTAGTCGTAGTAGGAGAAGGTGACCGAACGCACGCCCTCGACCCAGTTGTTGAGCTCCTGCACTGAACCCCCTTTTTTGAGCCATCCGTCCCCAGCCGCATAGGCCATGCTCACATCTTTTCCCGTGTTCAAGAAATCACCCCAAAGGACCAGGGCGCCGGAGGTGCTGGAGGGGTCAATGGACGTGCACATGCGCACCGACCTCACCATGGTCTCCAGTGCCTCGTTGGCGCCGTCCTCGATGCGGCTCAGGGCGGAGGTGACGCTGGAGCTTACCGCCCCGGAGCGGATCATGTTCGCGATCCCCACCAGCATGAGGAGCATCACGCCCACGAAGACCAGGAGCTCGGCCAGGGTCAGACCCTCCTCAGACCAAATCCCACCGCTACCGGAAAGGGCTTTTCGCCCCTGCTCGCCCGAACTCACCTGAAAAATCTCTTGAAAGGTCGGGGTCTTTTCTCTTTTAATCATGGATCCACCAGCCTCCAGCGGTCGGTGTAGACGTTGAAGGAAGACATGGAGCCGTTTCTCACGGAGATGCTCCCGTTGCTCCAGGTGGTGTTGGGCATGGTCCAGGTGGCGTTGCTCACCAGCTTGACCAGCTTTGCCGCACGGTCGATCACCACAGTGGTGTTGTTGGTCTCCCACCTCTGGTCGGAAGGAGCGCTCTCGTACGAGTTTCCCTTGAAGGCACGGATGACATTGGTGCCCCCGCTGTCAAACCCCATCCCAGCGACCTCGAACCTGGCGCCTCTAATAACGTAAATAATCCCCGACCAACCGCTTCTAATAGCCGCGGCAGTGGTGGTAGACGTCTCGCTTGAGGGAGGATTTATGTAATTCCAGAATATGGCCCAGTAATACCTGTGGATGATCACCGAATTGGGGGTGAACCTGGCGTGCAGTACCGCTGGCCCCACGGTCACCGTGAAATTCCTCTCCAAACTGACATTGGGGGCAAAGACGGCCCTGATCCGCCAGCTCCTGGCGCTGTCGCAGCCTATGAGGTTGAGGTTGAGGCGTATCTCGGTATCGGAACGGCTGAGGATGTCCCCGGTTATGTCGTAAGTACCCGCAGACGTGCCGTCGGTCAACTCCAGCCTATAGACATCGTTAAGCCCGCTTCCCGTCAGCCTACAGCGGATGTCATAGTAGTTCTCGAAGAAGTTGTAACCGCTTTCGGGCTGCAGGCCGGTCAAAGTGGCAGAGAACCTGACCACGGTCAGGGGATTACCCGTGGTCCATCCCGCCGCCCCGTTGCTCAAGTTCCTCACGTAAGCCTTGTAATTACCGTCCGGCAACGTGGAGAGATTGAAATCAGCCACTATGGCGCTTCCCCCCGAGACGCTCTTGACGACGCCCTTGACGAAGTTGCCCGAGGGCTGTCCGTTGGTGACGGAGGAACAGAGATAGACCTCTAAAGGTACCGAGAAATACCTGCCCACTACCGCCAGCTCCCAAGGGTTGCCTGCATTGGAATAAGCCTTTCTTGAACCGGTGGCGTTGACGAAGACATCGTCAACCTCCGGAGCCACCTCGCGGATCAGGTATTTGGCCTGGCTGTAAGGGGATGCCACGTGTCCGATGATAGTGGGTTCCCGAGTGTTCACCACCTGCAACACGTACTCGCCGGGGGAAGCTTTGGTGAGATCAAAAAGGGCGGTGATCTCGCAGTTGGGGCTCAACGCGTATCCCTTAGAATTGGAGGGTGCAGTCACTTGCTCCACCGTCCCGTCCAACTGATCCACCGCCGCCCCGTTCTCGTCGAAGCGGATCATGCGCACCGCGGGGTATTCCACCGGAAAACAGAAGGGGCCACCCTTTATCTTTATTTGGACGCTACTCCATGAGTTGAGTCCCTCCTTCTTGTTGTCGCTCACGTTCCAGAAGTCGGATATGATCGGCTGGGGATACTGCACAATGAAGCCGTTGTAGAGGTAGGCGGAGAACAGACCCTCTTGCCTTACCTTGACCGTCCAGTAGCCTATGGCCGCCCGTGGGGTCCATGGATTGACGTTTGAACTTTCATTATGCCCACTATACAAACGCACAGTGCCCCGAAGCTCGCTCTCGGAACGGTAGGTAAGGTTGATAGGAGTGTCGATCATCTGGTCTCGGACCAACCAGGCCTGAACCAGATCCCCGGTCGCCCCAGTGGCCTTGAACCCCCAACCCCTGATCCGGACCTGGACGTCCACGTCGGGACTGGACCAGTGGGCAGCCGCGTTGAGCTTGCCCTCGGGATCCTTTATGGAATCGGGACCCAGAACCTCGATGGCCGAAATCCCCAGGTTATATAGGGCGTCGTTGCTGGTGACCATGGACTCGAGGCTGTGCATCTCCACGTCCTCACCGCCGGCACCCCGAGCGCTCACCACCACCCGCACCAAAAGAAGGCTCAGAGCCCGGTTCTGGTCGTCGGTGGGCCGGTCGTTTCCCACCGTCTTGGGTCCCCAGGTGGTCTTCATGCTCTGCACCGGCCTGAGGACTGAGGCCTTGCCGTCGGCGCTCTTTATCTCGATGAAATAAGAGAGTTGTACCTGTACCTTGAAATTCTCATAACCCCGGAACTGGCCATATTCGTAGAAGGTCACCTTGGGCAGGTTCTGATGATCCCAGTCGGGGACAATCTGGCCCCCAGGGATCTCCTTGGAGGGATTGGCATAAACGGGATTGCGGTTGCCCCAAAACCTGTCGTCAATATCCAAGTTGAGATTCAGGTTCCTCTCGTCATGAGGCACGTAAAAGGGCATCCCCTTTATCTGTTCCATGGCCGCCCGAGCACAGTTTATGCTCTGCTGAAGCTGGCGAGCATTGCGAAAGCCCTTGAAGGACTGATCGAACATCCCCACCACCGGGATCAGCCCCCACACCAGGATGAGGCCCGCCACCAGGATCTCGGTGAGACTGAACCCTTTTTCTCCCTCAAAAAGCCTGGCCATGAACCTCATATCGAGCACCTCCGCGCGTCAATCAGAGGAGATCTTGCCAAGGGCGTCCAAAGTGACCCTGGCGGTTCGGTTGCCGATCCTCAAGCGCACCTCCGAGGGATAGGAAAGGATCTCGGCGCTTCTCACCATGAAATTGAACTCCGCGGCTGAGAGGACCTGCACCCCCTGCGTCACCTTCACGTAATAGGAACCTCCTGCGGCTATCACCTCTTCGCCGCTCACGGATCGGTTCACCGACCTTTCCTCCCACCCGGAGGGACCTTCCACCCTGTTGCGGAACTCGAAGGTGTTGGGATAGGAGCCGTGGTCATAGGGGTAGAAGACGACCTTGTAGTCCACGTTCTCCTGTCTCGCCGAGAGCTTAGCCCTCTCCAGGGCCGCCATGACCTGCTTCTTGGCGGCGCTCAGCGCCATACCGCGGCTTATGTTGGTATAGCTCAAGGTCCCCAGGCCTACGACCACGCCGAGGATGAGCACGGTGATGGAAAGCTCCACCAAGGTGAAACCGGGAGACGAGCCTCGTTCTGCTCTTGATAGAATCCTTGCCACCTGCCTTTTCCTCCCACAAAAAGCAGATCAATGCATATACACATTTTCTCTATCGTTCAGGATATCAGAGGCCTTTAAGGTATAGACAAGAAACAAAAGTACATCATTGTTACAATTTCTTTTCTTTTTGGTTAATAAGCAAAAATAAATTCTCATAAATTTTCATGAAAAACTCAATGATAT
>JACVJK010000001.1 GCA_015711955.1 Actinomycetota bacterium | reverse complement strand
CCTGGTGGGAAGGGCTTCCAGCCCGGAGATAGCGGACAAGATCGTGGTGGACCTGCTCACCAAGAACCTCTACGTGTGGATATCCGGTCACGTGGATGGGGTGAGCATCGCCGAGCAGCTCCGGGAGACGGGGAGGCAGATGGGCTGGGACACCCGTATTGTCCCCTACGGGAAGGAGATGTCCTCGGCGGTGTACTCCCTCGGGTTCGCGGCCAGGGCGGCCATGTCCTTCGGGGGTGCCCAGCCGGGAGACTACAAGAAGGTGCTGCGCTATAACAAGAACCGCATCTTCGCCTTCGTCATGGCCCTGGATTACGTGGACGAGCAGAAATACGCCTACGCCGCCGGGGCCATCAACTACGGCTTCCCCACCATCGCCAACACCCCCATCCCGGACATCCTCCCCACCGGCGTGTGTACCTACGAGCACGTGGTGGGCAACGTGCCGGAGGAGGAGATCGTCCAGAAGTGCGTGGAGGTGCGCGGCCTCAAGGTCCAGATCACCGAGATCCCCATCCCGGTGCCCTACGGACCCGCCTTCGAGGGCGAGGTGATCCGCAAGGACGACATGTATGTCCAGTTCGGCGGAAACATCACCCCCGCCTTCGAGTACGTCCGCATGAGGGACATGGATGAGGTCACTGACGGGAAGATCGAGGTGATCGGTCCCGAGATCGACGACGTGGAGGCGGGCTCCGCGCTCCCGTTGGGCATCGTGGTGGAGGTGGCCGGGCGCAAGATGCAAGAGGACTTCGAGTCCATCCTGGAGCGCCAGGTCCACCACTTCATCAACGGAGCGGAGGGCATCTGGCACATGGGTCAGCGCGACATCGTCTGGACCCGCATCAGCAAGAAGGCCCAGGCCAAGGGCTTCAAGATCCGCCATTACGGCGAGATCATCCGGGCCAAGATGCTGAACGACTTTCCCGCCATCGTGGACAAGGTGCAGGTGACCATCTACACCAACCAGGAGGACGTGGAGAAGTGGCTGGCCGTGGCCCGTCAGGCCTATCGTTACCGCGACGAGAAGACGGCGGGCATGACCGACGAGTCGGTGGACACCTTCTACTCCTGCACCCTGTGCCAGTCCTTCGCCCCCACCCACGTTTGCATCATCTCCCCCGAGAGGTTGGGCCTCTGCGGCGCTTATAACTGGCTGGACGGCAAGGCCGCTTACGAGATCGACCCCACCGGTCCCAACCAGCCCATCAAGAAGGGAGACCCGGAGGACCCGGTAAAGGGCGTATGGCCCAACATCAACGAGTTCGTGCGGGAGAAGTCGGGTGGCAACACCCAGAGGGTCACCATGTACTCCATGATGGAGGATCCCATGACCTCCTGCGGATGCTTCGAGTGCATCGTGGCCTTCCTGCCCATGTGCAACGGGGTCATGGTCGTAAACCGGGAGTACAAGGGCATGACACCCTCGGGCATGCCCTTCTCCACCTTGGCCAGCTCGGTGGGCGGCGGTCAGCAGACCCCCGGGTTCATCGGCATCGGGAAAGTCTACATAACCTCTAAGAAGTTCATCTCCGCTGACGGAGGCTTCCAGCGCATCGTCTGGATGCCCAAGGAGCTCAAGGAGACCTTGAAGGAGCAGCTCCAGAAGCGGTGCGAGGAGATAGGGGATCCCGACTTCATCAACAAGATCGCCGACGAGGACGTGGGGGTTACCGAGGAAGAGATCCTTCCCTGGCTGGAGCAGGTAGGACATCCGGCCCTCAGCATGCCACCCATGCTCGAATAGGAGGGGAGGGGGCTATCCCCTCCCCCTTTTCGTGGTAGGTTTGGGGAGGATTAAGGAAACAGGAAGGAGTTGAGCCATGGGACTTTCGGGCCTGGACATCTTCAAGAAGCTGCCCAAGACCAACTGTAAAGAGTGCGGTTTCCCCACCTGTCTGGCCTTCGCCATGAAGTTGGCCGCCGGCCAGGCAGAGCTCGACAAGTGCCCCTACGTGAGCGACGAGGTAAAAGCTGAGTTGGCAGAGGCCAGCGCGCCTCCCATCCGGGGGGTCACCGTGGGGGTGGGGGACGAGGCCTTCAAAGTGGGAGAGGAACTGGTCCTCTACCGCCACGAGAAGACCTTCTTCAACCCCACCGTCCTTGGGGTGCTGGTAAGCGACGACATGGACGAGGCCAAGGTGGACCAGCTCCTGGGCCAGGTGAAGGAATGTGTCCACGAGCGGGTGGGAGTGATGCTCAAAGTGAGGGCCGTGGCGGTCAAGGCGGCCAGCGGGGACGCCTCCAAGTTCAAGGCCTTGGTGGAAAAGGTCAAGGAAGTGAACCGGCCCATCATACTTATGGCCGAGGACGTGGAACTGATGAAGGCCGGACTGGAGGCCGCTGGCGACGTGAGGCCCTTGCTTTACGCAGCCACCGAGGCCAACATCGACGCCATGGCCGCCTTGGCCCAGGAGAAGGGGCTGCCTTTGGCCGTCAAGGCGGATGACCTGGACAAGCTGGCCGAGTTGGCCCAGAAACTCGTGGACATGGGCCTCAAGGAGGTGGTCCTGGATCCAGCTCCCCGCAAGCCGGGAGAGACCTTCAAGGACCTGGTGGCCATCCGCAGGGCGGCGCTCAACCAGAAGTTCGCCCCCTTCGGCTTTCCCACCATCACCTTCCCCTGCGAGGAGACCCAGGACGAGCTCTACGAGACCGCCTTGGCCGGCATGTACATCTGCAAGTACGGCGGCATAGTGATCCTCTCCCATGCCGAGCCCTGGAGGATGTATCCGCTTTTGGTGCTGGTGCTCAACATTTACACCGATCCCCAGAGGCCTATGGCGGTGGACTCCAAGTTCTACGAGATCGGGAACCCGGACGAGAACAGCCCGGTGTTGGTCACCACCAATTTTTCCCTCACCTACTTCATAGTCTCCGGCGAGATCGAGGGGAGCAAGATACCAGCCTGGCTGGGGGTGGTGGACTGCGACGGTCAGTCGGTGCTCACCGCCTGGGCGGCGGGCAAGTTCGTGCCCGAGGTCATAGCCAAGTTCATCAACACCTCGGGCATCGCCGACAAGGTGAAGCATCGCAAGCTCATCATCCCGGGCTACGTGGCCCAGATCTCCGGCGAGCTGGAAGAGGAGCTTCCCGATTGGGAGATCATCGTGGGCACCAGGGAAGCCGCTGATCTTCCCGCCTTCCTGCGGCAGTTCTCCACTTCGTGATGCAGGCGGCCCTCCAAGGGCCGCCTGCCGCAGCTGGGCATAGAGGACGGAACGAGCAGGACAGAGGAGGAATCGAGCCATGATCGTCACCACGTCGAAGCCCTTCGAGGAAGTCCTCAAAGAACTCGAGGGCGAGCAGAAGGTCTTCATCGTGGGCTGCGGTTCCTGCGCCACCACCTGTGAGACGGGTGGGGAGCCCCAAGTGGCCGAGATGAAGGCCAAGTTGGAGGCAGAGGGCAAGACTGTGACCGGGACCGTGGTCTACGAGGAGGTCTGTCACGAGCTGAACACCAAGCGCAAGTTCCGGGAGAACAAGGAGGCCGTGGAGGCCGCCGAGGGTTTCCTGGTGATGTGCTGTGGGGCCGGAGTCCAGTCCGTGCGCGAGGCCACCGACAAGCCCGTCCATCCCGCCTGCAACACCATGTTCTTGGGCAACATCGTCCGGCACGGCAATTTCGTCGAGAAGTGCTCCCTCTGTGGCGACTGCGTGCTTGAGGACTTCGGGGCCATCTGCCCGGTGACCCGTTGCCACAAGGGCATCCTCAACGGTCCGTGCGGCGGGACGGACGAGGGCAAGTGCGAGACCGACAAGGAGAAGGATTGCGGTTGGACCCTCATCTACAACCAGTTGGAGAAGATGGGCAAGCTGGAACGCTTCCGCCGCATCTACGGGCTCAAGAACTGGCAGGCCAACATGAAGCCCGGAAGGGTTATCTTCGAGCGCAAGGGCGGAGGTGAGTAGGATGACCGTGCTGATCAAGGAACACGCCAAGCCCAGCATCCAGGAGATCCTCGAATCTGGCAAGTTCCTGGTGACCGGGGAGATTGGACCTCCGAAGGGCACCGATCTTGAGGAGATGATCGAGCACATCAACCTGCTCAAGGACAAGGTGCACGCCATGAACATCACCGATAACCAGTCCTCGGTGATGAGGTATCCTTCCTTGGGCACGGCCATCCTCATAAAGGAGCTGGGGGGTGAGCCTATCCTCCAGGTTACCTGCCGCGATCGCAACCGCTTGGCCATCCAGGCGGACCTGCTCTTCGCCTATACCCGCGGCATCAGGAGCGTGCTGTGCTTGACCGGAGATTCCATCCCGGTGGGCGACCACAAGGACGCCAAGGGCGTTTTCGATCTGGAGAGCGTGCAACTCCTCCAGTTGATCCGTTGCATGGAGGAAGGAAGGGACGTGGGTGGCAACGAGCTCGAGGGTTCCGTGAAGTTCTTCAAAGGGGCCATCGTAACCCCGGAGGCGGTCCCCCTCGAGCCTCAGCTGCTCAAATTCGAGAAGAAGATCGAGGCGGGGGCCCAGTTCTTCCAGACCCAGGCCGTCTACGACATGGACAACTTCAAGCGGTTCATGGAGAAGGCGCGCAAGATCAACGACAAGGTGTTCATAAGCTGCGGCCTGGTGCTGCTCACCAGCCCCGGCCAGATCAAGTACATGAACAACAACGTGCCCGGGGTTTTCGTGCCGGAGAACCTGGCGCGGGAGATGGAGGAGGCCCCCAAGGAAGAACGCCTTAACACGGGCATCCGTATAATGGCCCGCCAGATCCGTCAGCTCATCGACGAGAAGTTGTGCGACGGTGTCCACATCATGGCCATAGGCAAGGAGGACGTGGTTCCCAAGATCCTGGAAGAGGCCGGAGTGGACATCACCAAGATGTAGGGAAACGTGACGGGGAGGCGCCCATGAGGGCGCCTCCCTCAATAGGACATCTGTTTCCGGCTGAAGAAGGAGAGACAGCGATCCCTCATGCTGGCCACCGCCATCGGCAGTCTTCCCCATGGCGATCCCGATAAGGCCTGTCGGATGACCCTCCGATTCCTGGAGGAGGCACCGGCTTGGCCTCAATTACCCAGACGCAGTTTTCTCGAGAACATGTATGCCCAATACAGCGAGGGAATGCCGGGGGTGGTGGTGGACGAGGCGGGACGCCGCGTCTTCGTGCGCAGGGGGGAAGAGGTCTTTGGCCAGCTGGAGGAGGTCTATCGGGCCTATTTGGATGGATCGACCGAAAAGTTCGCCATCGGTGAGGACCATGCCTCCGGGCTGCACGCTTTCGTGCGGGAGGTGACTTCGCAACAGGTCACCTATCCAGTTCTCAAAGGGCAGGTGACGGGACCCATAAGCTACGGCCTCACCGTTTTGGACGAGGACAAAAGGCCTATGCTCTATGACGATCAGCTGGCAGATGCCATGATCCGGGTGCTGAACCTCAAGGCGAGGTGGATGGAGGAGCTCCTCAGGGATACCGGGAGAGCCGAACAGGTGATGATCTTCTTCGATGAGCCGTACCTGGTATCCGTGGGGTCCGCCCTGGTGAGCCTCAGCCGCGAGAGGGTTGTGGAAGCCCTCAGGGCCTGCCGGGAGGGACTAGGATGTCTGGTGGGGGCTCACTGCTGTGGGAATACCGACTGGTCCATCCTGTTCCAGGCGGGCCTGGACGTGGTGAACTTCGACGCTTACCACTACATGGAGAGCATGAGCCTCTATCCGGAGGAGCTCACCGCCTTCCTGGAGAATGGAGGCGTTTTGGCTTGGGGCTTGGTCCCCAGCACGGAAGAGGTGTACCAGGTCAACGCGGATGTGCTCGCCCGCAGGTTCGAGGAGGGTGTGGAGCTGCTGGTGGAGCGGGGAGTTCCGGAAGATACGCTCCGCGAGAGGTCCATCCTTACCCCTTCCTGCGGGCTGGAGGGGCTGGACGAAGAGGGCGCGGAGAGGGCATACGCCATAGCGTCCCAACTGGCGCATCTTCTTTAGCGTGAAAAGGGAGAATTCTGCGGCAATGAGGTGGCAGGAGGACAAACAAGGAACCGAACCCCACTATCGGGAGAGGATGCCCAGGTGGCTGTTGCGACCGATAAGGTCGGGAAAGGACCTCAACGACGTCACCCGCATCCTCAGGTCCAGGGGGCTTCACACGGTATGCGAGAGCGCCCGCTGCCCCAATCGCATGGAATGTTTCTCCTCTCGCACGGCCACCTTCATGATATTGGGGAACGTGTGTACCCGCGATTGTTCCTTTTGCGGGGTGGACAAGGGCCTGCCGATGCCAGTGGACGAAGAAGAGCCGAAGAGGTTGGCGGAGGCGGCGGTGGAGATGGGGCTGGAACACGTGGTGATCACCAGCGTTACCCGGGACGACCTGGAGGATGGAGGGGCACGGCAGTTCGCGGCCGCCGTGAGGGAAGTCAAAAGAAGGCTACCGACTTCCACCGTGGAAGTCCTGACCCCCGATTTCAAGGGTTCGGAGGTCTCCTTGAGGATCGTTTTGGGGGAGGCGCCCGACGTTTACAATCACAACCTGGAGACGGTGGAAGAACTCTACCCGAGGGTGAGGCCCAGGGCGGATTACGGCCGTTCCCTCCGACTTCTGGCTAGGGTCAAGGAACTCAATCCCACCGTGAAAGTGAAGAGCGGCATCATGGTGGGGTTAGGAGAGAACAGGGAGCAGTTGCGAAAGACTTTCCGCGATCTGGCCGAGGTGGGCTGTGATATGCTTACCATCGGCCAATACCTGCGCCCTTCCCGGAGGCAGCTCCCGGTGGAGCGGTTCGTGCCGCCGGAGGAGTTCGAGGAACTGAGGCTGGAAGCCCTGGAGGCCGGATTGCCCGTGGTGTTCTCTGCCCCGCTGGTGAGGAGTTCATACCGGGCGAAGGAGGCTTTCGGCCGGGGTTGTGCGGCGGGTATCAGGGCATGAGGACATGAGCGTCCGCGGGCACGAAACCCCGCGGCTTGAACGGTAGGAAAGTGAGTCCGGTTCCCGAGGTGAGCAAAGGAGGAAGGAGATGCTGATCATCGGTGAGAAGGTCAACGTGATGATGAAGAAGATCGGCCAGGCCATGAAGGACAGGGACAAGAAGCCCATCCAGGAGATGGCCTTGCTCCAGGTGGAAGGAGGAGCTAACTGGCTGGATATTAACTTGGGACCCGCCACCAAGGAAGGACCGGAACGCATGCGCTTCGTGGTGGAGGCGGTGATGGAGGTCACCGACGTGCCCCTGGCCTTGGACACCATGAACATCGAGGCCATGAAGGCTGGTCTGGAAACGGTGAAGGACCGCGAGGTGATGATCAACTCCATATCCTCCCAGCCCGAGCGGATAGAGAAACTCATGCCCATGGCTCTGGGACACAACGCATGGGTGGTGGGCCTCTGCCTCAACGAGAACGGAAACGTACCCAGGGACGCCAACGAGAGGGTGGAGGTGGCTTACAACATCATCATGGCCGCCCAGGAGTACGGACTACCCCTGGACAAGCTGCTCATCGACCCCATAGTCCTGCCCATAAGCGTGGCTCAGGACCAGGTACACGCCCTCATCCAATCCATGGACATGCTGCAAGGGGTCTTCGCCGAATTCGATCCCAAGCCCGGCACCGTGGTGGGTCTTTCCAATGTTTCCAACAGCATCCCCGACGAGGAGCTGGCCAGGCTCATCAACAGGACCCTTTTGGGAGTGCTCATGGTCAAGGGGTTGACCGGTGCCATCGTCGATCCCAACGACGAGGAGCTCATGGGCGTCATGCGCCGCAACGAGGATTACCAGATCATCGAGAAGATCGTAAATGGCGAGCCGGTGGACGAGACCGATCCCAAGGTGGTCAAGTATCTCAAGACGTACAAGGTGCTCACCGAAGAGACTCTCTATTGCCATTCTTACCTGGAGCTGTGATGCCGCTACCTGCGCGCGGACGGAGGAGTGAGTCGAGGTCAGGAGGTCATGGAATTGGAGGCGGTAAACTGCAGCTGCCAACAAAGGTTCACGCCGGTGGATGATCTCCGGCCCTTGGAGGAGATCGTCGAAAAGTACAGGGGAGATCGCAGCGCGCTCATCTCCATCTTCCACGAGTTGCACGAGGCCTACGGGTATCTGGACGAGGGGATCATGGAGGAATTGGCCAAGAGGGCTGGATACCAGTTGAGCCAGCTCTACGGTCTGGCCACTTTCTACACCCAGTTCAGGTTGGAGCCCGTGGGCGAGCACCTGATAAAGATCTGCCACGGCACCGCCTGCCACGTGCGCAATGCCCAGGGCCTCATCGACGAGGCCCAGCGGACGCTGGGCATAAGCCCGGGCCAGACCTCTCCGGACCGGAAGTTCACCCTGGAGACGGTGAACTGCGTAGGCACCTGCGCCCTGGCCCCCGTGGTGGTGGTGGACGGCAAATACCACGGGCGCATGACCCCCAGTAAGATGCAGAAGCTGTTGAAGCAGTACATGGAGAAGGGAGGTACCGGGGGAGATGAAGATTGATTCGCCGGCTGCCCTGGAGAGGTACTGCGAGGAGGTCAAGGCCAGGAAGGCCCGGTATCCCTATCGGGTTTCCGTGTGCGGCGGCACGGGTTGCCAGGCCTTCAACTGCCTCGAGGTCTACAGGGCCTTGGAGGAGTCCGTGGAGAAGAACGGGCTGCATGACCAGGTGGAGATAAAGCTCACCGGGTGCCATGGGTTCTGTGAGATGGGACCGCTCATGTACTTCCAGCCCCAGGGCCATTTCTACACCAAGGTGGACGCCGCGGACGTGGACGAGATCGTGAAAGTCACCATATTGGAGGGCGGGGAGGTGGAGAAATACCTCTACAAGGACCCTGTCTCCGGCGAGAAGGTCCACGTGCGCGAGGAGGTCCCCTTTTACAGGAAGCAGGTCAGACTGCTCATGGGCCTTAACCACCTGATAAGACCCCAGGTCATCGACGATTACATCGCCCTGGATGGATATAAGGCCTTGGCCAAGGTCCTTTTCGAGATGACCCCGGAACAGGTGATCGAGGCCGTGGAGAAGGCCGGGCTCCGGGGCAGGGGTGGGGCGGGGTTTCCCACCGCCCGAAAGTGGAGGATTTGCCGGGACGCGCCCAGCCCCGACGGAGTGAAGTACTTGATATGCAACGCAGACGAGGGGGACCCTGGTGCCTACATGGATCGCAGCCTTTTGGAGGGGAATCCCCACGCGGTGATCGAGGGGATGACCATCGGGGCCTACGCCATAGGGGCCTGCGAGGGGTACGTCTACGTGAGACACGAGTATCCCCTCGCCTTGCGCAACCTGCTGGTGGCCCTGGATCAGGCCCGAGAGATGAACCTTCTGGGCAAGAACATAATGGGATCCGGTTTCGACTTCGACATAAAGGTGGCTGTGGGAGGAGGCGCCTTCGTGTGCGGCGAGGAGACCGCCCTCATCGCCAGCATCGAGGGCAAGAGGGGAATGCCCAGGCCCCGGCCACCCTATCCGGCGGTCAAGGGCCTGTGGGATCGGCCCACCAACATCAACAACGTGGAGACCTGGGAGAACGTGCCACTGATCATCCGCATGGGACCCGAGAAGTTCGCCGAGATCGGGACCGAGAACAGCAAGGGCACCAAGATCTTCTCCCTGGTGGGCAACATCAACAACACCGGCCTGGTGGAAGTGCCCATGGGCATCACCCTCCGGGAGATCATCTACGACATCGGGGGCGGGATACCCGGAGGGAAGGCTTTTAAGGCGGTGCAGACAGGAGGCCCCTCGGGAGGTTGTATCCCCGCGGAGCACTTGGACATCCAGGTGGACTTCGAGAGCCTGCAGAGCATCGGGTCCATGATGGGTTCCGGCGGCATGATCGTAATGGACGAGAACACCTGTATGGTGGACATCGCCAAATATTTCATGAAGTTCCTGTGCGAGGAGTCGTGCGGCAAGTGCGTTCCCTGCCGAGTGGGCACCAAGAGGATGTTGGAGATCCTCACCAAGATATGCGACGGCGAGGGCACCCCGGAGGACCTGGAGGCCCTGGAGGTTCTGGCGGCGGACATCAAGGCGGCCAGCCTCTGCGCCCTGGGAGGTACCGCGCCCAACCCGGTGCTCACCACCCTCAGGTACTTCCGGCATGAGTACGAGGATCACATCTACCGCAAGAAGTGCCCGGCCGGGGTCTGCCCCGCTCTGATAGACATCGTAATCGACCAGGAGAAGTGCAACGGTTGCGGGGCCTGCGCCAAGGTGTGCCCGGTGGGGGCCATTTCCGGGGAAAAGAAGTCCCCTCATTCTGTGGATCCCGAGACTTGCATCCGCTGCAAGGTGTGTTTGGATCGCTGTCCCAAGGAGGCCATATACGCGGTGTGAGGAGGAAGCGGCATGGACAAGGTCACGGTCTATATAAACGACATGCGGTTGGAGGTCCCGGCGGAATATACCATCCTGCAAGCCGCTCGGGAGGCGGGGGTTCGCATCCCTACCCTCTGTCACGACGAGCGCCTGGAGCCCTTCGGAGCCTGCCGGGTATGCGTGGTCAAGGTGGAAGGGGCTCGAGCCCTTCTTCCCGCCTGCGCCACTCCGGTCTCCGAGGGGATGAGGATCTGGACCGATGTGGATGAGGTCATGAGGGCCAGGAGGACGGTGATCGAGCTGCTCCTGTCCGACCATCCCAACGACTGCATGGTGTGCGAGAGGTCGGGCAGCTGCGGGCTGCAGGACCTGGCCTATGAGTACGGGGTGAGAGAGCCTCGTTTTCAGGGAGAGCGGCACAGTTACGAGATCCTGAGCGACAACCCCCTCATCGAGAGGGATTACAACAAGTGCATCCTCTGCGGCAGGTGCGTGCGCATCTGTCGAGAAGTCCAGGGAGTGGGGGTCTACGACTTCGTGAACCGCGGCTTTGACGCCGTGCCGGGAACCCCTTACGGGCGCTCGCTGCCGGAGACCCCCTGTGAGTTCTGTGGTCAGTGCGTTTCCACCTGTCCCACGGGGGCCATCGTGTCCATCCCCTCCAAAGGCAAGGGAAGGGCTTGGCAGGTGACCAAGGTCCGGACTACCTGTCCCTACTGCGGCTGTGGTTGCCAGATGGACCTGCACGTGAAGGACGGCGAGGTGGTGGAGGTATCGTCGCCGGTCATGGTGGGACCGGGGCAGGGAAATCTATGCGCCAAGGGAAGGTATGGCTACGGGTTCATCCACCACCCCGACCGCCTCACCAAGCCGCTCGTGCGCAAGGGTGGCGAGTTGGTGGAGGTATCTTGGGAAGAGGCCTTGGACCTGGTGGCTGGACGCCTTCGGGAGTTGGTGGCGGAGCACGGACCTGACTGCGTGGGTTTCTTGGTGTCCGCTCGCTGCACCAACGAGGAGAACTACCTGTTGCAGAAATTGGCTCGCGCGGTGGTCGGCACCAACAACGTCGACCACTGCGCCCGTTTATGACACAGCTCCACGGTCGCCGGTCTGGCGACGGTTTTCGGGAGCGGTGCCATGACCAATACCGTGGACGACCTGGAAAAGGCCCAGTGCATCCTGGTCATCGGCTCCAACACCACAGAGGCCCATCCCATCGTGGGGATAAGGATAAAGAAAGCGGTGACGAAGCACGGCTG
Source organism: Actinomycetota bacterium (assembly GCA_015711955.1). Lineage (GTDB taxonomy): Bacteria > Actinomycetota > Geothermincolia > Geothermincolales > RBG-13-55-18 > JACVJK01. The sequence continues at coordinate 88,523 of JACVJK010000001.1, read as the reverse complement.
CAAGCTCATCGTGGCTGAGCCCCGCCGGATCCGACTGTGCGATTACGCTCATCTGTGGATAAGGCAGCTTCCGGGCACCGACGTGGCGCTGCTCAACGGGATGATGAACGTGATCCTGGCCGAGGGGCTGGCCGACGAGGAATTCATAAGCCAGCGCACCGAGGGGTTTGAGGAGTTCCGCAAAGTGGTGGAGCAGTACACCCCGGAGAGGGCGGCGGAGATCTGTGGTGTGGATGCCGAGGACATCCGCCAGGCGGCTCGCATGTTCGCCCAAGCGGAGAGGGCGGCCATAGTGTACGCAATGGGCATCACCCAGCACGTGACCGGCGTTGACAACGTGCTGTGTCTGGCCAACCTGGCCATGCTCACCGGCAACATCGGTAAAGAGGGTGCCGGGATGAACCCCTTGAGGGGCCAGAACAACGTGCAGGGCGCCTGCGACATGGGTGGCCTTCCGAACGTGCTTCCGGGCTATCAAAGAGTGGACGATCCCTCGGTGAGGGAGAAGTTCGCGCGGGCTTGGGGCGTGGAGAGCCTTCCCGAAAAGCCAGGCCTCACCGTCATGGAGATGACGGAGGGATCTCTGGAAGGGGAGATAAAAGCCCTCTACGTGATGGGCGAGAACCCGATGATCTCCGATCCAGACATAAGACATCTCCGCGAGGCCCTCAAGAAGTTGGACCTACTGGTGGTCCAGGACCTTTTCCTCACCGAGACCGCCCGCCTGGCAGACGTGGTGCTCCCCGCCGCCTCCTTCGCCGAGAAGGAAGGCACCTTCACCAACACCGACCGCAGGGTGCAAAGGGTTCGAAAGGCGGTGGAGCCCCCGGGAGAGGCGAAGGAGGACTCCTGGATAATCGCGGAGATCTCCCGGCGGTTGGGTTATGACATGGGGGACGTATCGGCTGACAAGGTGATGGAGGAGATCGCCTCGGTGACCCCCCAGTACGGAGGCATTAGTTACGAGAGGTTGGAGAAAGAGGGCTATCTGCACTGGCCTTGTCCTTCACCGGATCATCCCGGTACGCCCATCCTGCACGTGGGCAAGTTCACCCGCGGCAAGGGGATCTTCAGCCCGGTGGAGTACAAGCCGCCGGCCGAGGTGCCGGATGAGGAGTATCCGTTCTACCTCACTACCGGGAGGATATTACTCCAATACCACACCGGTACCATGACCAGGAGGGTAGAAGGCCTGGAGGCCTTGGCTCCGGAGAACACCGCATCCATCAACCCCGCCGACGCCGCGGAGCTGGGGATTCAAGACGGCCAGGAGGTAGTGGTCCAGTCTCGACGGGGGGCCATAAGGGTGAGAGCACGCTTGACCGAGGAGGTGCCTCGCCGGGTCATATACATCCCCTTCCATTACGGTGAGTCGCCGGTCAACGCCCTCACCAACGCCGCCTTGGACCCAGTGGCCAAGATCCCCGAGCTCAAGGTGGCGGCGGTGAAGGTGCTCACTGGCGAAGAGGCTCAACGAGTGGAGGTGGTGGTCCTTTCCAGGACGGGATGAGGGAGGAGTCCTGGCGAAAAGTGCTGCGAAAGTCAATTTGCTGACCAAGGGTTGTTTGGATGGTAGAATAATAGCGGGTCAGGACGGGGAATTGAATTTCTCGCCTGGGGAGAGGGATTCCGGGAACTGGTCGAACCAGCGGAGACGGGAGAGGTGTCCGATGAATTTGTATCAAAACCTGGTGAGGACAGCCCAGAGTAACCCCGAAGCCACGGCGCTACTGTTCGGCCACGAGACCATAACTTACGGGGATCTTCTGAGCAGGACCAACCGTTTCGCAAATGCCCTGCGGGAATTGGGCGTTGGTCGCGACTCCAAAGTGGCATTGCTCATGCGCAACATCCCGGAGTTCGTGATCTCCTACTACGCCGCTCTGGCCCTAGGCGCCACGGTGGTACCCCTTTGTTACATGTGCCTGGCCGAAGAGGTGGAGAAGATTGCCCTGGACTCCGCGGCGGATACCCTGATCACCAACTTCGAGTTCGATGACCTCATCAGGTCCCTGCGGGAAAAGCTGGGGGATAGGTTGCGCCACGTCATAGTGAGCGGCTACTCGGACCAGGAAGGCGCGCTATCCATGGAAAAACTCATGGAGGGGAAGTCCGACCAGCTGGAGCCGGTGGACCTATCCGAGGACGACCTGGCGGTGTTGCTCTACGCTCCCACCTCGGCCAAGGTGGTGAGGGGCTGCATGCTCACCCACGGCAACCTGGATTCCAACGCCGCCTTGGTCATAAAGCAGACCAAGTTGACTTCGGAAGACGTGGTGATGGGCGTGCTGCCTTTCTTCGCTGCCTATGGCCAGACTTGCGTGATGAACGCCTCAATCAAAGCGGGAGCCAGCATAGTCCTGCACGAGTCCTTCATCCCCGGGGAGGTTCTCAAATCCCTGCAGCACGACAAGGTGACCGTCTTCTTCGGCGTGCCCACCATGTACGTGTACATCCTTAACCACCCCCTCATCTACCAGTACGACCTGGGTTCGGTACGCCTATGGGTATGCGGGGGCGCGCCCATCTCCCGAGAGACGCTGGAGCGCTGGAACAACGAGATCGGCTCGCCCATCTACGAGGGCTACGGTCTGACCGAGGCCTCGCCGGTGGTGTCCATGCAACCCTTGGACGGCAAGTACAAGTTGGGCTCCATCGGGGTGCCCGGGGAGGGTATAGAAGTCAAGGTGGTGGACGAGGAGGGAAGGGAGCTGGAACCTGGAGAGGTGGGCGAGTTGATCGTCAGGGGCCCCAACGTGATGAAGGGCTATTATAACAAGCCCGAGGAGACGGAGAAGGTCCTGCGGGGGGGCTGGCTGTACACCGGGGACATGGTGTACATCGACGAGGACGGATACCTGTACATCGTGGGCCGAAAGAAAGACCTCATCATCCGGGGAGGCTTCAACATCTATCCTCGGGAGATAGAGGAGGTGCTGACCTCCCATCCCCTCATCTCGGAGGCGGCAGTAGTGGGCATCCCCAACAAGTACCTGGGGGAGGAGGTTAAAGCTTACGTGAAGCTCAAGCCGGGCTCCAAGCTCACCGAGGAGCAGGTGCTGGAGTATTGTGAGGAGCGGCTTCCTTATTACAAGACCCCCAAGTTCGTGGTCTTCGTGAAGTCCTTCAAGAAGGACCCCTCGGGACAGATCATAAAGGACCTCATAGAAGAGAGCTCGTAGGGTCAGATCACGGCCTGGCGGATAGGTTGCGCTTCCTTCGGGGCCTCGGATGAGCGGTAAGGGGTTGGGAGGGGTTGGTTGCTTCATTTCTGGAAAAGGTCATCGAGCTGCTTAAACCCGTCTTTTCCCATTGGGGATATCTCTTCGTCTTCGTGGGCGTATTCCTGGAGAGCCTCTTCCTCACCAGCTGGGCTGCCCCCGGCACGGTCATCTTGCTCCTGGGTGGTTTTTACGCCGCTGGGGGAGACCTAAACCCTATCTTGGTGGGCCTCGTCGCCTTCGGGGCGGCGACGGCGGGTGACCTTTTAGGCTACTACCTGGGAGTTAAGGGGGGCCACCGCATACTTCACCGTTATCAGGGGAGCAAGAAGGTGGGGGATAACCTCAACCGTTCCGAGAGGTATTTCCGGCGTTACGGAGGAAGGACCTTGCTTTTCGGGAAGTGGGTAGCGGGCATCAAGGCTTTCATTCCCATCATGGCTGGGGTGGGAAGCATGCCCTTGGGGAAGTTCTTGGGCTACACCCTGGCGGGAAACATGCTTTGGACGGCGGGGATTTTCACCGCCGGGTACTTTTTCGGCGAGAACTGGCAATACATCGACAGGGCCTTGAACTTCTTGGGCTGGGGCTTGCTCATCATACTGGCCGTGGCCCTCACGGCGATGGCAGTCGTGCGAAAAAGGGCCCGTTCCAAGGCCGATGGGGGGTCCGGAGTGGCCTCCGGGGGATCCGAGATCGATCACGGCGGTGAGGGTTGAGCCTCAACGTCTTCCCCACAATGCACTCGCCCTTGGGGTCGCATCCCTCTTATCGCATCGGTACTTAGTTTTCATTAGCTGAAGGAGCGCTACCCCTCGACCTGCCAAGGATTCGTTGAAAGGGTTTTGAGGGGCGTGATAAAATTTCGCTGTTTTATCTGGGCAGTCGTGGCTGAGCGGTAAGGATCGGCGCTTTCAACGGGGGATGCGCTTTGAGCAGGGGACACGCATATGCACAGAGGCTGGCGCTTCTTCTTCTCCTGTTCCTATTCTGGGTCTTTTTGGTCTCGTCCTTGGCCCTGCACGAGATGGTCATGGGGGCCATCGTGTCGGCCCTGGTGGTCTCCCTCGCCGTGTGGCTACTGGGCAGGGCCTTGGACCCCCAACTCAAGCCCTCGGTGCTGATCCGGCTTCCACTTTTCCTCCTGCGGCTCTCCGTGGAGATAATCAGGGCCAATCTTGACGTGGCCAGGATTATCCTCCACCCCCGCCTACCGGTGGAACCTGCGATAGTGAAATATCGCACTTTCCTCGAAGGAGATCTGCCCCGGACCGTCTTTGCCGATTCCATAACCCTGACGCCCGGCACGGTCACCGTGGGCCTGGATGACGACGTGCTCCGGGTGCACTGCCTTTGCCCTTACCACCGGGAGGGTCTGCCTCGCTTGGAGAGGATGGTGGCTTGGCTTTTCGGGCAGAGGAAGGGGCGTTAGGAGATGGACAAATTCCTCACCGCCATCGCAGCCGTGATCGCCGCCAACGCGCTGCTTTGTCTTTACCGTGCGGCGGTGGGCCCCACCGTGGTGGACCGCCTTCTGGCTATGAACATAGTGGGCACCAAGACCCTGGTGGTGGTGGTGTTGATCACCTTCATCCAGGCCGAGTCCTTCTTTTTGGATATGGGCCTGGTATATGCCCTCTTGCTGTTCGTGGTCACGGTGGCCTTTTCCCGCTACCTGGAGGCCGAGAAAAGAGGTGATGGACGATGACGACCCGGGAGGCCGTGGCAGCGGTCTTCTGCTGCGTGGGAACGTTTTTCTTCGTGGTAGGCACCACGGGACTGCTCCGCATGCCTGACCTCTTCTCCCGGCTACATCCCGTCACCAAGTGCGATACCTTGGGCGCGTGTTCGGTCCTGGTGGGAATGGCGGTATACACCGGGTTTTCCTGGGAGCTACCCAAACTCGCGGTGATGATGCTCTTTTTGCTTTTGTCCAGCGCCACCTGCGGACATGCGATGGGAAGGGCGGCTTTGAAGCAGGGACTCATGCCCTGGAAAAGAGGGGAAAGTAGAAGGTGATTCCTGGCCGGGACAGGTCAACGCCTATTGCTCATCGACCAAATTGCGACGAAAGGGGTTACCGTAGGAGGACATGGAACCCAGTTTTGGCGCCTTACTGAACGTCCTGTTGCTGTCGCTGCTGTTGGTCACTGCCCTTTTGGCCGTGTCCAGCCGGGATCTTTTAGCCTCGGTGATCCTCTTTTCCGCCTATAGCCTGCTCATGGCCCTGATGTGGCAGAGGCTGCAGGCGCCGGACTTGGCCCTCACCGAGGCGGCGGTGGGGGCCGGCATAACCACCGTGCTTTTTTTGGTGGCCATCTTCCGGACCCGCAGGAGGGAGGAGGAATGAAGAGGTTGGTCTCTCTCCTTTTCATCGGGGCCCTGGCTTTACTGCTCCTATACGTGGTCTCCAAGATGCCGCCCATGGGCGAGCCCACCAATCCCACCATGACCCACGTGGTTCCAAGGTATTTGGAGAAATCGGAAGGGGAGGCTCACGCCCGCAACGTGGTAACCGGCGTTATCATAAACTACCGTGGTTTCGACACCTTGGGGGAGGTCACGGTGATCTACTGCGCCTTGGCGGCCGTGCTGGCGGTGTTGGGAAGGGAGAAAAGGGGGCGCATCCGCGACTACGTCGAGCTGTCGGGCATCCCCTCGAGCGTCATCGTGAGGACCATGGTGGCCCTGGTGGTACCCTTCATCGTCCTGTTCTCCTTGTACGTGATCCTGCACGGGGAGATGAGCCCCGGGGGCGGGTTCCAGGGGGGAGCGGTGATAGGGGCCAGCATGATCATCTTCACCACCGTGTTCGGGCTTCACCTGTCCTCGGTCAAGGTACCCCTGAAAGTTCGTGCCGCTCTGGAGGGTTCGGCAGTCATCACATTCTTTTTGGTGGGGATCGCGGGGATATTAGGAGGCGGAAATTTCCTCGCCTACGCATGGCCTCGGGTTTCCCAAAGCCTTCAACCCGCCCTGGTGACCTGGCTTACGGTGCTGGTGGAGGTGGGCATAGGCCTGGGAGGGGCCATGGTTTTCGTTTCCATCCTCTTTGCCATGGTGAGGGAGGAGGGCGCCGATGAACCTCTGGCATAACTTCCACTATGCCGTGGCCATGGTGTTGTTCTGTGTAGGGCTTTATGCAGTGATCATGCGGCGCAATATCATAAAGAAGATCATAGGCATAAACATCATGGAGACGTCCGTCTTCCTGTTCCTCATCTCCATAGGTTACAGGAAAGGAGGGGTGGCGCCTGTACACGTCGAGGGGCTGGACCCTTCCCGCATGGTGAATCCCCTCCCCCAATCGCTAATCCTCACCGGGATCGTGGTGGCGGTGAGCATAACCGCACTGGCCCTTTCCTTGGCGATCCTCCTCTACCGGCAGTTCGGGACGCTGGACGTGAACAGGCTTTTCCGGGAGGAAGAGGAGGAAGCGGGGTGAGCGGAGCTTACAGACACTTCCCCATCTTGATGGTCACCATACCCTTCTTTGGGGCGGCCTTGTTGCCTTTTCTCGCCTATCTGAGGCGGAAGGCTGTCCCTTGGGCCTCCGCCTTCTTCCTGGCGATCTCGGGTGGCCTGGGAACCTTTCTGGTGGGGAAAATCCCTCCCGGCGGTCACCTCAGTTATCCGCTGGGGGGATGGGAACCTCCATACGGCATAGAGTTACGCGTGGATTTCTCTGGTTACTTCTTGATGATGGCGGTGGCGGGCATCTCGCTGGCGGCGGTGATCTATTCCCGGCGCTACATAGAAAAAGAGGTGGAGGGGGGTAGGATCACGGCCTACTACGTCCTCTTCCTTCTCATGTCCGCGTCCATGATGGGTTTCGTGATCACCGGGGACGTCTTCAACCTCTTCGTCATGATGGAGATACTCTCCATCTCCTCCTACGCCCTGGTGGCGGTGACGGGTAACCGAAACGCGGTCAGGGCGGCCTTCAAGTACCTGCTTATGGGGGCTCCCAGCTCCATCATGGTGCTTTTGGGGGTGGGGTTGCTTTACTCCGTCACCGGAACTTTGAACATGGCAGACCTGGCGGCCCGGGTGGGGGATACGGGGTACAGGGAGGTTCTCATCGCCTCCTATGCCATTCTGGTGCTGGCCTTCATGGTCAAGGCGGCCGTCTTCCCTTTGCATCTCTGGCTTCCCGATGCCCATTCCATCGCTCCCTCTCCCATCAGCGCCATGCTATCGGGCCTAGTGGTGGCGGTGTCGGCCTTCGCCGTGGCCCGTATCACCTTCTCCGTTTTCACCGTTCATGCTTGGGGACTTGTGGGCACCACCTTGGAGGCCTTGGCGGTGGCCGGGGCGGCGGCGGTTCTCTTCGGCGGCATCATGGCCATATACCAGAAGGACTTCAAGATGATGATCGCGTACTCCACCATCAGCCACATGGGCTACGTGGTTCTGGGCATCACCGCCTTGAACCCAGAGGGGATAACGGGAGCCGTCTACCATATCTTGGACCACGGGATCGCCAAGGCGTGCCTGTTCATGTGTGCCGGTAATTTCATATATCGAAAGGGCTTTCGCAAGATCGAGCAGCTCAAGGGGGCCTGGCGGGAGATGCCCTGGACGTGCTTCGCCTTCTCCCTCGCGGCCTGGTCCATCATAGGGCTCCCGCCGTCGGCGGGGTTCATCAGCAAGTGGTATCTGGTATACGGCAGCGTGAGGGCGGGCAAGGTTCCCTACGCCGTGGTGCTTCTCGTCGGGTCCATACTGGCGGCGGTTTACTGTTTCCGGGTGGTATATTACATGTTCTTCCAGCCGGCCAAGGAGGGCGATTGGGGCGAAAGGCTGTCAGAGGCGCCAGCGAGCATGTCGGTTCCCACATGGGCCCTGTCCTTGGCCACCCTGTTTTTCGGGGTCTTCTCCTATCTGTTCCTGGATTCGCTGCTTAAGGCTGCGGCTCAACTTTTGTGAAACCGGGAGACAAGAGGTTGAAAGGCCTGGAGGAAACGAGGAAAGAAGGGGGTAAGATATGCCGGAAGGAGCTGTGAGGTCGGTGATGCCACTGCTTCCCATCCTATTTCCTTGGATAAGCCTGTTGGCCATAGCGATTTTTCGGAGGAGAGCGCTGCGGTTGCGCCTGTGGCTGTGTTTTGCGGGCTCAGCGCTCTCCTTTTTGGCGGTGATAGTGCTGCTTCCGAGCGTGTTGGACGGAAAAACCTATTACTTCAAGTTGGCTTCTATCGTGGAGGGGTTGGAGATTAGCCTCTACGTGGACACCCTGGGCTATTACTTCTCCCTGGTGTTGGCCTTCATGTGGATGCTGTGCACCCTGTATTCCATAAGCTACATCGACCACAAGCAGAACAGGTACTTCGCCTTCCTGGCCATGTGCGGCTCGTTTCTCATAGGCGCCGCCTATTCCCGGAACATGTTCACCTACTTCATCTTCTACGAGATGATGACCTTCGGCTCTTACCCCCTGATCATCCACGAAGAGACCGCCATGGCCCGCCGGGCGGGTTACAAATACTTGGTGTACGCCATCGGTGGCGACGTGCTGCTCTTCTTCGCCATAATCACCAACTATTTCTGGGGGGGCGGAAACGTCAACTTCGACCAATGGGGACTTCCGACCCTGGCGGCGGCGAGCAAGGCTGCCCTCCTCACCATCTTCTCCTCGTACATCGCCGGTTTCGGGGTCAAGGCCGCCATCATGCCCCTGCACGGTTGGGTGCCCGATGCCCATCCGGCGGCCCCCTCTCCGGCCAGCGCCCTGCTCTCTGGCGTGATACTTAAGGCCGGGGCTTTCGGGATCATGAGGGTCATCTTCAACCTCTTCGGAATCGACCTGATGAAGGAGCTCGGCGTTCACTGGGTGGTGGCCGTCTTCGCCTGCATCACCATTGTGTTGGCCTCCGTGTTCGCCCTTACCCAGGACAACCTGAAGCGGCGGCTGGCCTATTCCAGTATCGGTCAGGTTTCTTACATAATCCTGGGGCTTACCATGGTGAGCAGGGACGGGACCCTGGGGGGAATCATGCAACTGGCCCATCACGCCCTGATGAAGGCCTGCCTGTTCCTCTGCGCCGGGGTCATTTTGGTGAGGACGGGAAAGAAGAACATAAGCGACATGAAGGGCGTAGGATACCAGCTTCCGGTATCCATGATCTGTTTTTCCGTGTGTGCCCTGGCCATGGTGGGCACGCCCCCCTCGGTGGGTTTCATAACCAAGTGGATGCTGGGAAGCGGGGCCATGGAGGCGGGGCTTCCTGTGTACGTGGTGGTCCTGTTGGTGAGCTCTCTCCTCAACGCCGCATACTTTCTGCCCATCATCTATGTCGCCTTCTTCCGATGGGAGGGTGACGAGGAGGGACATCACCATCCGGCGTTGGACTTCAACTCGGAGAGGGATCCCCTGATGATGGTCCCGGTGGTGATCTTAGCGCTGCTGGTGGTGGTAGTGGGTATTTGGGTGACAGTGCCTGGTTTCCCCCTATCGCTGGCCAGCAGGGTGGCGGATCTGGTCTTCCCCTGATGGACCGCGGGATGGAAGCCCAGAAAGCGGGCGAGAGTGGGGAGATGCCCCCCGGAGGTCCGATGGAGGAGGTTTTTTCGAGAGCCGTTCTTGAAGGGGTGATCCTTTGGCCGTGGAAAAGCTAGCCATCACCGCTTTCTCGCCCCTTCCGGCAGCCATTTTGGCGGTGCCCTTGGTGGGATCCCTGGCGGCGCTCCATTTTGGGGATCGCAGACCCCGAGCCAGGAACGCGGCGGTGGTGTCTACCACCGCTTTGGTGTTGGTTCTGGCGGTGGCCCTGGGGGTACGGGTGCTGGGCGAGGGACCCGTCTACTTCGACCTGCGGATCATGCGGGTGGGAGAGGCCTTCCGGGGACTGCTGGTGGTGGACGGAGTGGGCGCTTTCTTCTGCCTCTTCGCCTCGCTCCTCTGGTTCGCCGCCTCCTTGCACGCCAGCCGCTACATGGAGCACGAGCACCGTCGTCCGCGTTTCTTCGCGTTTCTCCTGCTGGGGCAGACCGCTACCCTGGGAGTCTTCATGGCCAGGGATTTCTTCACCCTCTATCTTTTCTTCGAGGCCATGGGGTTACTCGGGTACTTCCTCGTGGTGCACTCCGAGACGGAGAAGGCCCGGGCCGCGGCGGCGAAGTACCTGGCCATGACGGTCATCGGAGGTCTCTGCCTGCTCATGGGGGTGATGCTTTACCTGGGGGCGGCCGATACCGTTAGCTTCGCGCCCCGTCCCGACAGCCGGTGGCTCACGGGTCCCTTCCCCGTGGCGGCGGTGGCGCTCCTGATATTGGGCTTCGGGGTCAAGGCGGGCATGGTTCCGGTGCACGTGTGGCTTCCCGATGCCCACCCAGCGGCCCCTTCCCCCGCCAGCGCCCTGCTCTCGGGGGTGATGATCAAGGCTGGAGCCTACGGGATCATAAGGGTGATCCTCTCATTTCTGAGCCTTCCCGGCTCTCACGCGAGCGAGGCTTCCCATGGGCCGGAGATCGCCGTTCACGCTGCAGCGGGAGGCCCGGAGGCGGGCCTTCGCATGTTGGGGTTCTCCTTGATCTGGATAGCAGTGGGCACCATGTTCATAGGGATGATCCTGGCCCTGGTGCAGCGGGACATAAAGAGGACGCTGGCCTATTCCAGCGTAAGCCAGATGGGATACATACTCCTCGGAGTGGGCTGTTTAGGCTACATGGGTGCGGAAGGCGCCATCGGGCTGGGAGGATCCCTTTACCACATACTTAACCACGCACTTTTCAAGGGTTGCTTCTTCCTCGCCGCTGGCTCCATCCTCTTCTGCGCCCACGAGCTGGACATGTACCGGCTGGGGGGTTTGTGGAAGAAGATGCCGGTGACTTGCGCCTGCTGGTGCGCGGCGGCCCTGGGCATCATGGGCATCCCCCTCTTCGGGGGTTTTGTATCCAAGACCATGATCCACCACGCCGCGGTGGAGGCCCATCACCTGGCCGAACACCTGCACTCCGCCACTGCGGGATGGGTGAGGACAGCCGAGATCCTTTTCGTCGTGACAGGAGGGGGAACCTTGGCTTATATCGCCAAAACCACCTATTATGTCTTCTTTCACAGGCGGAGGAAGGAAAAGGGGCATGGACTTGAGGTTTCCCACGACCATCACGGAGGAGCCACCGGACATCACGAGGTGAAGGAGGCTCACCCAGTCATGTTGGCCGGTACGGCTGTGTTGGCGCTGGGGGTCTTATTGGCCGGCGTGCTCCCCGGCCGCGTACTCAAAGATCTGGTGGGACCGGTGGCGGAGGGGATAAAAGGGCTGGACCATCACGCGGTGGAGCACGTGGTGGAGATGCCCGTCTTCGTCTGGGCCAATCTCAAGGAGATATTTTTGCCGGTGGGGATAGGAATCTCCCTTTTTCTCTTGGGTGCGTGGCCCGACCTTTTGGGCAGGGAGAGAGGGTGGAGCCTGTTCCGTTTGCGCCTCCCCCATTGGTTGGGGGTGGACTTTTGGTACTTGAGAATGGCGCGGGGCGCGCGAGGACTTCTTTTCCTCTGCCGCGCCAGGTACGCTCGGCTGAAGGAGTCGGTGGCGGGAGGGATAGAGCAGGCGAGAGAGGTCCTTTTCCTGACCAGACAGCGAGCATCACAGGCGAGGATGGCCCTGGCACGGCGCGCTGAGCTCGGGGCTAACCATCTGGTGCGCGCCTTCAGGGAGGTGGTGTATCCCACCTTGACTCAAAGGCCGGTGGATTTGCTGGTCAGGGCAGGTCTGGCAGTTTATGGCCAGGCGCGGGAGAGGGTTTTGCCGGTGATCCAGGAATACCAGGGCGACTTGGCGGTGGGGGCTCTGGCCCTCGCCGTCTCCTTGGTTTTGTTCCTGATCATCAGGCTTTTGTGATTCTTGTCCCCCGGACGGGGTCCTTGAGAGGAGGAGCGGAGGGGAAACCCCCGCGGCGATGGGTTGACGACCGAGGTCTTTGACAAAGAACCGACCAGCTTCGATTTTATCCTCCCTCGAAGGATCGGGTCTTGCTCATGTCTTGGGTCTTTATTGAGCCCCGGACGGGGTCCTTGAGAGGAGGAGCGGAGGGGAAACCCCCGCGGCGATGGGTTGACGACCGAGGTCTTTGAGGGGCGGCTTTCCACGTCTTGGGTCATCAGGAGGAAGTTCAAATGATGACCACCTCACAACTGCTGCCTTTGGCGCTCTCTGAGGCGGGTCAGGACCTCCTGGCGGTGTTGGTGGCGGTGCTGGGAGGCGTGGCGGTGATAATTTATGCCGCTGCCAGCGAGCTCTTCGAGCTGAAATTCTTCAAATTCGACCCTTTTTCCCTGCGACTGCCCAAGGAGACCAGGGTGGAATACTGGTACACCCGAGGGGCCAGGAAGTTCTGGGACGCCCTGTTCAGCGGCAGCTGGAGCTACGCCAAGCTGAAAAAGAGGGCCCAAGTGACGATGAAGCTCCGGGGCCGGGAGTTCCGGAAGGAGGCCAGGCGGAGGATGCCGGAGCAAGTGAGGCGCCTCAACCGGGACATCGCCATCGGGGCCTTGGTGATAGCCCTGGTGTTGGTGGTCCTTCTCTTGTTGAACCTGACTTGAGGAGTAGCCGGGGCGAAGAACGAAAACCCTCGTGGGAAGCGAATCACGATGGGCTTGTTCGGTTAGGGGGGAAGGGGGGAAGCGATATGAGCGACCGATTGATGTCATGTGTTCTGGTACTCCTTTTGGCCTTTTTGACCTCTATCTTCCTCATGCAGCCTAGCCTGGGAGCGGATGAGGAGGGAGAAGGGAGGTCTTTGCGGTTGGTGGTGGTGGTGGCGTTCATCTGGATAGCCATTTTCATACTGGTGGCTTTGGTGGTCATCTTCACCAGGAGAAGGCCAGGGGAAGACGACAGGGAGAGCAGGGAAGGATGACGCGGGGTCCGATGGCCCCCATGGGCGAAACGGAAAGAGGAGAAAGACGGGGCCAACAAAGATGAGGGGTTGGCGACCGGCAAATGACCTGACCTTTCCTTCCCTTACCTTGGTTTATAATCGGGGTGTCGGTATCCACCATAGGACGAAAACCTGCCGGATCGAGGAAAAGGAGGTGCGCTTTGGAAGAGGAAAGGTTGTTCACCGTCGCGCGATGGTTGCTGGCGCTCACCGTGATCTTCATCCCCCTTTCCATCGTGGTGCTCATATCGGCGGTGTTTATCTACAACTACCCGGATCGCCAGTGGACCCGTTATCTGCTCCTCTTTTCTTGGGTGAGTTCGTCGGTGTCTTTCTTTCTGGGAATGGTCAACATGGTGGGGCTTTCCTTGTCCGGCGAGGAAGGTTCGTCTGGGGTTTCATCTGCGGTGGTGGATGACGAGAGCGGGGATGAGTTCATGTCCGAGACTCCGTCGACCTCGATTCCCCAAACCGCTTACCAGAGGCGGAGTGTAGGTTTTCCCGCCGGGGGCATGCTCATGGCCCAGGCGTTCACCCTGGCGGTGGCAATCGCTCTTTACGTGGCTTTTTTGTGCTGGATGCTCCTCCCGGGCATCAGGCTCCAGATGTGAGGGCAGTCCATTCATCTCATGTCCGAGTTCGTCTACAGGTTCTATCGCCGGCTCACCAGGGCGCCCGACTTGGTGTGCTTTCGAGTGGTGGTGGAGGAAAGCGACCTCTTCATATGGGCGGAGTCCGAATTGAGAGAGGAGGCTGAACGATACCTCCTGCATCATCGACGTCTTCTGGAGGACTTCATATCCCGCCACCCTCGCTTCGCCACGACCTTCGTGCCCTATCCGGTGCCGGAGGAGGTGCCGTGGGTGGTGCGCCTCATGGCTGAGGCCGCGATAAAGGCCGGTGTGGGTCCCATGGCTGCGGTGGCCGGGGCCATCGCGGAGGCAGTGGGAAAGGAGCTCTTTCGCCATACGGGCGAGATCATCGTGGAGAACGGGGGGGACATTTTCCTCCGTTCCTCAAAGGAGAGGGTGGTGGGGCTTTTCGCGGGTCACTCCCCCCTCTCGGGGAGGATAGCCTTTCGACTTCCTCCCACCGGCGATGGAGGGTTGGGCATATGCACTTCCTCCGCCACGGTAGGGCCATCTTACAGCGCTGGCAGGGCGGACGCGGCGGTGATCCTGGCAGAGGGGGGCGCTTTGGCCGATGCCGCCGCCACCGCCTTGGGCAACCGCCTCAAAGGCCCTGAGGACATCGAAATCTCCCTGCAGCGGGCGTTGGAGATACCGGGTGTCCTTGGAGCGGCCGCGGTGATGGGGGAGGTGTTGGGGTTGGCGGGCCAGATGGAGTTGGTGAGGGCTTGAGCTCCCTGTCCAGAGCCCGGGATTAGAAGGCGAAATCTTGAACGCCGTTTTTGCTATATTTTGTTGAGGGAGCGACGGGGGTGTGGCCATGAACCTGGAAGAAGCCAGAAGGAGAGCGGAGGAACTGAGGGATCAGATCAACTACCACAACTACCGCTATTACGTCCTCGACGACCCGGTCATCACCGACGAGGAGTACGACGCCCTGATGAGGGAGCTCCAAGAGATAGAAAGGAAGTTCCCGGAGCTGGTGACCCCCGATTCCCCCACCCAGAGGGTAGGAGCACCTCCGGCGGAGGCCTTCGTCCCCGTTCAACACCGGGCCAGGATGATGAGTTTGGACAACGTGTTCGATGAGGAGGAACTGAGGGCTTTCATACGCAGGGTGGAGAACGCGGTGGGGAAAACGGACTACGTGTGCGAGCTCAAGATCGATGGGGCGGGAATCGCCCTCACCTACGAGAACGGCGTGTTCGTGAGGGGTGCCACCCGGGGAGACGGGATCACCGGGGAGGACGTCACCGCCAACCTTAAGACCATAAGGTCCTTGCCCCTGCGACTCCTGGACGGCCGGGACGTGGCCTACCTCGAAATCCGGGGCGAGGTCTTCATGCCCAAGAAGGCTTTCTTAGAACTGAACCGGCAGAGGGAGGAGGAGGGGCAGCCTCCCTTCGCCAACCCCCGAAACGCTGCCGCTGGCTCCCTTCGTCAGCTGGATCCTTCCATCACCGCCTCTCGTCAGCTGGAGCTCATCTGCTACGAGATCGGTTACGTGGAGGGAAAATCCTTCCGTACCCATGAGGAGGTGCTTAACCAGATAGCTGCCTGGGGCTTCAAGGTGAGCGAGCACTGGCGCAAGGCGAAGAGCGCTGACGAGATCATGGACTTCGTGCGGGAATGGATCGCGCGTCGGGACGAGCTGGAGTACGAAGTGGACGGGGCAGTGATCAAGGTCAACCCGTTGGAGCATCGGGAGCGATTGGGGGCGACCAGCAAGGCGCCCCGTTGGGCGGTGGCCTACAAGTTCCCGGCGGAGGAGAAGATCACTCGCCTCATCGACATCCAGGTGAACGTGGGCAGGACGGGTGCCCTTACCCCTACCGCCATCCTGGAACCGGTCTTCGTGGGGGGTTCCACCGTATCCCGGGCCACCCTTCACAACGAGGACGAGATCCGCCGCAAGGGCATAAAGATCGGTGACTACGTTCTGGTCCACAAGGCGGGCGACGTGATCCCGGAGATAATCAAGCCCATCGTGGAGCGCAGGGACGGGACGGAAAGGGATTTCGTGATGCCGGATCGCTGTCCTGCCTGCGGCAGCCAGGTTTATCGTCCGGAAGGAGAGGTGGTGGCCCGGTGCATCAACGTGGACTGCCCCGCCCGCCTGTTCGAGAGCATCTTGCACTTCGCTTCCCGCGGGGCCATGGACATAGAGGGACTGGGCCCGGCCACTATCCAGGAGCTCATGGAAAAAGGGTACGTCAAGTCCATAGAAGACATATATTTCCTCAAACCCGAGCAGCTGTACACCCTCACCGGTTTCAAGGAAAAGTCGGTGAGCAACCTCCTTCGGGCTATCGAAAAGAGCAAGACTCGCCCCCTGTCTCGGCTGCTTTTCGGTTTGGGAATCCGACACGTGGGCGCTCACTTGGCGGAGGTGTTGGCCCGTCGCTTCCGGACCATGGATTCACTGGCCAAGGCCACCCGAGAGGACTTGCTGGCGGTGGATGAGGTAGGGCCCACCATCGCCGACAGCGTGGTCGCCTTCTTCCAAGAGCCCCGCAACCTAGCCCTCATCCATAAGTTGAAGGAAGCGGGGGTGAACATGGAAGAGCCGACGGAGGAGACGCCGCGCACCCTGGAAGGCCTGACCTTTGTGCTCACCGGGGGGTTGGACTCCATGACCCGGGAGGAGGCGCGGCAGGCCATTGAGGCCCGAGGGGGGAGGGTCAGCTCCAGCGTGAGTCGTAAGACGGACTTCGTGGTGGTGGGCACCGACCCAGGAAGCAAGTACCAGAAGGCCAAAGAACTGGGGGTTACCACCATCGGAGAGGAGGAATTTCTCCTCCTGTTGGAGGAAGGTCCGGAGGCCCTGCGGGCCGGCCCCAGAGAGGCATGAGAGTTAGGGGCGGGAAGGCGCTTTTGCGGGACCATCCAAGACGGATTTCGTCCGATGAGGCACAGGGAGGACCCATGATCGGCAGGAAAGAAGTGGAACATGTGGCCTGGTTGGCCCGTTTGGAGCTGAGCGAAGAGGAAAAGGACAAATTCTCCCAACAGCTGGGGAGGATACTGGAACATGCCGAGCGGATCAAGTCAGTGGACACCAGCGGAGTGGAACCCACTTCCCATGTCCTGCCCTTGAAGAACGTCATGCGGGACGACGAGGTGAGGCCGGGACTCACCCAGGAGGAGGCGCTGAGCAACGCCCCCCGGCGGGAAGGGGGCTACTTCGTCGTGCCGAGGATCGTCTGAACAGACTGCCAAGAGCCGGGGAAGGCTTTTCCATGGAGGAAGCGATCCTTTTGCTGACCTGCGCGACCCTGCTGGGGGCGGGCACTTGGTTTTTGAAGGCGGGCGCCTCCCGCAGGGAGCCGGGTTGTTGGCTCTCCCCCGGGCTCTTTCTCCTCTCCCTGGCCCTTATACTGGACGTCATGTCACAGATCGCAGGGGAAAGCACGGAGGGGGGAGCCCTTTACTCGTCCACCCTCTTTTTGGAGCTGGGCGCCTCTTTTTTGGTTTTCGTGTTCACTCGATCCTTTTCCCATCCCACCGACTTTCGGGCCTTATTCTGGTCTGTGCCCATGCAATTCTCAGTCGCTTTAGTCCTGGGCGGAGGGGAAGCGCTGCTCAGCCGCGGTGGGACCACATGGTCCCTGAACCCGAAAGAACCGGCATCGATGGTTATCTTGGCCACTTTTGTCTTGTATATGGGCTTGATGCTGGTGAACATGGCCGGAGTGTACGGCACCGTCAGGGGAGGGAGTAGGTCGGGAAGGGTGGTGTTGCTAACCTTGGCATTGACCCTGTTCTTCGTGGGACTGTTGGTCAGGAACGCTCTGGCTGCCCACTTGGCTTGGGCTCTTTACGCCGGCGCCTCGTTGAAGTTTACGGGAGCTGGCCTGTTGGTGGCTTCCCTGAGAGGCGTGCCCGCCCATGAGGTGGAGGAAGCCTTTTAAGGCAGGAGGTGATCCGTGGAACCAATCTACCTGCTTGAGGCCTGGAAGGTTAGGGAGATGCTCCTACGACGCGAGTTGACGCCCCGCGAGGTGCTGCAGGCGGTTTGGGAACGGGTCCGTGAGGTGGAGCCGCGGGTGAACGCCTACATCACCGAGACCTGGGATGCGGCCGAGGAGGCGGTCCGGGAGGCAGAGAAAGACTGGAGCCAGGGCAAGGACCCGGGGCCTGCCGCTGGCCTGCCCATGGCGGTCAAGGACATCCTCTGTACCCGCGGGATCAGGACTACCTGTGCCTCTCTCATCCTGGAGAATTTCGTTCCGGTGTACGACGCCACGGTCATCGAGAGGCTTAAGGCAGCCGGCCTCACCATGATCGGGAAGGCCAACATGGACGAGTTCGCCATGGGGTCCTCCACCGAGAACTCCTATTTCGGGCCCACCAGGAACCCATGGGACCTGGGGAGGGTCCCGGGGGGGTCCAGCGGCGGCTCGGCCGCGGCAGTGGCGGCGGGAGAGGCCCTTTGGGCCTTGGGCTCGGACACCGGAGGTTCCATTCGGCAGCCGGCTTCCTTCTGCGGCCTGGTGGGCATGAAGCCCACCTACGGGAGGGTCTCCCGCTATGGGCTGGTGGCCTTCGCCTCCTCACTGGACCAAGTGGGGCCCATAACCCGCTGCGTCAAAGATTGTGCATTGCTCCTCCAGCTCATCTGCGGCCACGATCCCAAAGACTCCACTTCCCTGCCAGAGGGGGTCCCCGATTTTTTGGCCTCGCTGGAAGGTGACGTGAGAGGCATGAGGGCTGGAGTGCCGCGGGAGTTGATGGGGGAAGGGATCGCCCCCGGCGTGAAAAGGATAGTCGTGAGTTGTTTCGAGGTCCTGGAGGATTTGGGTATGAAGGTGGAGGAGGTTAGCCTGCCCCACCTGGACTATGCCCTTGACGCCTATTACATAATCGCCCCCGCTGAGGCGAGTTCCAACCTGGCCCGCTATGACGGCGTCCGCTACGGGCTCAGGGTGGAGGGGGAGGACGTGTTGGACATGTACTCCCGTACCAGGGCACGAGGCTTCGGGGACGAGGTGAAAAGGAGGATCATGCTGGGCACCTATGCCCTTTCCGCCGGTTATTACGAGGCCTATTACGCTCAGGCCCAGAAGATCCGCACCCTAATCATTGGGGACTTTCGCCGGGCCTTTGAACGGTGCGACGTGCTGGTGAGCCCTACCTCCCCCACGGTGGCCTTCCGGCTGGGGGAACGCCTGGAGGATCCCCTGGCCATGTACATGTCAGATATCTGCACCATACCGGTGAACCTGGCAGGGCTTCCGGCCATAAGCGTTCCCTGTGGGCTGGACCAGGGCCTGCCCGTGGGCTTTCAGATTATGGGTAAGCTTCTGGACGAGGTAACTGTCTTGAGGGTGGCGTACGCCCTGGAACAGGCATTGGGTTTCCGGGCGCGTCCCGATTCTTCCAAGGGGGTGGGATGATGGAGAGCTGGGAAGCGGTGATCGGCCTGGAGATCCACGCGGAGCTCAAGACCGCCTCCAAGATGTTCTGCCCCTGCGACGCCTCCTTCGGCGGGGAGCCCAATACCAAGGTCTGCCCGGTTTGCCTGGGTCTTCCCGGGGTGCTGCCGGTGCTGAACGGCAAGGCTGTGGAGCTGGCGCTTCGCCTGGCTCTGGCCCTCAACTGCGAGATACTTCCCCGGGCTCTCTTCCACAGGAAGAACTACTTCTATCCCGATATGCCCAAGAACTATCAGATCTCCCAATACGACCAGCCACTGGGGGTCAGGGGTCACCTCGAGGTGGAGACGGAGGAGGGTTCCTTCCGGGTTGGGATTCACCGGGTGCACATGGAGGAGGACACCGGCAAGACGGTGCACGTGGGAGAGAGCGGGAGAATCCACGGGGCGGAATACAGCCTGGAGGACTTCAACAGGGCGGGGGTGCCCCTGTTGGAGATAGTCACCGAACCGGACATCCGGTCTCCAGAGCAGGCCAAGGCCTTTCTTCAGGAGCTCAAGAGCATCATGGAGCACTTGGAGGTGTCCGACTGCCGTATGGAGGAGGGCAGTCTCCGCTGCGACGCCAACGTTTCGGTGCGGCCAAAGGGAAGCTACATCATGGGAGTGAAGACGGAGATAAAGAACATGAACTCCTTCCGGGCATTGCAGCGGGCGCTGGAGTACGAGATCGAAAGGCAGATAAAGCTTCTGGAGTCGGGTGGCGAGGTGGTCCAGGAGACCCGCCACTGGGATGCCGATTCCCAGATGACCACTCCCCTGCGAACCAAGGAGTACGCTTACGATTACCGCTATTTCCAGGAACCCGACCTGGTCCCCCTGGAGTTGGATCGGGATTTCATGGAGCGGGTCCGAGCGTCGTTGCCCGAGTTGCCCTCCCAGAGGCGTCGGCGATTCCGGGAGCAGTATGGGCTTCCCGCTCACGACGCTCGGGTGCTCACCTCCTCCAAGGCCATGGGGGACTTTTTCGAGGAAGTGGTGCGCCTTGGGGCTCCTCCCAAGGCCGCCAGTAATTGGATGATGGGGGAGCTCTCCGCTCATCTCAACGCCCAGAACCTGGAGGTGGGCCAGATCCCCATAGGACCTGCCCATCTGGCGGAACTCATAGACCTGATCGAGAAGGGGACCATCAGCGGCAAGATCGCGAAAGAGGTCTTCCAGGAGATGGTGGATAAAGGGGAGATGCCCAACTCCATCGTGGAAAGGCGTGGCCTCACCCAGATAAGCGACCAACGGGAGCTGGAGAGGATAGTGAGGGAGGTGGTGGAGACCAACCCTGGACCGGTGGAGGACTATCGCAAAGGCAAGACCCAGGCCATTGGCTTTCTGGTGGGACAGGTGATGAAGAGGACCCGGGGCAGGGCCAATCCTGGTTTGGTGAATGAGCTGTTGAGGAACCTTTTGGATGGATGAGCAGGTGGGTAGATGGCTCGCCCGCGGGAAATACCCTCAGGCGGTCCGGTCTCCTTGAACAAGCCCCCAACCGGGCTCGAGTTTGGGGAAGAGGTTGGCCAGGTGCGCCGCGGTATGCATCACGATGGCGCATTTGGGCACCGATGGGGGTGAGGGAGATTGCGGTCGGAGAGGTTTTAGGGAGTCCAAGGCCACCAGGCAAATCATCTTCCTCTGGGAGATAAAAAGGAGGTGCCCCTGGGGCACCCCCTTGTTTTTGGTCTTCTCAGCCTTGCTCGGAGATGTGCTTCTCGTAAGCCTCGGCGTCCATCAACTCTTCCACCCCGGAATGGTCGGCCAGTTTGACTTTGATGAGCCAGCCCTTACCGTAGCAGTCCTCGTTTATGATCTCAGGAGCCTCCACCGCCTCGGAGTTGGTCTCCACAACCTCTCCGTTCACCGGGCTGTACACGTCGGACACCGACTTCACCGACTCGATCTCGCAGAATGGCTCCCCTGCCTTGACCTCGGTACCCACCTCGGGCAACTCCAGGTACACGATCTCCCCCAATTGATCCTGGGCATAATAGGTTATGCCCACGGTGGCGGTGTCGCCCTCGATGCGGGCCCAGGTGTGTTCGGGGTGATACTTAAGATCATCCGGGTACATGTTTCACCTCCGTGCTCATTCCCTCCAACCCCGACGTCGGAGAAATATTACTCCATTTACACCGGCTTGAACAGGTGCAGCGGCAGCACCTACTTCTTCCTGGCCGGAGCCACGTGGATGGCTCTCTCGTGAACCGCCTCGGCTGCCTCCATGATGGCCTCGGCCAAGGTGGGGTGGGCGTGGATGGTGCTTCCTATGTCCTTGGCGGTGGCTCCGAGGCGGATGGCCAAGGCCACCTCGTGGATGAGGTCGGAAGCGTGGGGCCCCATGATCTGGCAGCCCACCACCTTGTCGGTGGAGGCCTCCACCACCAACTGCACGAATCCCTGGCCCTTGCCCATGGCCAGGGCCTTGCCCAAGCCGCCGAACATGAACCGACCCACCTTGACCTCCATGCCCCTTTCCTCAGCTTTGGCGGGGTTCAATCCCACGCTGGCGATCTCGGGCTCGGTGAAGATACAGGCGGGCACCACGTCGTAGTTCATCACCGAGTCCAGTCCCATGGCGTTCTCGGCGGCGCAGATGCCCTCGAAGGAGGCCACGTGAGCCAGCAGGATGCCTCCCACCACGTCGCCGATGGCGTACACGCCTGGCACGCTGGTCTCCATCCTCTCGTTGACCACGATCTCTCCCCGCTGGCCGGTCTTGATGCCCACCTCCTCCAGGCCTATTCCCTGGGAGTTGAGAGACCTTCCGATGGAGACCAAGAGCTTTTCCGCCTCCAGTTCTTGGCCGTTGGAGAGTTTCACCTTCACCCCGTCGGGACGGTATTCCAACACCTCTTCGATGGTGGTACCGGTGAGGATCTCGATGCCCCGCTTGTTAAGGAGGCGCTTCATCTGGGTGGCTATCCTCTCGTCCTCGGTGGGCAGGATACGGTCCATGAGCTCCACCATGGTGACTTTGGTGCCCAGGGAACTGAAGACGGTGGCGAACTCCGATCCCACCACGCCGCTTCCCACGATGATCATGCTGGAGGGGATCTCGGTCAACTCCAATCCCTCGGTGGAAGTGAGGATGGCCGGCTGGTCGAAGTCGAAGGTGGGCAGCCGGGCGGGTTCGGAGCCGGTGGCTATGATCACTTTCTCCGTCTCGATGGTGACCTCGCCTTCTTCCGTCTCCACCACCACCCGGTCAGGGGCGGCGAGCCTTCCGAAGCCTTTCACCAGCTCCACCTTGTTGGCCTTCAGAAGCTGGGCGATTCCGTTCCGGAGCTGCTCGGACACCTTCTCCTTCCGCTCCACCATAGCCTTGAGGTCGGGCTTGGGTTCCCCCACGGAGATACCGTAGGCCTCAGCTTCCCGGATGGCGTCGAGCACCTCGGTGCAGGCCAACATGGCCTTGGTGGGGATGCATCCACGGTTGAGGCAGGTGCCGCCCAAGAGGTCCTTCTCCACCAGGACCACGCCGCTTCCCAGCTGGGCGGCCCTGATGGCAGCGACGTAGCCGCCCGGCCCTCCGCCGATGACCACCAGTTTCGCTTTCATGGTCTCATTTGCCATGTCCTTCCTCCTTCGAACTCTACCGCGAAGTACCTCCTACCATGAACGGGAGACATAGGTCTCGTCATTTCATGCGGGAACCACTTCCGTTCAGGGGTTTCCATCACGATGAGATCTTCTCCCAGCGTCCGGGGCCTCGCCTCATTTCGGTCTCGGGGTCGCACGTCCACGCTATTTTATCACGAGAAGCCGCGGGCAATCCTTCCTTTGGCGGGGAAGTTTGATGGAACTATTTGGTAAATCGAGATACGGGCGGCACCGGACGGTTAATTAGTGGCAAACAGAAGGACTTAAAGGGGAATAGCAGTAAATCTTTTGCCAAAAGGAGTGCCTTCGGGAATAATAATACCAACGCCAAAAACGGGCCTGGATTGAATGGCGAATGCGGGTTGCATCGTCAAGCGCCCGGGGTGATTCGAGGGACTGAGTGCTTGATTCGCCGAGAAAGGAGTGATCCGACAACCCATGGGCATGACCATCGCGGAGAAGATCATATCCCGCCACGCCGGCCGGGAAGCGAGGGCTGGCGAGTTGGTGGTGGCAGAGGTGGACTTCATCATGGGTCAGGATGGGACCACCCCTCTGGCCATACAGGCTTTCCGGGAGATGGGAGGCGTTAAGGTGTCCCATCCGGAGAGAGTGGCTTTGGTCATAGACCACAGCGCGCCTAGCCCGGTGGAGGGCACTTCCAATCTGCACGCTCTCATGAGGGAATTCGCCTCCTCCCAAGGCGTGAGGTTGTACGACGTGGGTTGGGGCGTCTGCCATTGCCTCTTGCCGGAACAGGGTCACGTGGCACCGGGAGACTTGGTGGTGGGGGCGGATTCCCATACCACCACCTACGGGGCCATCAACGCCTTCTCCACCGGGGTGGGTTCCACTGACCTGGCTGCTGCCATGCTCACCGGCAAGCTGTGGTTCAAGGTGCCCGCCAGCATGAGACTGGAGCTTAGGGGAAAACTACAACCAGGGGTCTATTCTAAGGACGTGGCCCTTTTCATCACCGGGGAACTCACCGCCGACGGAGCCACTTATCTGGCGCTCGAATACGGAGGGGAGGTCATCTCCGACCTGAGCGTGGAGGCCCGCTTCACCATCAGCAACATGGCGGTGGAGGTGGGCGCCAAGGCGGGGCTGATGGAGGCAGACGCTAAGGTACTAGATTACGTGGCAAGGAGGGTCAAGCGCCCCTTCGAGCCGGCAGAGCCTGACCCCGACGCCGAATACGTGGAGATAAGGGAATACGACTTGAGTGACCTCCCACCCATGGTGGCGGTGCCCCACCGGGTGGACCACGTGAAGCCGGTGGAGGAGGTGGAGGGCACCGAGATCCATCAAGCGGTGCTGGGAACCTGCACCAACGGTAGGCTGGAGGATCTAGAGGTGGCCGCCGAGATCTTGGCGGGCAAGAGCGTGCATCCTGGTGTGCGTCTGATCGTAGCTCCCGCTTCTCGAGAGGTTTTGTTGGAGGGCATGCGAAAGGGAGTGATCCAGGCTCTGGTGGAGGCAGGGGGAGCCCTGGTGACTCCAGGATGCGGACCCTGTGTGGGCACCCATAACGGGGTTCCCGCCGACGGGGAGGTGGTGATCAGCACCGCCAACCGCAATTTCAAAGGCAGGATGGGTAACGCCAACGCCTTCATCTACTTGGCCAGTCCGGCCACCGTGGCCGCCAGCGCCTTGGAAGGGAAGATCACCGACCCTCGAAAGGCGATGCGATGAGCTCTTGACGAGACTCGGGAAAGGACGTGATGGCGAGATGATCCTCAAGGGCAGGGCCCACGTGTTCGGTGACGATATAAACACCGATTACATCATATCGGGAAAGTACAAGTTCAAGACCCTTGACATGAAAGAACTGGCACTCCACCTGATGGAGGACATAGACCCCGATTTTCACAAGAAGGTGCGCCCAGGTGACTTCATAGTGGCCGGAAGGAATTTCGGTTGCGGTTCCTCCCGGGAACAGGCTCCCCTGGTGATAAAGGCGGCAGGGATATCGGCGGTGCTGGCCGCTTCCTTTGCCCGCATATTCTTCAGGAACGCCATAAACAAGGGGTTGCCGGTGGTGGAGTGCGACACCTCCGCCATCCGCACCGGCGACGAGCTGGAGGTGGACCTGGAGAGGGGCCTGGTGAGGAACCTCACCACCGGGGGGCAGGTGGAGATGAAGCCCCTGCCGGGGGTGATGATGGACATCCTCAAGGAGGGGGGACTCACCGAGTACCTTAGAAAGTACGGCGAGTTCCGACTGTGAGGCCTCGTCCATCCGGGGGAAATCGCCTCCGCCATCCGCACCGGCGACGAGCTGGAGGTGGACCTGGAGAGGGGCCTGGTGAGGAACCTCACCACCGGGGGGCAGGTGGAGATGAAGCCCCTGCCGGGGAGAAGTCCATGCAGGACGGAGGGGAACTGCCTCCTTGATGTTGGTCTCAGGGAAGTGGTTAGGGATTTTCTCGGTCGCGTCGTCATAGTGAGCGTTCGCGGGAGCCATTTGGGCTGTGTCGTTTTCCCGCTACCGCCCTCGACACAAGACATGATGGGAGGTTGGGCATGAAGAAGAAGGTGACCCTCATACCCGGTGATGGAGTCGGTCCCGAGATCGTGGAAGCTTGCGTGAAAGTCATCGAGGCATCCGGCGCAGAGGTGGAATGGGAGGTCAGGGAGGCAGGGGAGAAGGTGATGGAAGAATATGGGACTCCCCTCCCCAGCACCGTTTTGGATTCCATACGGAGAAACGGAGTGGCTCTCAAGGGTCCCATCACCACCCCAGTGGGTTCGGGATTCCGCAGCGTGAACGTGGCCCTTCGGCAGGAACTGGACCTTTACGTTAACCTGCGTCCTGCCCGCAGCATGGTGGGGGTACGCTCTCCATATCAGGGGATCGATTTGGTGGTGATCCGGGAGAACACCGAGGACCTTTATTCCGGCATCGAGCGCATGGTGGACGAAGACACCGCGGAAAGCGTCAAACTTATTACCCGTCGGGCCTCGGAGAGGATCTGCCGCTTCGCCTTCGAGTACGCCCGCCGGGAAGGACGGAGGAAGGTCACCGCGGTGCACAAGGCAAACATACTGAAGTACACCGACGGCCTTTTCCTGGAGGTGGCCCGTCAGGTGGCCAAGGATTATCCTGACATAGAGTTCGAGGACCGAATCGTGGACAACATGGCCATGCAATTGGTTCAGAAACCCCATCTGTACGACGTTTTGGTCCTCCCCAACCTCTACGGCGACATAATATCTGACCTTTGCGCGGGTCTGGTAGGAGGACTCGGGGTGGCGCCCAGCGCCAATATCGGCGAGGAGATCGCCGTCTTCGAGCCGGTGCACGGAAGCGCTCCCAAGTACACCGGCATGAACAAGGTCAACCCCACCGCTCAAATACTGTCCGGGGTGCTCATGCTGCGCCACATAGGCCAGAGGGAGGAGGCGGATCGGATCCAAAGGGCGGTGGAAAAGGTCATCGCCGAGGGAAAGACGGTGACTTACGATCTGGGAGGGGACGCCGGCACCAGGGAGATGGCCCAGGCCATCATCGAGGCCATGGAATGACGAACCTCGCGGGGCGTTCTCGCGTTGGGAACTCCCCACCAAGAAGGTGAATGGCGAAGTCGGTTCTGGAAGGCCCTTGGGGGAGCAAGCGAGAGGCGACTTCACCGGTTCCCCTGCGAAAGGCATTTTAGGTGCTGTTGCAAAACCCCGGCGGAACGGTTATGATTACTTCTCCCAAACCTTCAGGAATTTTCCGCAAAAGCCTATTTTGAGTTTCTCGTATCGGGCAGAGGTCGGAAGAGGAGAGGTATAGTCGGGGGACCGCTTCGCCAGCGATCCCCATAGATCGGCTATACCCTTTGTCTATCTCGATAACTCTCGAACGCCGAGGCGGGCGCCCGGATGAGAGCACCTTCTTTTAGGAGGAAAAAGATGGAATTGAGGAGCGACCGTATAAAAGTTGGCACCGATTGGGCTCCCCACAGGTCTCTTCTCAAGGCCATCGGGTACACAGATGAGGAGATACAAAGGCCTTGGGTGGGAATAGCCTGCTCCTTCAACGAGGTGGTGCCCGGTCATGTACACCTGCAGTTGGTGGCCGACGCCGTTAAGGCGGGAGTGCGCATGGCGGGGGGTACCCCCATGCAATTCGGGGTCATAGGCATCTGCGACGGAATAGCCATGGGCCATGAGGGCATGCGCCATTCCTTACCATCCCGCGAAGTGATCGCTGACAGCGTGGAACTCATGGTCAAGGCCCACGCGTTCGACGCCTTGGTGCTCATACCCAACTGCGACAAGATAGTGCCGGGAATGCTAATGGCGGCGGCTCGCCTCAACATACCAGCGGTGGTGGTGAGCGGAGGCCCCATGTTGGCGGGGAGGTTCCGCGGTCGAGATGTGGACTTCATAACCGTCATGGAGGCTCAGGGAGCGGTTAAGGCGGGTCACATGAGCGAGGAGGATCTGGCCCAGCTGGAGGAGGAGGCCTGCCCTGGCTGCGGCAGCTGCGCGGGGCTGTTCACCGCCAATTCCATGAACTGTTTGGTGGAAGCGGTGGGCTTGGGTCTGCCCGGGAACGGGACCATCCCCGCTCCCCATGCGGCGCGGCTACGCTTGGCCAAGCGGGCGGGCATGACGGTCATGGACGTGCTCCGGAGGGGGTTGAGGCCTCGGGACGTCATCACCCGACGCTCGCTGCGTAACGCCGTGGCGGTGGACATGGCCATCGGGGGATCTTCCAACACCATTCTCCACCTGCTGGCCATCGCTCACGAGGCGGGGGTGGAGATGACCCTCGAGGAGATCCAAGAGGTCTGCGACGCTACCCCGAATCTGGCCCGGATAAGTCCGGCGGGAGGGGCCGTCCACCACATGCAGGACCTGCACGAGGCAGGAGGCATACCTGCGGTTATGGGCGAATTGCTGAGAAAAGGGCTCATCGACCCCGACGTGCCCTGCGTTGGGGCAAGCCGCATCGGGGACTTGATAGAGGGAAAAGGGACCCTCAACCCTGAAGTGATCCGGCCGGTAGAAGATCCCTACATGCCCACCGGTGGCTTGGCGATCCTCTGGGGCAACCTTGCTCCCGAGGGAGCGGTGATAAAACAATCGGCGGTGCCCGAGAACCTAATGCGCCATCGTGGCCCGGCCAGGGTGTTTGACCGGGAGGAAGAGGCTGTGGCCTGCATGCGAAAAGGGGGCATTAGGGATGGAGACGTGGTGGTGATCCGTTATGAGGGACCCAAAGGGGGTCCTGGTATGAGGGAGATGCTCCTCCCCACAGCCACTCTGGCGGGGATGGGCCTCGCCGAAAAGGTGGTGCTCATAACCGACGGGCGTTTCTCGGGCGGTACCCGGGGTGCAGCGGTGGGGCACATCTCTCCCGAGGCCCAGGAAGGAGGTCCCATAGCTCTGGTGGAGGAGGGTGACTTGATAGAGCTGGATATCCCAGGAAGAAGGCTCGAGCTCTTGGTCCCGCCAGAGGAGTTGAGTCGGCGTCGGGAGAAGTGGAAGCCGCCGGAACCGCGGGTGAAGGAAGGCTATCTTGCCGTATACGCTCGACAGGTCTCCAGCGCTAGCCGGGGCGCGGTGAGGATCCTGAAATAGATGGCTTAATCGGGTTCTTCTTGTAGTGAGTCGGTGATGGTGGAAAACGCCGTGGAAAAGGGAGGTTCGCCGAATTGAAGATGACCGGGGCTCAAGCGCTGGTGAAGAGCCTGGAAGCGGAAGGGGTGGAGATCCTTTTCGGAATTCCAGGAGGGGTTCTGCTGCCGGTTTTCGATGCCCTTTACCGTAGCCCCATCCGCAAGGTATTAACTCGCCACGAACAGGGGGCGGCACACATGGCAGACGGTTACGCGAGAGCCACCGGGCGGGTGGGGGTGTGCATGGCCACCTCCGGGCCAGGGGCCACCAATTTGGTCACCGGGATAGCCAACGCCTACATGGATTCCATCCCTTTGGTGGCCATCACCGGTCAGGTGGCCACCAACCTCATCGGAACCGACGCATTTCAGGAGGCGGATACCACGGGCATCACCATGCCCATCGTCAAGCACAACTATCTGGTGAAGGACCCCAGGGACATTCCCGATGTGGTTCAGGAGGCTTTCTACCTGGCCCGTACGGGAAGGCCAGGGCCGGTGCTAATAGACCTGCCCGTGGACGTCTCCCGGGGAGAGCTCAACTACCGTCGCAGCGAGAGGGTGGATCTTCCGGGATATAAACCCACTTACAAGGGACATCGGAGGCAGATCAAGTTGGCTGCCCAGGCCATCCTGAGCGCCAGAAAGCCCATCCTCTTCGTGGGGGGCGGGGTCATCACCTCGAACGCCACTGAGGAGGTAAGGGCGTTGGCGGAAGAGGAACACATATACGTCACTCACACCCTGATGGGGAAGGGAGCCTTCCCCGAGACCCATCCCCTTTCCATAGGCATGCTGGGCATGCACGGCACCCGGACCGCCAACTACGTGATGTGCGAGACGGACCTGATCATTGGGGTTGGGGTGCGTTTCGACGACCGGGTCACCGGCAAACTGTCCGAGTTCGCCCCCAACGCCCGGGTGATTCACATCGACATAGACCCGGCCGAGATCGGAAAGAACGTGGAGGCCCACATCCCCATAGTCGGCGACGCCAAGACAGTGCTCAAAGAGCTTCTGGCCGTGCTCCGGGAGTTAAAAAAGGGGCATGACCCCGTGGATCGACGGGAGTGGAATGCCCAGATCGAGGAATGGAAGGCAAGGTATCCCTATAATTACGACCGTTCGGGTCCTGGCTTGAAGCCCCAGTTCGTGGTGGAGAAGCTCTACGAGTTGACCAAGGGAGAGGCCATAATTTGCACCGAGGTGGGGCAGAACCAGATGTGGGCCGCTCAGTTCTACAAGGTGGAGAGGCCCCGTCAGTTCATAACCTCCGGGGGGTTGGGGACCATGGGCTTCGGGTTCCCCGCCGCCATCGGGGCCCAGCTGGGAAGGCCTGGCGAGCTGGTCATCGACATCGCCGGGGACGGCAGCTTTCTCATGAATTCACAGGAGCTGGCCACGGCGGTGTTGGAGGGGACCCCGGTGAAGGTGGCCATCCTGAACAACGGATACCTGGGCATGGTGAGGCAATGGCAGCAACTGTTCTACAACCGGACCTATTCCTGTTCCTGCCTGCACCGGGAACGGCGCTGCCCTGACTTCGCCGCTCTCGCCAGGGCCTACGGGGCCATGGGGATCACCGTTACCGACCCCGAACAGGTGGAAGGCGCCATCTTGGATGCCCTGAATGCCGAGTGCCCCGTGGTGATCGATTTCCAGGTGGAGCCCGAGGAGAACGTGTATCCCATGGTGGCTCCGGGTGCCCCCCTTTACGACATGATTGGGGACCTGCTTTACCCCGTGGAAAAGGTGCACCCGGAAAAGGCGGAGGAGCCCTTCCTATGAAAAAGGGGGTCGAGATGAAACACACCCTTTCCGTGCTGGTGGAGAACAAGCCAGGGGTGTTGGCCCGGGTGGCCGAGCTTTTCGCCCGCCGTGGCTTCAACATCGACAGTCTGGCAGTGGGGACTACCGAGAGGCCGGACATCTCAAGGATGACCATAGTGGTGGACGTAGAGGGCAAGTCCCTGGAGCAAGTGCGCAAACAACTCCACAAGCTGATCAACGTGATCGAGATCGTGGACTTGGATCCAGAGGAATCCGTTTCCCGGGAGCTGGTGTTGGTCAAGATAAAAGTCACCCCCGAGACTAGGTCGGAAGTGATCGAGATCGTGGACATATTCCGCGGCAACATCGTGGATGTCTCCCGAGAAAGCGTCATCGTGGAAGTGACCGGCTCGTCCCGCAAGCTGGAGGCCTTCGAGGATCTGGTCAGGGTATACGGGATAAAGGAGCTGGTGAGGACGGGAAAGGTGGCCCTTCCCAGGGGTAA
Source organism: Actinomycetota bacterium (assembly GCA_015711955.1). Lineage (GTDB taxonomy): Bacteria > Actinomycetota > Geothermincolia > Geothermincolales > RBG-13-55-18 > JACVJK01. The sequence goes on along the minus strand of JACVJK010000001.1, from coordinate 57,873 downwards.
GTGAGGGCGAGGGAGCAAGGAGGAAGCCATGGCGGAGATCTTCTACGACGCCGACGCCGATCTGGGTTTGCTCAAGGACAAGAAGGTGGCAGTGCTTGGGTTTGGGAGTCAGGGACACGCCCATGCCCTGAACCTACACGATTCCGGGGTAGAGGTCATAGTGGGCTTGCGCCCGGGAAGCTCTAGCCGGGAGAAGGCGGAGCGGGCAGGCCTAAAGGTCATGGACATGAAGGATGCCGCACGGGAAGCCGACTTGGTGATGATGTTGGTGCCAGACCAGCACCATAAGACGGTATACGAAGATTGCGTGAAGGAAGGGTTGAGGGAAGGAAACGCCCTTTTCTTCGCCCACGGTTTCAATGTCCATTATCGGCAGGTGATACCCCCCGAGAACGTGGACGTGGTGATGGTGGCACCGAAGGGGCCGGGCCACATGGTTAGGCGCACCTACCAGCAGGGAAGCGGCGTCCCCTCTTTGGTGGCCGTCTATCAGGACTATACCGGGAAGGCGCTACAGTTGGGCCTGGCCTACGCCAAAGGCCTGGGCGCCACCAGGGCGGGGGTCATCCTCACCACCTTCGAGGAGGAGACGGAAACCGACCTGTTCGGAGAGCAATGCGTGCTCTGCGGCGGCGTCACCGAGCTGATCAAGGCGGGCTTCGACACCTTGGTGGAGGCAGGATACCAGCCCGAGGTGGCCTATTTCGAATGCCTTCATGAACTCAAACTCATAGTGGATCTCATATACGAGGGAGGAATCGCCCGCATGCGGGATTCCATCAGCGACACTGCCGAGTATGGGGACATGACCAGGGGAAAGAGGATCATAGACGCACGGGTGCGAGAGGAGATGCGGCGGATACTCGAGGAGATCCAGACCGGGGAGTTCGCCCGGGAGTGGATCCTGGAGAACCAGGCGGGAAGACCGGTTTTCAGCGCCTTGCGCAGATTGGAGGCCAAGCACCCCATCGAGGAAGTGGGAAGGAAACTGCGCTCCATGATGAGTTGGCTACAGGGCAGAGAGGCCTTATGAGATATGGCACACGTCTTTGAACGAAAAAGGCGGCCAGATCCAGCGATTGGGCGAGAACGAGGAGGGGGGATATGTTGAGGAAGGAATATCTCATGACGCCGGGTCCGACGCCCATTCCGCCCCAGGTATCCCTTACCGAGGCGGAACCCATGATCCATCACCGTACCCCGGCCTACACCGAGGAGTTCGTCCGGCTTTTAGAGGGCCTGAAAAAGGTGTTGCTCACCGAAAAAGACGTGCTGGTCTTCGCTGCCTCCGGTACGGGAGCCATGGAAGCGGCGGTGGCCAACTGTTTCAGCCCTGGGGACCGGGTCATGGTAGCGGTGGGAGGCAAGTTCGGCAAGCGCTTCGCCGAGCTCGGTTCCGCTTACGGACTGGAGGTGATCGCCTACGAGTACCCGTGGGACGAGAGGGCAAACCCCGAGGTCATCGCCGATCACCTGCGAAAGGACCCGGACATCAAAGGCGTTTTCCTCACCCACAGCGAGACCTCCACCGGGGTGGTCAACGACGTCCGGGCGGTGGGGGAAGTGGTCAAGGAGAGCAAGGCCATCTTGATAGTGGACTCCATCAGTGGGGCAGGTGCTCTGGAGATGCGCACCGACCAGTGGGGCGTTGACGTGCTGGTGATAGGTTCCCAGAAGGCCTTCATGACCCCACCAGGCTTGGCTGCGGTGGCGGTGAGCCCCAAGGCTTGGGAATTGGTGGAGAGGTCTTCCTCTCCCCGTTATTATTTCGACTTTCGAAAGGCGAGAAAGAAGATCATGGAAAAGGAGCCCCAGACGCCCTTCACCCCCGCCATCAGCTTGGTGAGAGCCATGTCGGTGGCGGTGGAGATGATCTTGCAAGAGGGCCTGGAAAACGTCTGGGAAAGGCACCGGATCCTGGCCGAATGCTGCCGTGCGGCGGTGAGGGCGTTGGGGCTGGAACTTTTCCCCAAGGACCTAACGGGCGCTTACGCGGTAACGGCGGTCAAGGTGCCAGACGGTCTAGACGGAAGGGAGCTGGTAAGACACATGAACCGCCGTCACGGCGTGATCCTGGCAGGGGGCCAGGATCAACTCAAGGGCAAGATATTCCGCATTGGACACGTGGGCTATTACAACTTTTTCGATTTGGTGGTGGCCCTATCCGCTTTGGAGCTTTCCCTCAAGGAGCTGGGCATGGACATAAGTTTGGGAGCGGGATTGGCTGCCGCCGAGGAGAGATATTTGGAGATGACCGAAAGGGCAAAGAACTGAGGCGTGACAGGAACATTTAGTGTGTATGGCGGGAGGTGTGCGGCCCGTGGCCAAGGTACTGGTCAAAGAGGAGATATCCCCGGTGGGCGTGGAGATACTGAGCCGGGAGTTCGAGGTGGACTATCGGCCGGACATGGGAAGGGAGGAACTCCTTTCCTGTATAGGCAAGTACGACGCACTGGTCGTCCGCAGCGGCACCAAGGTGGATGCCGAGCTAATCGAGGCGGCCAAGAGCCTGAAAGTGGTGGGAAGGGCCGGCGTGGGAGTGGACAACATCGACGTGGAGGCGGCCACCAAGAAGGGGATAATGGTCATCAACGCCCCTCAGAGCAATATTATCTCCGCGGCGGAGCACACCATGGCCCTGCTGTTGGCCATGTGCCGGCACATACCGGACGCGGTCAACTCGTTGCGCGAGGGGAAGTGGGAGCGGAAGAAGTTCGAGGGAGTGGAGCTCTACCGCAAGGTCATGGGAATCATCGGGCTGGGAAGGATAGGCTCACTGGTGGCCCAGAGGTGTCTCCCCTTCGGCATGCAGGTATTGGCCTACGACCCGTACATCTCCACCGAGAGGGCTCAAAAGCTGGGGGTGGAACTGGTCCAGTCCTTGGATGAGTTGCTCTCCCGGGCCGATTTCATCACCGTGCATCTCCCGAAGACCCAAGACACTTACCATATGCTGGGAAGGGAAGAGTTCTCAAAGATGAAGGACGGCGTGCGCATCCTCAACGTGGCCCGAGGCGGAGTGGTGGACGAAGAGGCCTTGTTGGAGGCCCTGGACTCGGGGAAGGTGGCGTCGGCCGCCTTGGACGTCTTCGAGGAGGAGCCTCCCACCCGGATGGACCTCATAAGGCACCCCCGGGTGATCGCCACTCCCCATCTGGGAGCCTCGACCCAAGAGGCCCAAGACCGGGCGGGCATCATGATCGCCGAACAGGTAGCAGCGGCCCTGAGGGGCGAGTTCGTTCCCAACGTGGTGAACCTACAGGTCCGGGCCGAAGTGGACGAGACGGTCCGGCAGTTCTTGCCCCTGGCGGAGAAGCTGGGAAGGCTACTCACGTATCTGGTGGAAGGCCACGTGGATGAGATAGAGGTGGAATACCTGGGCCATCTGGCGGGCCACGAGACCGGCGTGCTCACCATGGCTGTGCTGAAAGGGTTTTTCGAGAAGATCGTCTTCGAGCCGGTCAACTACGTGAACGCTCCCGTCTTCGCCAAGGAGAGAGGCCTTTCGGTGAGGGAGAGCAGGTCAGAGAGCTCCCGGGATTACGTGAACCTGATCATGGTCAGGGGAAGAAAGGACGGCGACCAGGTGGCGGTTGGAGGCACTCTGGTAGGGCTTTCCAACAGCGAGCGTTTCGTCCACGTCTACGAATACGACATAGACATCGCGCCGTCCCAATACATGGCCTTCTTCCGTTACGTGGACGTACCGGGGATGATCGGGAAGATCGGCACCATCCTCGGGGACCACAACATCAATATCGCCCACATGCAGGTGGGCAGGAAGAAGATCGGCGGAGAGGCGGTCATGGGGATAAACGTGGATCAACCCATCCCAGACAAGGTGATGGACGAGATCCGCAGGATTCCCAACGTGAGGGACGGCAAGTTCATAATCCTCTGGTAAGTTTTATCCTGGATCTGGCGTGGATCCTCAGGTTTTCCGGAACGAGGTTCCGGAAGCAAGCTGGATGGGAGGAAAGGAAATGGCGCGCAGGGTTTTTATCTTCGATACCACCTTGAGGGACGGGGAACAGGCTCCTGGGATAAGCCTCAACGTGAGGGAGAAGGTGGAGATCGCGGAGCAGCTGGCCCGTCTTCAGGTGGACGTGATAGAAGCCGGTTTTCCGGTTTCCAGCCCCGGAGATTTCGAAGCGGTCAAGGCGGTGGCAAAGGCGGTGAAAGGACCGGCGGTATGCGCTCTCGCCCGGGCGGAGCGCAATGACATCGATTGGGCCTGGGAAGCGGTCATGTACGCCGAAAGGCCGGTGATACACACTTTCCTTTCCACCTCGGAATACCATATGAAATACCAGCTCAAGAAGACACCGGAGCAGATCCTGGAGATGGTGAGGGATGCAGTGGCCTACGCCAAGAAATACGTGGAGAACGTGGAGTTCTCCGCCATGGACGCCACCCGGAGCGATCCCGAGTTCCTTTACCGGGTCTACACGGAGGCCATCAAGGCAGGGGCTACCGTCATCAACGTTCCTGACACGGTGGGTTATGCCCTTCCCGACGAGTTCGCCGAGCTCATAAGGGGAATCATGAACAACGTGGTGGGCATCGAGGACGTGGTGGTGAGCGTACACTGTCACGATGACCTCGGGCTTGCGGTGGCCAACTCCATCGCTGCTTGTAAGGCGGGGGCGACGCAGGTGGAGTGCACCATCAACGCGCTGGGGGAAAGAGCGGGCAACGCCTCACTGGAGGAGATCGTGATGATCCTTAACACCCGCCGGGACAACATGGACCTGGAGTGCGGGGTCAACACCCGGGAGATATACCAGACCTCGCGTCTAGTCAGCATGCTCACTGGCTATCCCGTGCCGCCCAACAAAGCAGTGGTGGGCGACAACGCCTTCGCCCACGAGTCCGGAATCCACCAAGACGGCGTCCTCAAGCATCGCATGACCTATGAGATCATGAGGCCGGAGGACATCGGAAGGGTGGAGTCGGAGATCTACCTTGGGAAGCACTCCGGCCGCCACGCCCTTAAGACCAAGCTGGAGGAGATGGGGTTCTATCTCGATGACAAGGGACTGGAGAGAGCCTTCATCCGGTTCAAGGAGTTGGCCAGCAAGAAGAAGGAGATAACCGTAAAGGATCTGGAGGCCATCGCCTTGGACGAGATCAGGACCATGGAAGAGCTCTTCCAGTTGGAGTACATGCAATCCAGCTCCGGCACGGGTGCCATCCCCATCGCCGCGGTGAGGCTGTCGAGAGAGGGAAAAAGCTACGAGGCCACTGCCACCGGGGACGGCCAGGTGGACGCCGTGTGCAAGGCCATACAAAAAGCTACCAAGGTCAAGGCCAAGCTGGTATCGTACCAGGTTCAAGCCATCACCAAGGGATTGGACGCCATGGGGGACGTGACCATCAAGCTGGACATAGAGGGCCATGAGGTGGTGGGGAGGGGCGTGAGCCCCGACATCATCGAGGCCAGCGCAAGGGCCTACCTGAACGCCATCAACCGCGGCATCCAGAAAGGACTGCTGGAGAAGCAGAAACTGGCCCAAAAGGCCAGGGGCGGGAAGGCCCAGAAAGGATGAGGGATGATAACCATGAGACCCCGTCGTTTTTCGGATCCTTTTCCCATGGGCATTTAAGATGGGCATGAAGGCGCTTTGGCTCCGTTCGCTTTACCGGTTTGAAGAATAGCTCGGAGGACGACATGGGAAGCACCATCACCGAGAAGATCCTGGCCCATCACGCGGGGCTGCAGAGGGTTGAGCCGGGCGAGCTGATCACCGCCAAGGTGGATCTGGCCCTCGCCAACGACGTCACCGCGCCCCTGGCCATAGAGGCCTTCAAGAATATGGGAGCGGAGAAGGTTTTCGACCCAGAGAGGGTGGCCCTGCTTCCCGACCACTTCACTCCGGCGAGGGACATCGCCGCTGCCGAGAACTGTGCACTGGTCAGGAGGTTCGCTCAGGAACAGGGAATTGTCCACTACTACGAGGTGGGAAGGGTGGGGATCGAGCACGTGTTGGTGCCCGATCTCGGGTTGGTTCTCCCCGGCGACCTGGTGGTGGGGGCCGATTCCCATACTTGCACCTATGGAGCTCTGGGGGCCTTCGCCACCGGGGTGGGCTCCACCGACCTGGCCATGGCCATGGCCTTGGGGGAGATCTGGCTTCGGGTCCCTCGCACCATGAAGTTCGTTTATCGAGGAAGGCTACGTCCTTGGGTGGGGGGGAAGGACCTCATCCTTTATACCATTGGCGTGATCGGGGTGGACGGGGCCCTCTACAGGGCCATGGAGTTCCACGGTCCGGTGGTGGAAAACTTGTCCATGGATGGCCGCTTCACCATGGCCAACATGGCCATAGAGGCGGGCGCCAAGAACGGCATATTCCACGTGGATGAGGTGACCCGAGAGTGGCTCAAAAGCAGGGCACATAGGGAGTACATAGAGTTCAAGAGCGATCCCGATGCGGAGTACGAGAAGGTGTACGATTTCGACGTGAGCGATCTGGAACCCCAGGTGGCGCTTCCCCATCTCCCCTCCAATGTCCGCCCCGTTTCCGAGGTGCGGGACGTGGAGGTGGACCAAGTGGTCATCGGTTCATGCACCAACGGCCGGTTGGAGGACATGGAGGTGGCCTACCGCATCCTCAGGGGCCGCAGGGTCCATCCCCGGGTGAGGCTTTTGGTGTTCCCGGGAACCCAGGAAATCATCCGGGAGATGGCTTCCCGGGGATGGTTGGAGGCCCTGGTGGAGGCGGGCGCGGTGATAAGCCCCCCCACTTGTGGTCCATGCCTCGGGGGGCACATGGGGGTGCTGGCGGCGGGGGAACGGGCCATCTCCACCACCAACCGCAATTTCGTGGGCAGGATGGGTCATCGCGACAGTGAGGTCTACCTTTCCGGTCCGGCGGTGGCGGCCGCCTCGGCGGTTCTAGGAAGGGTGGCCCATCCCGAGGAGGTGTTCTGATGGAGGCCAGGATGATTTTAGAGGGAAAGGCCTGGCGCTACGGACCGAACGTGGACACTGACGTTATAATTCCGGCTCGCTATCTCACGTCCTATGATCCTGAAGAGTTAGGGAAGCATTGCCTGGAGGACTTGGATCCGGAATTCTCCAGCCGGGTGCAGCCGGGGGATATGGTGGTGGCGGAGGAGAACTTCGGTTCCGGCTCCTCCCGGGAACATGCGCCCTTGGCCCTGAAGGGATGTGGGGTGTCTTGCGTGATTGCCTCCTCCTTCGCCCGCATCTTCTACCGCAACGCCATAAACGTGGGACTCCCCATCCTGGAGTGCCCGGAAGCGGTGGCTGACATTGAAACCGGGCATAGGCTGAGGGTGGACTTGGTTAAAGGCACCATTGAGAACCTCTCTACCGGGAAGGTATTCCAAGCCACACCCTTCCCCGAGTCGGTGAGGGAGATCATCGCATCGGGCGGCTTGGTGGAGTACGTGAGGCGCAGGCTCGAGGAAAGGGGCGGGCCTGCTTCCCGCTGAAGGTTGCTGGAGATCAGACCGTCACGGCGAGACTGGGGAGAGTAGCATGTACAGGATAGCGGTGATACCGGGAGATGGTACGGGACCTGAGGTGGTCCGGGAAGGCGTGAAGGTGCTGGAGGCCGCGGCGGAGGTCTGCGGTTTCGATTACCAGGCGGATTTCTTCGACTTCGGCGGTGAGCGTTACCTGCGCACCGGACTGACCCTTACCGATGAGGAACTGGAACAGTTGCGTTCCTATGACGCCATATTTTTGGGTGCTATAGGGCATCCGGACGTGAGGCCTGGCATCCTGGAGCAGGGAATACTCTTGAAGATCCGCTTCGGCCTGGACCAGTACATAAACCTGCGCCCGGTGAGGCTGTATCCGGGAGTGGACTGCCCCTTGAAGGACAAGGGCCCCGAGGACATCGACTTCGTGGTGGTACGCGAGAACACCGAGGGGCTTTACGCCGGGAGTGGAGGTTTCCTGCGCAAGGGAACCCCTCACGAGGTGGCCATCCAGGAGAGTGTAAATACCCGCATGGGAGTCGAGCGCTGTGTTCGCTATGCGTTCGAGTTTTGCCGAAAGAGGAACAAGAAGAAAAAACTCACCCTCTGCGGCAAGACCAACGTGTTGACCTACGCCTGGGACCTCTGGGAAAGGACTTTTTACGAGGTGGCCGACGAATATCCGGACGTGGAGACGGATTACGCCCACGTGGACGCCATCTGCATGTGGTTCGTGAAAAACCCCGAGTGGTTCGACGTGGTGGTGACCGACAACATGTTCGGCGATATCATCACCGACCTGGGGGCCATCATCCAAGGGGGCATGGGTATCGCCGCGGGGGGAAACATCAATCCCCAGGGCACCTCTATGTTCGAGCCCATCGGGGGCTCAGCGCCGAAATACACCGGTAAAGGGGTCATCAACCCGCTTGCCGCCATCTGCGCGGTTCAGATGATGCTCTCCCATCTCGGCTTGGAGGAGGCCGCAGAGCGCGTGGAGAGGGCGGTGATGAAGGTCTGCGCCCATGACATAAAGTCCCTGTCGGCGGGGAAGATGGGCATGTCCACCTCGGAGGTGGGAGACCGTGTTGTAGAATACGTGCGGGAAGGATGAGGCTTCCAGTGGAGGATGACAAAGCCCCTTTTGAAAGCGAGTTCTGTTTTTTCCTCTAAGGGGACGGGAAGGATGAGGAAAGGAGCGTAGATGCCGATACCGAAAGTCGACAAGATCTGGATGGACGGAAGGCTGGTGGATTGGGACCAGGCCCAGGTGCATCTGCTGACCCATTCCCTGCATTACGGCTCCGGGGTGTTCGAAGGGGTGAGGGCTTACGAGACACCAAGGGGGCCTGCGGTTTTCCGTCTGGTGGACCATCTGGAGAGGCTCTTCCGTTCCGCCTCGGTTTATAAGATGGAGATCCCTTTCAGCTTGGAGGTGTTGGTGGAGGCCACGAAGTTGGTCATAAAGGCCAATGGGCTCAAGAGCTGCTACATAAGGCCCATAGCCTTTAGGGGTTATGGGGAAATGGGGCTCAATCCCATGGGCGCGCCGGTCAACGTGGCCATCGCGGTGTGGCCATGGGGTGCCTATTTGGGTGAGGAGGGCATAAAGCACGGCGTGAGGGCCAAGATCTCCTCCTTCCGGCGCAACGACTCGAACGCCATCCCTACCGCTGCCAAGGCCTGCGGGCAGTACCTCAACTCCATATTGGCCAAGATGGAGGCGGTGGAGGCAGGATACGACGAGGCCATCCTTCTGAACATGCAAGGTCACGTGGCCGACGGCGCCGGGGAGAACATCTTCGTGGTGCGAAACGGGAAGCTGTACACGCCGCCCACCTCATCCGGGGCTCTGGAGGGGATTACCAGAGATTCCGTTATGCGGATTGCCGAGGACCTCGGGATCCCCTGTTTCGAGAGGGATCTGCTCAGGACCGACCTATACCTGGCCGACGAGGCCTTCTTCACCGGTACCGCCGCCGAGGTGGTTCCCATTAGAGAGGTGGATGACAGGTTCATCGGGGAGCCGGGCCCGATAACCAGGAGGATCCAAGAGAAGTTCTTCAGCATCGTAAAGGGATTGGAAAAGGACTACGAACACTGGCTGGAATATGTGGAATGAGACCCTGGCGCTCCCGGATTGCCGGGGGTGCCCCGGGTAAAGGAGAAGCTGGAAACGAATGGAAAGGGAGGTTAAACTATACGACACCACCCTTCGCGATGGCGCCCAGAGGGAGGGCCTCTCCCTGTCGGTGGAGGACAAGTTGAAGATCCTCCATCGTCTGGATGAATTTGGTATCCACTACGTGGAATGTGGTTATCCCGCCTCCAATCCCAAGGACGCCGAGCTCTTCCGCCGTTTGATGGAGATCGAGCTGAGGAACGCGGTCCCAGTGGCCTTCGGCGCCACTCGCAAAGCCCTGATAGGGGCGGACAAGGATAAGGGGTTGGAGGAGCTGCTCAGGGCGGAGACGCCCGCCGTCTGTCTGGTGGGCAAGACTTGGGATTTGCACGTCAAACGGGCACTTCAGACCCAGCTGGATGAGAACCTCTTCATGATCTCCGACTCGGTCGAGTACATGAAAAAGCACGGCAGACTGGTGTTTTACGACGCAGAACATTTCTTCGACGCCTACAAGTCCAATCCCCGTTACGCCCTCGAGACCATCCGGGCAGCGGTGGAGGCGGGTGCGGATTGGGTATGCCTGTGTGACACCAACGGAGGAACGCTTCCTTGGGAGGTAGCCGGCATCATCGTCGAGGTCAAGGACGAGATACCCGTGCCACTGGGCATCCACGCCCACAACGACAGCGGCTGTGCGGTGGCCAACAGCCTCCTGGCGGTCAAAGAGGGAGTCACCCTGGTGCATGGCACCATCAACGGTTACGGGGAAAGGTGCGGAAACGCCGACTTGGTGGCCATCATCCCGGCGCTGGTGCTCAAGATGGGAATCCCTGCGGTTACCATGGAGAGCCTGGCCAGCCTCACCGAGCTATCCCATTACGTGAGCGAGATAGCCAACGTCAAGCCCGATAACCATCAGCCCTACGTGGGCCGCAACGCCTTCGCCCACAAGGGTGGCCTGCACATAAGCGCCGTGCTCAAGGATCCGGCTACCTACGAGCACATCCGTCCGGAGCTGGTGGGCAATCGGCAGCGCATCGAGGTCTCGGAGCTTTCCGGGAAGAGCACCATAATCCTGAAGGGGAGGGAGCTGGGAAGAGACCTCTCCAAGAATCCGGAGAAGGTGCAGGAGATCCTGAGGCTGGTCAAGGAGTTGGAGCACCGGGGTTATCATTTCGAGGCGGCCGATGGGTCATTCGAACTCCTCATGCGCAGGGTGCTGGGCATGCACCAAGTATTCTTCCGCTTGGAGAGCTTCCGGGTGATCATGGAGAAGCGGGAGGATGGCAAGGTGGAGACGGAGGCCACGGTCAAGGTGCACTGCCGGGGGAAGAGGATCATTGAGACGGCGGAGGGAAACGGCCCGGTGAACGCCTTGGACCGCGCCTTGAGGCAGGCCATAGGCAGGGCTTATCCCGAGCTGGAGGAGATCGAGCTTCAAGACTACAAGGTGCTGATCCTGAACCCGGAAAAGGCCACCGCAGCGGTGACCCGCGTGCTCATCGAAAGCGGCGATGGGGAGAAGACCTGGGGCACCATCGGGGTCTCAGAGAACATCATCGAGGCCAGCTGGCAAGCCCTGGTGGATTCCATCGAATACGGTCTCCTGCACAAGAAGGCAAAGCCGGACGCCTGAGCTGAGGCGCGACCCGATTGGGTTTTTGACAACATCTTGGTATGAGGGCTGACCCCGTCGGAGGTATACGCGATTGAGGCTGGCGAGATACCTTTATCGCGGAAGGATACGTTACGGGATCCTCGAAAACGAGATCCTGAGGGAGATAGAGGGGACACCTTTTCAGGGCATTCGGGAGCTGGGGTATGGCGTAAGACTTGAGGAGGTTGAACTCCTCCCTCCCGTCTTCCCCCAGAAGATCGTGGCCGTGGGCCTCAACTACAGGGATCATGCCGAGGAGTTGGGAATGCCCCTCCCGGAAGAGCCCGTGCTTTTCATGAAGCCACCCTCCTCTCTCCTTCCCCACGGCGGCACCATCTTATACCCGAAGATGAGCCAGAGGGTGGACTACGAGGCGGAATTGGCCATCGTGGTGGCCGGGGAGTGCAAGGACTTGTCGGTAGAGGAGGCGGGAGGTCAAATCCTGGGGTACACCTGCGCCAATGACGTCACTGCCCGCGACTTACAGGTCAAGGACGGGCAGTGGACTAGGGCAAAGGGATTCGACACTTTCTGCCCCTTGGGTCCCTGGATAGAGACGGAGGTGGATCCCTCCGATTTGGAGGTCAGGCTTTATCTCAACGGTGAACTGCGACAGGCCTCCCGTACCTCGGCCATGGTATTCGGTCCGGACTATCTACTGAGCTTCGTTTCCCGCGTCATGACCTTGTATCCGGGCGACGTCATCCTCACCGGCACCCCCGCCGGGGTGGGGGAGATGCGTCCCGGGGACTTGGTGGAGGTGGAGATAGAGGGAATAGGAAGGCTCTCCAACAAGGTGAGCGCGCCCGAGCCCTCGACGGGGCGTTAGGGGACAGCCTTTTAAAGGACCTGTACATCGGCGCTGGGTTTCCGGAATTTTCTCGCCCTTTGGCGGTGGCGATGAGCCCGAGGCCCATAGGTGCTCGGGGGCCTCGTCCCGGCATTCTCCCAGATCGCTCGCCCTCGGGTATCCTTGAAATTGGTTTCCCGAGGGATCATTGGACGTTTTTTTGAGTCCCCAGCATAGAGCCCTCTTCCCAGAGGGCTGTTCTCTCGAATTCCTCGGCCACGGATCGGAGCCTCTCGGATTCCCGGCGAATTCCTTCCAAGGCAGGCGATCCCCTTGTAGCTTCTCCGGAGGATAGGGCCGAGATTCCGTACAGCACGGTGAGAGGGGTCTTCAGTTCGTGGGAGGCCACCAATACAATCTCCCCGCTCATGCGGCTTGATCGGGTGAGGGCCTGCTGGACCCTTTTCAACCGGTCAAGCTGGGCCAGGTAACGGATATGTTGTAGCTGGTTCTCCACCGCCAGGCCAAGATTGCGGGACAGCAGGATGAGTAGGTCCAAATCCAAAGGCTCAAGTCCGGCGTTCTTCTCCGCCCAAAGAAGGCCGCACTCACCGACTAGGCCTCTGAGCGGCTCCTTGAATATCCGTTCCTGTTCTTTCCCCTTGTCGCCGAGCGCGGTGTCGCCGTCCTGAGGGGTGGTTTCCGGCGAGGAAGCCCTTGGACGCCTCCACCATCTTTCCACTTTTTCCCATCCACTTCCGGCCCTGCGCCATCCCAGTTCGAGCATGGTCTCCCCGTCAGGGTAGAGCCTTATGATCAGAAGGTCGAGCCGGAGGATCTCCGCCACCTTTCGCAAAGCTTTCTCCAAACCTCTGCGGGGATCGCCCTCGAGGGCGATGGCCTGGGAGGCTTGAAAGGCGATATTTTCCGCGTCGAAAATACCCGGGAACACGGTTCGGGAAACCGCCTTTTCGAGGAAGCGATGGAGCGGTGGTGCCAGGGGGATGGAAAAACCCAGATAACCTATGAATATCACCGCCGTGGTATTGGGTCTTTCCGCCAACCAAGTTCCCAAGAAAGAAAAGACCAAGAAGGGGGGGAGCGAGAGGAGAAACAATGCCAATAAGCGAGAGATCACCCTGCGAGCTGCCAGCCTCACGTCCATCAAACGGTAGCGGGTCAGGGAATAGGCCGTCATCCAGTAGGGGACCACGGAGAGGGCGAAGAGGTAGTCGGAGATGACGTCATGGCTGGCCAAGGCGGTGATGATTCCCGAAAAGACGATGAAAACGGGGATGTAGGTCCCGAAACCCCAGAGGATATAAGCGCTCCTGTGGCGCTCGATCCCCCGCGATCTTCTCCATTTGAGAAAAATCAAGGCAACGAAAAGCAGCGCGCCCCCACCCATTATAGTCACGGAAAGGGGGTACAGGGGACCTTCCTCTTGAGTGAACTTGGAACCCAAAGGGGTGTAGCCTACCAGATTGCCTTCCCTGATCACCAGGTCCGTGGCGTTGACCCCTGCCAGTATCAGTGCAATGGCGAGCAGGCCTGCCACCACCTTCTTTTTCAAATCCCTGCCCAGAAAGTACGACATACCGAAGAGGAGCAGGAAGGCCACGGCTAGACTTTCCAGGGAGAAGATGGCGCGGTATTGGAATGTAACGATGGAATGTAACGAGGGAGTAGGGTTAGGGAAGAGGTTGTGGACGAAGTTGACGATAACCCAAAACCCCAATATCAAAAGGGACAGGGCGAGGAAGAGTTGGTCTTGGCGCACGTTTGGTCGCCGCAAGAGAACGAAGAACAGGTAAAAACACGTGATCATGGCAGCAAGTCCGAAAAGCATGGTGAACTGCGGCATTGCCCCCCCTTCTCGCGCAGCCGGTCACGAATTCATTTTAACCGGGGAATTACGCTTTGAAAAATCCTTCCCAATGTCTTCCGAGGCGATCGCCTCTCGTCGGAAGGGAACCATAAACCCTTTGTGGAAATCCAACTATGTTCCGGGAAAGTCTCGGAAACCTTTCCGACGGCGGATATGAGGCTTCTCGTCATTTCCTAAACCCCATGGTGGGTTCGTGCAGGAGTGAATTCACCTTGCGGAAAGGATTAGGGCAAGGGTAGACAGGATCCCATGAGATTGCGGGAGTTCAATGAGGTTCGGGAGGCGCTCCGCCTCGTTTTGACCGAAAAGCGGCTTTGGCCGGCGGCGATTTTGGTCTCGTTCGGGCTTTCCGAGTCCTGGCGGGCCCTTTTTGGATGGGATCCCCTCTGGGTGGGGGAGAAAGCAGGGAATATAGTGGGGGGGACCTCTGGGTCCATGCTGGGAGTCCTGGCTATCATCCTTTCCTTCCTCGTGCTGCGGGCCCTTGGCGTCTTGGGGGAGATGGCGCTCATCGGACAGGCCTCGGGAATCAAGGATACCCCCGGTCTCATGACGACGGTTCGTGGCGTGAAACGGCGCTATCTTCCCCTGGCCTTGACCTATCTTCCTTACGAATTGGCGCGGCTGTTCGTGATATCGGTTCCCGCTCGTATCGTGTACTCGTGGAGCCGTTTTGATCCTCGCCTGCGACTCTGGCCACTTTACCTCCTTTTCATAGGGATATGGGGGTCGCTTTTGTTTTTGTTATACGGGCCAGCTGCCGCTTTGGTCCGTCTGGCGGCCAGGGAGTCGGTGCTTGGGTTGAAAGAGCCTTTGGAGGCGTGGAGTAAGGGGTGGGAGAAGGCGCGAGGTTCGCCTGCAAAGTGTGTGATGACTTGGTTTTGGGCCTTGATAGCGGATGTCGCTTTTATCCTTCCCGCTTGGATGTTTGCAGCCATACTCCCGTGGATGGGAAGGGGTCTGGGCAGGCTGTTGGGGGTTCCGGTGATCCGAGCGCTCCCCCCCTTGCTCTTCTACGCGCTCTTGGCCTCTCTCCTTTTGGCGGGCCAAACGCTGGTGCAGGCCTTCAAGTCCGTGTTGTGGACCCGGACTTGGTTGGCTATTGAAAAGGCCGAGACCCCCATTCCATCCTTGTCCCCGCCGGCCGATTCTTGAGGAAAAAGAGGGAACGCCTTCGGAAAGTCGTTCGGATGTGTTAGCATATTTCCCGTTTTCCACCCTTGAAAAGAGGAGGGATGGTAGTGCGCTTGAGGTTCGCACCTAGCCCCACGGGATATCTTCACGTGGGGGGCGCCAGAACGGCGCTGTACAACTGGCTTTTGGCCAGGAGGCACCAAGGTAGCTTCATCCTGCGCATCGAGGATACGGACATCTCCCGTTCCACCGAGGAGGCCATCCAGGCCATCATGGAGGACCTGCGCTGGTTAGGTCTGGATTGGGATGAAGGTCCTGAGGTGGGGGGGAGGCATTTTCCCTACCGGCAGACGGGCAGGTATGCCCTGTATCGGGACGCGGCCATGCGCTTGCTGCGGGACGGAAAAGCCTATCCTTGTTTCTGTGAGCCGGAGGAACTGGCGGAGAGACGCCGCGAAGCCCTCAAGGAGGGCAGGAGCCCCATGTATGACCGGCGCTGCCTCTCCCTTTCCGAGGCGGAGAGGGAGGCCCGGATACGCAGCGGGATTCCTTATGCCCTCCGTTTCCTCGTCCCCGAGGGCGAGGTGACCTTCACCGACTTGGTCAGGGGCGAGATTACCTTCCGTAACCGGGACATCGAGGATTTCGTGCTCCTGCGCAGCGATGGGAGCGCCACATACAACCTGGCGGTGGTGGTGGACGACCTGGATATGGAGATAACCCACGTGGTGCGAGGGGACGATCACCTGTCCAACACTCCAAAACAGATATTGTTGTACCGTGCCCTGGGCGCCGAGCCGCCCGCCTTCGCCCATCTTCCCATGATCGTGGCGAGGGACGGCCGACCCCTTTCCAAAAGGCATGGGGACGTATCGGTGGGCAGCTTCCGGGAAAAGGGCTATCTGCCGGAGGCCATGGTCAACTTCTTGGCGCTTTTGGGTTGGAGCCTGGATGATTCCACCACCATCATGGATCGCAGGACCCTCATAGAGAACTTCAGCCTGGAAAGGGTTAGCAGCAAGCCTGCGGTTTGGGATGAGGACAAGCTGCTTTGGATGAATTCCCAGTACATCATGGCCCTTGGGGACCGGGAGCTGGCGGAAAGGGTGTTCCCCTTTTTGGTGAGGGCCGGCCTGGTGAAGGACGACGACCAAAAGGCCTTCGAGGTGTTGTTAAAAGCCACCCCCCTGCTGCGGGAGAGGATAAAGGTGCTGGGTGACGCGGTGCATCTGGTCCGCTTCTTGTTTCAAGAGGTGGATATCGAGGATGACGCTCGTACAGTGCTGGAGGATGAGGTGAGCGAACGGGTGCTGCGGGAGGCGGGAAAGGGTTTGCTGGAGCTGAAGGAGTTCACCGCCCCCCACATAGAGACGACCCTCCGGGAGATGGCTGAGCGTTTGGGACTCAAACCTCGCCAGGCATTTCAGCCCATAAGGGTGGCCATCACCGGCAGGAAGGTTAGTCCCCCACTTTTTGAGTCCATGGAGCTTCTGGGCAGGGAGAGATGCCTGCAGAGGATTGCCCGGGCCATGGAAAGTCTATGAGAGGGTCGTTTTGGAAGTCATCTCATTTGGCTGATTCCATTTGGCTGATTCGACCAAGAACGGTTTGCTACACCTTTTCGGTGGGCGCTTTAGGCAGGTAAAGGGTTGGGGGGCGTTGAGCAAAACGGGAAGTTGTGCTATCATACCATCCCGGAAGACTGGGGGATCGTCTAATGGTAGGACGCGAGACTCTGGATCTCGTTGTGAGGGTTCGAATCCTTCTCCCCCAGCCAACTGAATAGGATAATGCGTGGCGCATTAGTCTAGTTGGCCTAGGACGCCGCCCTCTCAAGGCGGAGATCGCGGGTTCGAATCCCGCATGCGCTACCACAAATAAGGCCCTCAGGGCCTTTTCTTTTTGGTTCTTGGCCAGGATGAAATCTTTGGGTGGGCCGGCAAGTTGGCGGCGAATTGCCGTTTTCGCCCGCTATCGATCCATCTAGGCAAGGTCCGGGTGCGAGTCCCTGGATATCGTCGGCGGACTCAGCCCATTTGCCTCGGCACTCCCTGTTCCCGCCACCCCTAAGCCTCCGTGGTTCGCCCCTGGGAGGGGATGCGCTGCCTTAGAAAGCCAATCGCAAGAAAGGCCCGCAATCCACCTAAGGGGCTCCTCGCCGGAACCCATTGGTGGGTTTTTACAAGTGGCGGAGGAAATTTGTCGGGGATGAAGATAACATAAATATTCATGAGGTCAGGAATATGGGCGTGAAGGAACTCGGGCAATGGTATGGAATTATCTCATGATGTTACTTATAAGTTAAATAAGTTAAGTGGAGGTGGCCGTGGACTACGCTTCTAGGTGTCCGGGGTGCGGAGTGCCCGCCTTCATCGGCAGGGAGCTGGAATGGGGGTCGGACGGGGTGATTTACCTGCGGCGGTCCTCCCGCAACCGCCTAGTGATTTACGAGTCCCAAGTCCTGGACGGCGTTTTCAGGGGTATAGAGGAGCTCATCGGCCTTCCCATCGAGCACATCGTTATCGAGAGCCGTCGCCGAGAGGTGCGACGCTACATGGAAAGCGTCTTTCCCTCCTGGGCCAGGAGATTCCTCATGCGGCTCAACGAGGGACTGAGCGGCCTCCCGGCGTTTCGTCGTTGGGGCCATCTCATAAGAAACCCCATTGGCAAGGCAGTAGCTGGCAAGGCTTTTCAGGTAGGCAAGGTCTACGGATATGGTGAGGCCCTTTGGGGTCCCCTCTGGGAAGAGCACGACGTGCACCCTTGGAGAGTGATACCGGTGAGGAAGCCTTACTCCGTGCTGTTTTACGCGGCTGAGATCCTGGCCACGGTGGAAGCGTTCGAGTGCAGGGACATGTGGGTGCGTTACGAGCCGGAGGGGGATGACGTCTGGCTCTTCAGCGTCTTTCCCGCCGACCACCCGGTGGAGCTGCGCGACCGGCTGCGCCGCAGGAGATATCCCTTCAGGGGCGGTGACATGAGACTGGACAGATGCGAGCGTTGCGGGGTACCCCGGGAGCTCGAGAAGATGGATTGGGACTTGGAAAGGGGGGTTATCCAGGACCGCGAGACTGGAAGGAGGATGGCCATCTTCGGTCCTCATGCCGTGGATTCCGTGATCGCTGACTTAGAGGAGGAGTTAGGTCAGGAGATCCCCATGGCGGTGGTGGAGGCCCAACGCCGGTTCGTGAAGTCGATGGCGGCCAAGGAGGATTGGCGCCGTGAGAGGAGCGCCTTCGCCCGCATGGCCGCCTTGCGAGGGCTGGGTTACGTGGCGGAGTTCGCGGCGGACGAAAGGCGGTTGCGGGTCAAACTGGTGAACTCCTGTATGCCTTATTTATGCGTGGGGATGGCCCAGGCCCTGTACGAGCTGGCTATGGGACGGGACAGTTCCCGCGTCCATTGGGAACTTTCAAATGACGGAGTGTTGGATATGATGGTGGAGTTCCCTTCCTGAGCATTTGGTTCCGTTACTTTCCGTAAACCCAGGCGACAAGAGGCGCTTCTTCGCCCGGCAAGGCCTCAGCGGATCTGGTGACTCCCAGGGTTTTCAACGATCGACGGGATGTTGAGCTCCAATTCGCCGTTGAGCTAATTCGCCAAGGGGACACCTCGATGGCTATTGGCCTCTAACGCGGGATCAGATCAAAGGGGCCGCGAGCGCCTTACCCCTTCACCTTTCCTTTCCGCCTAGGCCTTCTGCTACCCCACCTCTTCCCTGACGGTCCGCCTATTAAAGGACGAGATGATCGTGTCTTTCCAGGATGTCCGGGAACAGGAACAGCATCATGGACATGAAAAGGCACACCGTGCCTCCCAGAAGCAGCGCGTCGGTCGGGTTGGTGCGGTCAGATATGAAGCCCATGAGGAGACCGCCCAAGGGGAAAAGACCCTGAAACACGAGGATATAAAGGCTCATTATCCTCCCCCGCATGTCCCTTTTTACACCGGACTGAAGCACGGCGTTGATGGAGGAGCTCAGCATGAGGAAACTCGCTCCCATGAGAAAACTGAGTGCCGCGGAGGAGACTATATGGCGGGAGATGGCGAAGGCGATGAGCAGGATGGAGCAGGTCAAGGCGGACCAACGGATGATCGAGGTCTCCCGGACCCTACGATTCAAAGCGGTCACCAGGGGAGCCGCTATCGCCGCTCCCAGACCGGTGGCGCCTAAAAGGAGCCCGTAGGCGGAAGACCCGCCCCCGAGCACGTCTTTGGTCATCCCTGGCAGAACGACGAGATAGGTGAGGCCGAAGAGGGAGGAAACCGCCATAACCGCCAACAGGTTCCTCGCCCAACGGTTCTTCCAGGTGAAAGTGAACACCGCCCTGATATGTCGGGAGAGGTTCTCGTCCTTCCTTCGGGGAGGAGGGGTCTTTTTCCTGATGGCGAGGATGGCCGCTATCACTGCCAGGAAGCTCAGGGCGTTTAAGTAGAAAGCGAGGGTCGCCCCGGACAGGGTCAGGACAATGGCCCCCAGCATAGGGCCCACGAACCTGGCCATGTTGAACTGGGCGGCGTCGAGGGCCACGGCGTTGAGAATCATGTTGGGGGGAACCAAGTCGGTGACGATGGCCCTCCAGGCGGGAAAGTTGAAGACGAAGGCTATGCCCATGAGGGCGGTGATGGTCACGATCACCGGCAAGTTGTCGAGATGGAGGGTGGAGAGGATGGCCAGGGCAAGGGCGAACACCATCATCGCGGTTTGGGTGACAAGTATCAGCTTCTTGCGGTCGAAGGTGTCGGCCATGGAGCCCGCCGCCAGGACCAAGAGGAACACGGGAAGGAACTGGGCCAGGTTGATGATCCCCACCCAGGCGTCGGAGCCCGTCTTTTCCTTCACGAGCCAGAAAAGAGCGGTGTTGTGGATCCAGGTGCCCACATTGCTCACGAAGGCCCCCGCCCAGAGGAAGCGGAAGTCGCGCATCAACAGGGAAGAGAGGGCGCTCGCCTCCCTTGCCTGTCGTTTTTCCGAGGGCCTCGTGGATTCGGCCTCATCCCTCATTCCCATCATGGGCGAGTTGTCCAGACGAACCGCAAACTCTTGCCAACCATGTTAAACGCGAGCTTTTGGGGCACATCCCACCCGTGGCTTCGGGTGCCTTTTAGCCGTCGGCGGTAGGGTTATTCTACACTTCCCGCGAGGTCCTTGCCTGGGAAATCCCGAAACACGTGGAGAGTCGGCCAATTACCTCGGAGGGAACCCGGGAGGGTCACGGCCTTACGGGGCTAAAGGTCAGTATAAGTTGATGATACCCGCTTCCCGCAGGTTTTTGGATGAGAAGCCCACCAAGATCCTGTATTCCGTCCTTTCCAGCGTCATCTCCCCTCTTTCCTCGTCGAAGTACGTGAAGGGAGATGGATCTATGTCCAAACTCACCGTCACCCTCTCCCTCGGGTGGAGGCTCAACCTGCGAAAGCCAGCCAAGACCTTAGGGGGCCTCATGACCCGGGAGCGGGGTACGCTCACGTAGACTTGCACCACCTCGTCTCCCGGTAGGTTATGGGGGTTCTCCACCTCCACCTCCACCTCCAAGGGAGAGGCGCCATCCCATCTCTCTGTTTTCACCTGGGCCTTGCGGAGCTCGAAATCAGCGTAGGTGAGGCCGTGGCCGAAGGGAAAGCGAGTGGGAAGGCCACGGGCATCCAGCCAACGGTAACCGTGAAGATAGCCGTAGGCGATCTCCCTGATCCTGCTGCGGAAGAAGGGAAGGGCGGCGGAGGAGCGGGGTATGGAGAAGGGGAGCTTGCCGCCCGGGTTCACCGTTCCGAACAGGACCTCCGCCAAGGCCCATCCACCCTCCATGCCTGGATACCATGCCATGATCACGGCGGGGACTTCATTTATCCATCTTTCCATGGTCACGGCCGAGCCCCCCATTAGCGCCACCACAGTGCGCCGGTTGTTCTGCGCCGCCGCCAAGACCACCTCCTCCCAGGGCGCGGGCAAGTCAAGGTCCTCGCGGTCCCCTCCCACTTTGAGGGTTTCCGGGAGAGGGAGCATGTACTCCCCTTCCTGACGATGGGTGAGGCCCACCACCACCACGCAGGCATCGGCCCAGGCGGAAAGCCTCCTCACCTCTCCCAAATCACTTCCGTCGCAGTACGCCACCTCCGAACCGGACGAGGCCATGGCCGTTATCCCTTCCAGGGGTGTGACCGTGTAAGGTGGACGCACCCGACTGCTTCCCATGTCGCCCAGGTTGGGCACCGCCGCCAGCTTCCCCACCACGGCTATGCGCCTTGTCTCGCCCCGAGGAAGGGGCAGGGCGCCTCCTTCGTTTTTTAGCAAGACCATTCCCTTACGGGCGGACTCCAGCGCCAACTCCCGGTGAAGGAGTTCGGAGGGCTTCACCGGCGCGGGTCGGCCGGCCACCTTGGAGAAGTATTCCGCTTTTACCCACAGGATGCGCCGTACTGCCTCGTCCACCAGCCTTTCTGGCAATCTGCCCCGCCTCACCGCCCGGATCAGCCTGTGACCGTAATGGAAGCCCTGGGGCATCTCCACGTCTAGACCTCCCAGGAGAGCCTTCTCGGTGTCCCGGGTGCCCAGCACGAAGTCGGACATCACGATGCCTTGAAAGCCCCACTCACCTTTCAAGATGTCCCTGAGCAGGTGGCGGTTGTGGGCACAGTAATCGCCGTTCACCCGATTGTAGGCGCTCATGATGCAGTGCGCCCCGTGATCCACGCAGTGGCGGAAGTGGGGGAGGTAGACCTCCCGAAGCGTCCTCTCGTCCACCACCACGTTCACGTGGAAACGCGATTCCTCGATGCTGTTGCAGGCGAAATGCTTAGGGCAGGCCATGACCTCCTCCTGGAGCCCTCTTACCAATGCCGCCCCCATTTCCCCCACGTGATAGGGATCCTCGCCATAGGTCTCCTGGGCTCGTCCCCATCCGGGATGGCGGAGAAGGTTTACGCAGGGGGCTCCCACCATGTTGGCTCCCCGGGCCCGGGCCTCCCTTCCCATGGCACGCCCTATCCTTTCCTCCAGGTCCGGGTCGAAGGAGGCACCCCGGGCCATGCTCACCGGGAAGCAAGTGGATCTCCCCACCGCTATGCCCCGGGGTCCGTCAGTGAAAAGTAGGGGAGGGATACCGATAACCGGGTCTTCACCGGCCCGGAAAGGCCGGAGGTTGTAACGGAACACGGATACAAACATCTCCCCCACGGACATGGTACCGTGCATTTGATGGACCTTTTCCTCCAAACTCATGGAGGTGGTAAGTACCGAAATGACCCTTTCCCTCTCCTCGGCCCTGGAATCCACCGCCTTTTGCCAAAGGGTTCGCAGGTATTCCTCTCGAGGCAACTTCACCACCTCCGCCTCCTTACGTTCTTATCCTCTTCGATTCACGGATCTTCTTCCCATGTCCAAAACCGGAGTGGGTAGAGGCCCCTGAGGACGGTTTGCGGTTCCGGGCAAGCCCGGTTTGCCCTTCATCCACCTCCCGAACGTGGCCGCTTCCCCCTTTTCCCTTCCCCACTGCAATTGGCCAAGAAGACCCATTGCCCCTGATCCACCTCCCGAACGTGGCCGCTTCCGGTGAAGGCGGGACTTCCGCTTCATATGAGACCTAAAACTTCGTGAGTAACGTGTTCACCGTATTTTTTCCATAAATATCCCGGTGGTCCTTGCCGCTCGATTCAGGCCATGGTCGGGTTTTCGCTGATGTTTGTGCAGAGCGGCTTTAGGTTCTCAAAACGGTCTGACGCCCCATTGCCCCGCGCCCCTTGGACCCCGTTCCCTTACAGGAGGACGTATACATTAAAATTAGCTCATGGATTTGCTGGACAGAAGGGCAAGCGAATTGATGAGGGAGTTGTATCGCATCGCGGGATGCCGTCACGCGGTGTTTCGCGAATACCTTCCCAGATACGGCATAACCTTCCAGCAGTTCCACATGCTCCTCCACTTGAGCAAGGCCGGTCCTTTGAAGATCTCCGACCTGAGCAGCAGGATGTTGGTGTCCATGCCCACCACCAGCAGGATGGCCAATCACCTTCTCAGACAAGGCCTGGTCAAGAAGAACAAAGACTCCTCGGATCGGAGAAACACTTATTTAGAGCTAACGCCAAAAGGAGAGGAGTTGGTGATGACGGTGGAGGGGCTTCAAGCCCGCACCATATCCTCCATACTGGGGGAGTTGAGCCACGAGGAGGCGGAGACCTTTTTGAGGGTCATCAAGCATTTCGCCGACTCCTTGACCGGCCGTATGGGAATGCTCTCCCGTTCCAAGGAATGCGGAAGCGAAAACGGGGATGGGAAAGAGATCGAAGGGGAAGGTTGAGGGGATCGGCCCAGCGGTGGTGAGGAAGTGGGACAAACCCAGCCGCACGAGACCTCGGTTGTGGGAGCTTCTCTCCGTTTTTCTCCTCCCGACGGCGTCGATTGCCTGCGCTGTCGTCTACCTGCGCTCGCTGATGCCCCGTCGAGACCCCCGGATACCCTTCAGGGATATGAGGGTCGCAGCTCGGGACGGGGTCGAGATAGCGGTGACCCATATCCCGAGAAGGGGCGGCAAAGAGTCCGACCAGGCGGTGGTGATGGCTCACCCCGCGGTCACAGGGCGGCGATACGAACCTCTGGTGGAGCTGGCGGAGGAGATGACCTGCCATTTCGACGTCTTCACCTTAGATTTTCGGGGTCACGGGGACAGCGCGGGGGTGTTGGACCTGGAACGGGGCCTGGAAGGGCCCGTAGCCGACCTGGAGGCGGTGGTCCGTCTGGTGCGCGGCTTGGGCTATCGTTGGGTGGGAGCGGTAGGTTTTTCACTGGGCGGCATGGCCGCCTTCGCGTTGGCCTGCCAAAAGCCCGATATGTTGGACGCCCTGGCTGTGGTGGGGATGCCACCCCGCTTCCCCGACATCGGGTTCCGAAGGCGATGGCTCCCTTTATGGTTCCTGTTTTTGCGGGGAATGGGAGCTCGTTTCTCCGGCGGGGCTCTCCGGGGACCGGCCCCGTTGGATTTGGCCGTCACTTACCCTGAGGATAAGCCGTTGTTGGTGGTCCATGGGGGAAAGGAGATGTTTTACCCCCAAGAGGATCTGCAGAGCCTGTTGCGGTCGCTTCGGAACAAAGCGGAACTCCTCTGGGTCGACGACGCGGGCCACGCTGAGCTGGGATCTGGCAGGGAGAGGTTCTTGAATTGGCTGGTGACCGCGGCCGATGTGGGGGAATCTCGATGAGGAGTAAAAAGGGGTTTGCTTGCTTGGCATCCGTGGTCTCTCGGAGCTTTCGCTTAAGCAGTTGAGCCAGGCGGTTTTCGTTTATCTTCGTCACCCCTGCCCCGCTCCCCCGCGAGGATGACCAGCTTCGATGGACGGGGAAATGCGTCGACCTTTATGGTATCCTTTTCCTTCAAAGGGAGGGTTTTTCCTCAAAAAGGAAGTGGTGCGCATGCTCCTTAAGAAACCTTGGGGCGTTATAAAGGCCATCACCCTCAACCAGCCTTGCACGGTCAAACTCATCACGGTGGAGCCCGGTCAGGAGACCAGCCTTCATTATCACAAGCTCCGGGACGACGTGTGGGTGATACTGGACGACGGTTTGGAGGTTACCATAGGGGACGAGGTGTATTATCCTCGGGAGGGCGACGAGTTCACCGTGCCCGCCGAAAGAAAACACAAGATCAGATCCCTGGGCAAGAGGGGAAGGGTGTTGGAGATAGACATCGGTTTCACCAGCGAGGACGACACCTTCCGCATATCCGACCCCTACGGCAGGGAGACCAAGGAGAGGGAGGAGTTCCCGCTGGAGTAGTCATGGAAGAGCCGACGGAGGAAAGGTAGGAACACATGCTGAAGCTGGTATTACCCAAAGGGAGCCTGGAGACCACCACGTTGGAGCTTTTCAGGGACGCCGATCTCGAGGTGAGGAGGAGCGGCGACCGGGAATACCACGCTCGCATCGAAGACCCCAGGATCTCAGAGGTGCGGATACTCCGCCCTCAAGAGATTCCCAAATACGTGGAGGAGGGCTTTTTCGACCTGGGCATCACCGGTTACGACTGGATCCGGGAGACGGGAGCGGACGTGGTGGAGGTGGCGGACCTTCCCTACACCAAGACCGCTGTGGGCACCGTGGTGAGGATTGTTTTGGCGGTGGCGGGAGACTCCCCCTACCGGACGCCACAAGATCTTCCCGAGGGGGTCCGGGTTTCCACGGAATACCCCAACCTGGTCAGGGAATATTTTGAAAGATTGGGAAAAAAAGCCAGGGTTTACCTTTCTTACGGGGCCACCGAGGCCAAGGTCCCCGAGATCGCCGACGCCGTGGCCGAGTTGACTGAGACGGGCGGGACCCTCAGGAAGCACGGCCTTCGGATCATAGACACCATATTGGAGTCCACCACTCGTCTGGTGGCCAACCGGGAGAGCTACGCCGATCCGGAAAAAAGACAGCTTATGGAGGAGATAAGGATCCTGGTTCAGGGAGCTCTCCTGGCCAGGGGCAAGGTACTTTTGAAGTTCAACGTCAAGGAAGAGAGATTGACCGAGGTGATGGGGGTGCTTCCCTCTTTGAAGGCCCCCACCCTGAGCCGCCTATATCAGGAAGGTTTTTACGCGGTGGAGAGCGTGGTGGAGAAAAAGGGCATCAACACCCTCATCCCGGAATTGGTCAAAAGGGGTGCGGAGGACATACTGGAAATACCCATCACCAAGATCATAGTCCGCTGATAAACGCCGGAGGTCCAGGAAGGGAGTCAAATTGGATTTACACTCACTGGAAGAGGATTTGTTCGCCAGGTGGACGGCGGAGCTTCGGCGCCTTCCCCTTCCGGCTCACGCCGAGGTCACGGGGGGAGAGGCGGGAGAGCGGATGAGGAGGATCGTCCGGGGCCTCCTGCTGGTGGCGGAGGCGGAGGGGGAGAAGGACGACGGCGAGGATTTACTCAAGGCGGCCAGAGAACTGGGCGGTATACGGAAAAAGCAGGATTTTTCCATAGAAGAGCTGGTGCAGGAACACATCATCCTCCGCAACGAGTTCTGGACCCTTTTCCGGGAAAAGGTCGAGCTGGGGAAGGTGGTTGATTTCGACCTGGAAAGGAGGGTGAACGGCTGCCTTGACCTGGTGATGCAGGCGGCGGCGGCGTCTTACCATTATGAGGTGTCCCGGGAGATCAGCGAGAACCCCTTGCGGGACCCGGTCACTCGACTTTACAACCGAAGTTATTTCCAAGGGCGGCTGATCGAGGAGCTCCGGCGGGCGGTACGCTACGAGAGGGAGATCTCCTTGTGCATGATGGAGATAACCAACTACACCCATTTGAGCCAGGCCGAGGGTCAAGAAGCGGCGGAGAAATTGCTGTGTTACGTGGCGGATGCCCTTTCTCGCCTGACCCGGGACTGTGACGTGACGGCCAGGCTGGGCGAGGGCAACTTCGCGATCCTTCTGCCGGAGACGGGTTGGACGGGAGCCAAGGTGATGGCCGAAAGGCTCACCCGTTATCTGATGCGTTTCCTTCCCCCACTCCTTCCGGAGGTGGAACCGCCGGAGATCCGTTGGGGAGTGGCATCCTTCCCTGAGGAGGTCAGGATGCCGGAGAAGCTGTATAACGCCGCAGCGGAGGCCCTCCGGAGGTCAAGGGAGGTTCCACCGGGTTACATATTCGTCTATGGAATCTCGGGGGAGGAAGGCGATGGCCATAAAACTCATAGCTGACCCCCATGGAAGGTTCGATGGGCTACGAGAGGCGGTGGGGTCGTCGGACGTGCTTCTCGTGTTGGGGGACATCCTGGATTTGGTGGACTGGTCCGACGTGAGCGGTATCCTACCCGAGGTGTTGGGGAGGGAGGCGTTCATCGCCAAGGTCAGGGAGGCGTTGGCCGGTGGACCCGAGGCCGCCGCCGCCCTTAAAGAGGAGATCATGTCCCCTCAAGGGAGCAAGTTTTCACTGCTCCAGGAGAGGGTGTGGGAACAGTACAACCAGTTCGCGGAGGTCTTGGAGAGCATTGGCTGCAGTGCTTACGTGATATACGGCAACGGGGACCTACCGGAGGTGCTCAAGGATGCGTTGAGGGGCCGGGAAGGCATAGTGATGGCTGAGGGAAGGGTGGAAATCGAAGGCCTGACCTTCGGGTTCGTGTCGGGGGCTGTTTTCTCCCCTTTCAAGATGCCGGCGGAGATGGGCGAGGAAGAGTTTTCCAGGAAGCTGGAGGAGCTGGGTCCGGTGGACGTACTATGCACCCACGTGCCACCGCAGGTGGACGATTTCGTCCACGACGTGGTGGCAGGAAGGCCGGTGATAGGAAGCTCGGGAATACTGACCTATCTCAAGCAGCACGCCCCCGGGCATCATTACCACGGCCATGTTCATCAGCCCCGGAGAAGGGGGGGTATGCTGGGCAAGACCAAGGTGATAAATGTGGGGTATTTCAAGCGACAGGGATACGTGCATGTCCATGGTAACGATGGAATTTGATCCCAGAAAGCTGGCCAGAAGAGAGGTCCTCGACCTTCCGGTGTACAGTCCCGGTAAGTCACCAGAGCAGGTGGCCAGGGAATACGGCATCGCGGACTGCGTCAAAATGGCCTCCAACGAGAACCCGCTGGGGCCTTCCCCTAAGGCAGTGGAGGCCATGGCACGCTCGCTTTCCACCGTGAACCTGTATCCCGACCCCGTCTGCACGCAGCTGCGAGAGGCCATAGCGGGAAAGCTGGGCCTCGGGCCGGAGAACGTGCTGGTGGGTCATGGAGCGGACGAGGTATTCGACCTGCTGGCCTATGCCTTCCTGGAGCGGGGGGACGAGGTGGTGTTGGGAGACCCCACCTTTTCCTCCTACGAGCTGGCTGCCCTCACCATGGGGGCAAGGGTGATCCGTGTGCCCTTGCGCGATTACCGCCAGGACGTGGAATCCATGGCGAACGCGGTGGGACCCCACTGCAAGGCTGTCTTTCTCTGTTCTCCCCACAACCCCACCGGCACCTTGGTCGAGGAGGAGGAATTGGTCTATTTGTTGAACAGGGTGGTGGGAAACTGCCTGGTGGTGTTGGATGAGGCCTACATAGAATATGTGGAGGAAGACTTCTTTTGGGACTCCCTCAAATACTTGGAAGAAAATCCCAATCTCCTGATCGCCAGGACCTTCTCCAAGGTTTACGGTTTGGCCGGGTTGCGGGTGGGATATGCGATTTGCTCTCCCTCTGTGAGGGAGATCCTGGAAAAGGTAAAACTTCCCTTTAACGTGAATCGCATCGCTCAAGTGGCTGCACTGGCCGCGTTAGAGGATGAACAACACGTCTTAAGGTCCCGAGAGGCTAACAAAAAGGGAAAGAGGCAAGTCTGCGCGGTCTTGGATGAGCTGGGCCTCGAATACGTGCCGTCCCATGCCAACTTCATCTTGGTGAAGGACCCGGGATGGGGAGATCTTTCCGAGAGGTTACTCAGGCAGGGGGTTATCGTGCGGGATGGTACCGCCCTTGGAGTCCCCGGCCACGTGAGGATCACGATAGGAGACGAAGCCCAAAACGAACGGCTAATAGCGGCATTGAGGAGGTCGGCCGGGGAGGGATCCTGAAGTGCCCCCCGAAAACGTAAATTTATTAATGGGGTTCCCTCACCCTGTTTTCCCCGGCCTGATCGAATCCGCCATTTTTTGGAAAAATATTGGTGAGCTCCGGACTGTGGTGAATTATAACGGGGATTACCCCGATTTGTGCCCCGAAAGGAACGAGAACCTTAGAACCTACAAAACAATACCTCTACTATATTGATTGCGCTTGACGCTGCTGCCCGAAGAGGGGGCAAAGCTTGATGGTTGACTGATTTTTACTTCGGGGGAGGTGCCACGAGATGCCCTTGGCAGGTGAGGGAGTGGGGAAGGGCAACCGGCTCTTCGTTTTCCTCGATGGCCTCGAGTTCATCGGTGGCGAGACAGCTTACCGTGAGGTCCTGGCCCCACTGCTCGCTCACGGGTCTTATCGTTATTACAAGAACCGTATAGAAGAGCGGGATCTTTTACTGGAAAGAATATCCATAGCGCACGCCGTCTTCCTGGACTGGTCGCGACTCACCCCCGAGGTGTTGAGGCGGTGCCAAAACCTGGAGATAGTTTCCTACATAGGGGTGGGGGCCGCCAATTTCGTGGATTTGGAGGAGGCGACGAGGCTCGGCATAGCGGTCACAAACACCCCGGATTACGGTAACCGATCGGTGGCCGAGCACGCTCTCGGGCTCCTTCTGGCAGTGGCCCGCCACATCGCCCGCGGCGACCGCGACCTGCGAAGGGGAGAGTGGACCTCGTGGTCCCGGGAGGGAATCCAGCTCAAGGGACGTCGGATAGGCCTGCTGGGATTGGGGGCCGTGGGTGGGGAAATGGCTCGCCTATGCCAATCCCTGGGAATGAGGGTCTTCTACCATGACCCTCGGCGACGCCCGCAGATGGAGAAAGTGGCCACTTACCTGAGCTTCGACGAGCTTTTCAAAAGCTGCGAGATCGTTAGCCTTCACGTGCCTCTCACCCCGGAGACGGTTAACTTGGTGGGCAAAAGGGAGCTCGAGCTCATGCCCGAGGGAGCCATACTCATCAACACCAGCCGGGGAGAGGTCCTGGATCTGAAGGCCTTGGTCGTCGCCCTGAAGAGCGGCAAGCTAAGGGGGGCTGGATTGGACAACTTCCCGGGAGAGCCCACCCCCGACCTCTCGGAGTTGGTGGGGCTGGAGAATGTGGTGATGACTCCTCACATCGCCTTCAACACCCGAGAGGCCAAGGACCGCATGACGGAGATTGCCGTGGAAAACGTGGTCTCCTTCTATGGAGGAAATCCCAAGAACGTCATGAACCCGGAGTACGCGACCCGAGCCCGATATCGCCTGGGAGATACTTGATGTGGTCCCCGCCGGCAAGACCGAATCTTGAGTCTACGAGAATGCCTCGTCATGAAAGTTTTTTCAAGCCGCTGTCCGTCGATAAAGGCCGCGATGACGGTTTAAGGAAAGGGTCGGGAAAGACGATGGATTAGCTGCTGGGAGAGAGTCTCTGGCGCCGATCGCCTAAAGGGATCGGGTCGGGAGGAGGTGCCATCGGGAAGAAGGGTTCGTGGCCTCGGAGGTGAGTGATGAAGCTGGTTTTGGTAATCCCTACCTATTGGGGAAGGCGTGGCGGTGAACCGATGCGGGACGAGGACGCCTGTTACGACCACCCCACTTGCCTTGATCAGGAAGGAACCCTGGGGAGGGCCCTGGAGAGCATAGGCGTTTTAAGTCACCCTGACCTTAGGGTTTTGGTGGTGGGCGCGGCGGTGGCCGAAGAGCTGGAGCGGGAGATGGAGGAGAGGGCCTCCTCCATAGTGAACCGTTACCGCGGTCGCTATCCGTTGGCCTTCTTGGGACCCAGCGCCCTTCGGCGCGTAAAAGATCTCTTGCGGGACGAGGCGGGGAACGAAGTGGCCGAGGTTTTGGAGCTTCGTGGATATTCCAACATCCGCAACGTATGCCTTGCAGCCGCCTGCGGGCTGGGTGCGGAGGCGGCGGTGTTATTCGACGACGACGAGGTGTACGAGGACCCGGATTACCTGCTCAAAGTGGAGGAGGTACTGGGCAAGGAGTTCCATGGGCGCTTCGTGGGGGCACTGGCGGGAGTTTACGTTAACGCGGACGGGAGCGTTTACCTGCCTCCCCAGAAAGATTGGGTCTTTTCCTGTTGGCCCTCGGTGGAATCCATGAACGCCGCACTGGCCATTATCGAAGAGGCAGATGAGCTGCGGATCACGCCCTGGGTCTTCGGGGGGAACATGGTCGTTCACCGGGAGCTGATCATGAAGGTGGCCTTCGATCCCCGGATCACGCGAGGAGAGGACATAGATTATCTCATAAACGCTCGGATGTTGGGTTACCAGTTCTACCTCCATCCCGGCTTGAGGATACGCCATCTACCTCCTCCCAAGACCGCTCCCCTTTGGAGGCGCTTCCGGGAGGACGTGGATCGATTCATATACACCCGGGAGAAGATAAGCTCCCGACTTCCCGAGGGCTGGATCAGGGTGAGGCCGGAGGAACTGGATCCCTATCCCGGCAGATTCCTGAGGGAAGACCTGGAGGACTTGATCTTCAAGACCTGTGTGCTCATGGGGCTGAGTTACCTATCCCAAGGGGACGAGAGAGGATTCCGGGAGAGCATGGCCAATCTCAACCGGAAACAAGTGGTGCTGGACGGCACCCCGCCCGCCCTGGCATATGCGGACTTCCTGAACAGGTACCGAGCCTGTGTGGAAACGGTGGCCGCTTCCGGGCGCATTCAAGCCTTTCTGGAGAGCCTCTATAATTAGGGGAAAACCGGGTGCGAGATCAGGGTGACGACGCCGAGAGGGATCTCTCCGTCCCAGCTGTGAAATAACCCGGTTTTCCCATCGGAGGTTACCATGGCGGAATCCTCCAGGAGCGTCCTGGACGACGAGGTCATAAGGCGCTGCGAGAAGATCGGCAGGGCCGATATACTGGTGGGCATTCCCAGTTTCCGCAACGCCGACACCATCGCCCACGTGGTGAGGACGGCGGCGGAGGGAATGGTGCGTTATTTCCCAGACTTAAAACCGGTGCTGGTGAACTCGGACGGGGGGTCCACCGACAACACGGTGCAGGTGGTTCTGGATACTCCGGTCCCTCCTCAAGTTGAGAAGATCGTCACCCCTTACAAGGGTCTTCCCGGCAAGGGATCCGCTTTCCACGCCATCTTCGAGATAGCGAGCCGGCTCAAGACCCGCATATGCATCGTGGTGGACTCCGACCTGCGCAGCATCACGCCGGAGTGGATAAAGTGGCTGGGGGAACCGGTGTGGAAGCACAGCTACGGTTTCGTGGCCCCCTATTACATCAGGCACAAGTACGACGGCACCATCACCAACAACATCGCCTATCCCCTCACTCGGGCCCTCTACGGGAGAAGGATAAGGCAGCCCATAGGGGGGGATTTCGGTTTCACTGGCTCTTTGGCCTTGGTCTATTCCCATCAGGATGTGTGGAGGACCGACATCGCCAAATTCGGCATAGACATATGGATGACCACCACCGCTATCACCGAGGGTTTCCGGGTATGCCAGGCGGCCATGGGAGTGAAGATCCACAACGTCAAGGACCCCGGGAGCGACTTGGGCTCCATGTTTGCCCAGGTGGTTGCCACGATTTTCTATCTCATGGGGGTGCATGAGGTGAAGTGGCTGCAGGTTAAGGGCAGCACGGGTACCAGGATCTTCGGGTCTCAGTCCCACCAGGATCCAGCCCCCATGGAGATCAACGTGGAGAACTTGGTGGATCACTTCGTGGTGGGCTTCAGCGAGTACGAGGAGATATGGAAGAGCGTGATGGAGCCGCCTAATTTCCTCGAGGTTAAGATGGCCACCGACTTCTCGGGGCTGAGGGACTTCAACTTCCCCGAGACCCTGTGGGCAAGGGTGGTTTACGATTTCGCGGTGGCCTACAACTTCTACTGTGACCTGACTCCCTCAGATATAGTACGATCCCTCATGCCTCTCTACTGTGCCCGCACGGCGGACTTCGCCGTGAAGACCAGGAACATGTCCAACATGGAGGCAGAACAGATAGTCCTGCGCCAGGCGGAGGTTTTCGAGAACCTCAAGCCATACTTGGTGGAGCGCTGGCTGGAGGCCAAGAGGAAAGTGGGGGAACCGGACGAGGAACGCCTTCCCCTGGTCTCCTCCTGAACCCGACTTTGCCGCCTCTCGAGCCCTAACCACGCTTGCGCTGATCGAGCCAGGACCTCTCCTCGAACTAAGCCCAATCACCTCGAAGCACCGGCGAGGAGGGATCGCGGAAAACCGTACCGTCGGCCATTGCCGTGTTTTCGGCACGGACTTACGCGCATGGCTCGGAGACTGCGCTCCGCACGTTGTGGAGTCATTGCTTGCAGCCCAAAAAGAACCTCATCTGGCCGCTCACCGTCTTTTGGCGCCGACATTCCCGGGGGCGGGACGTCACGGTGCCTTCCTCGGATGAGCCGCGCCCGAACCGGCCCAACCTCGCTGACCTCGTCAGGAGCTTGGCGTACGGGCGTGCGACGTCCTCCACCTTGAAAGAACCGAAGCAGCAAGACAAAACCGGTAAAAGGAGGGCGGGGCGCACGAGATCCCCATGGGGCTTGTCCGTCTTTTGTCGGTGGTGTAAAGTGGTGTAAAGTGGAGGTAAGTGGTTGGCCGATACATTAATGGGGCATTTTGGTGGAGGGAGAATGGCCAATCGCGCCGACGTGGGCGACGTGATGGGAGAGGATTGAGAAAGATTGTTCCTCGGCACGCACGAGCACGCTTTGGACGAGAAGGGCAGGGTCATCATGCCCTCCCGCTTCCGCCCCAAGTTGGAAGAGGGAGTGGTGTTGGTGCCCTGGTTTGAGGAATGCGTGGCCATATTCCCCCGGGGGCAGTTCCAGAAGTTCATGGAGAGATTGGAGAGCATTCCCGAGGGCATGGAGGAGAAGAGGTTCCTGGAAAGGCTCTTCATGGGGCTGGCCTACGAGGCGGTGCCCGACCGCCAAGGGAGGCTGACCATACCTCCCCGGTTGAGGCAAATGGCAGGCCTGGAAAGGGAGGTGGCCATCGTGGGACTTAACAACCGGGTGGAGATCTGGGATCGGGCTCGTTGGGAGAAAATGGTGGCAGGAGGGTGGAGCAGGAGCGGGGAGATGGCCAGCAAGTTGGGCCACCTGGGCTTTTAATAGACCGAAAAGAGGGGACTGAAATTGATTTTTTATTTGAGACGAAGACGACGTTGGCCACTTCTCAGGGCCTCCCCCACCCTTTCGTTGCTGAGAGTGGCCCGCCGAGTCGGAAGAGATGAATGAAGGGGATTACAGACATGTGCCCGTTTTGCTCCAGGAAGTCTTGGAGCTTCTCCGACCTCGGCCCGGCATCACGCTGGTGGATGCCACCGTGGGGGAGGGAGGCCATGCGGAGGCCATACTGACGCGCATGGAGGGTAGAGGGTGCTTAGTGGGATTGGACAGGGACGAGGAGGCCTTGAAGAGAGCCAGGCGAAGGCTGGAGCGCTTCGGTGCTGCGGTGATCTTGGTCCAATCCCCCTTCTCCCTCTTGAAGCAGGCGCTTACGGATCAGGGGATAGAGGCGGTGGAAGGCGTGCTCTTCGACTTCGGGGTTTCCGCCCTTCAATTGGAGGATCCAAGAAGAGGGTTCTCTTTCCGTCATCCCGGGCCGCTGGATATGCGGATGGACATGAGGCAACCCCTGGACGCGTGGAAGGTGGTGAACACCTATGAGGAGGGAGAGCTGGCGCGCGTTATCCGCGAGTACGGCGAGGAGCGTTGGGCTTCCCGTATCGCTCGGCGCATCGTCCACGAAAGAGAGCGCGCGCCCATCGATACCACGGATCGATTGGCTGAGGTTGTGAGGGAGGCTATCCCTGCCCCGGCTCGGAGGAGAGGGGGCCACCCTGCCCGCAGGACTTTTCAGGCCTTGCGCATCGAAGTCAATCGGGAGCTGGAGGAGATAAAGCAGGGCCTTGCGGCCGCGTGGGAGGTGCTGGCTCCGGGCGGGAGGATGGTGTGCATCTCCTACCATTCTTTGGAGGACAGGATCGTGAAGAAGTTTTTCGCCAAGCGCGCGGGCCGATGCCGCTGTCCGGTGAGTGAGGAGTGTTCTTGCGGGGCGGATGAGCCTGCTCGATTGCTCACCCCGGGGATTTTGAGGCCTACGCCGGAGGAGATCGCGCTCAACCCGAGGGCAAGGAGCGCTAGGCTGAGAGCGCTGGAGATGAGAGGACGTTAGCATTGCAGGGAGGTGGCCGGCTTGTCGCTGGCGCTGGAGTGGAAAAGGGCGTCTCACCCTGATCGCGTCCCGACCCCCTCTTGGGAAAAGCGCCAGGAGAGGGACATATCTCGCTTGGCGCAGAGGTCTCGGTGGGCACGGCTGGTCCGCAGGGTTTTCCTGCTCGCCATGGCGGCCGCCCTCGTGGTGGCGTCCTTTTTGGCGGCTACCCTATTCGTCCAGGATCTGGCTTCCCGGCGGGAGATAAAGGCTCGGGAACTGGAGAAGTTGATCCAGCAAGAGAGGCTCAAGCAGGAGGAGCTGAGGGCTCAGGTCGCCGCGGCGGAATCGGTGCGCGAACTGGAGGGGGTGGCGGAGAGAGTTCTGGGAATGGTCCGGGGAACCGACCCGGTAAGGGTGATGTCAGAAGATCCCGATGAAGGGAAGGTGCTGACCGAGGAACCGATTTCAGGTTCAGGTAGATGATGAGGGACGCGGCGCCCTGCCGCCTCCGACGGTCACGGAGGTCGAGATGGCAAGGAGGGAAAGAAGGGACCTGAGGGTTCTCTGTCTTTTTATAACCTTCCTTCTGGGCTTTTCCGCCGTGATGGGGAGGCTGGCTTATCTGCAACTGGTCAGGGCCGAGGAGTACCGCAAGCTGGCGGAAGATCAGAGGAGCCATCTTCTGGAGCTCAAGCCCAAGAGAGGAAGGATCTTGGATCGCAATGGAGAGGTTTTGGCTTACAGCATGGATTGCTACAACGTTTACGCCATCTCCTACCTGGTCAAGGACGTGTCCAAGGTGGCCTCGGAGCTTTCCTTGTTGCTGAAGATGCCCCGTGGGGACTTGGAGAACAGGATTAAATCCAGCCGGGGTTTCGTGTACCTGGCCAGGAAGGTGGACGGTTCTGTCGCCGAGGCCATCAGGGCCCGGAACTTAGATGGCGTGGGCCTGGAAAAGGACAGCAAAAGAGTCTATCCCAACCGGGAGCTGGCCTGTCACGTCTTGGGCTACGTGGGCATCGACAATGTGGGTTTGGCAGGGCTGGAGCTCCAATATGAGGAATTGCTCGCCGGCAAGCCGGGCAAGGCAGCGATGGAGTTGGACGCCAGGGGCGAACCCATCCCAGGGGTGAACAGGATGCTGGAGGAACCGGAAAACGGAAGAGACGTGCTAATCACCATAGACGCCCAGATCCAGTTCAAGCTGCAGGATCAACTGAAAAAGATCGTGGTCGACACCGGGGCTTCGTGGGGGGCAGGGGTCGTGATGGACGCTCAGACAGGAGAGATCCTCGCGTTGGGCGTATACCCCGACTTCGACCTGAACCGCTTCCCCGAGACGAAACCGGAGATAGCCAGAAACCGTGTCATCACTGACGCTTTCGAGCCCGGCTCCGTTCTCAAGGTTGCCACCGCCTTGGCCTGCTTGGAGGCGGGAGTGGTTTCTCCCAACACCGTCTTTCACATACCACCAGAGTTGAGGGTGGGCAATTCCACCTTCAAAGATGCCCATCCCATGCCCAAAAGCGACATGACCTTCGACGAGGTCATCGCCCAATCCTCCAACGTGGGGACCATAAAGGCGGCCCAGATGTTGGGGAAGGAGGGACTCCACCGCTTTCTCGATCGTCTGGGCATGGGGAGAGCCACAGGGGTTGATTTTCCCGGTGAGAACCCTGGAAGGATGCCGTCCCTGGGGAACTGGACGGATACCACCCTGCCCACGGTGGCCATAGGCCAAGGGATCGCGGTGAACCTTCTGCAGCTGGCCGTGGTGACCGCGGCGGTGGCCAATGGGGGGTACAAAGTGAGGCCCCATTTCCTGAAGAATGAGGGGTCAGAGGGACGAGAAGAGGACGCGGCGGAAAGGGATGTCGTCTGTTCCCCAGGGGCCGCGGCTTCCCTCAGGAAGATGCTAGGGGACGTGGTCACCTTCGGTACCGGTACCCAGGCCGCCATGGTGGGCTACAATTGCGGTGGCAAGACGGGAACCGCCATGAAGCCCTCCCCGAGGGGAGGCTATACCAAGGACTACATGGCCACTTTTGCTGGCTTCGCGCCCCTGGAAGACCCCAGGTTGGTGGCGGTGATAACCTTGGACGATCCCTCTCCCATCTATGGTGGGCTCACCGCCGCCCCATGTTTTGCCGGGATCATGGAGTTTGCCCTGCTTAGGTTGGGGGTACCCCTTTCCCTCAACAAGATCAACACCAAGGACATGGTTGGCAAGCAGACACGATGAGGGTGGTGAGGCCCGTGAGGGATTCCGAGAGGGGCGAGCTGAAACGGGGAAAAGAGCGGCCGATGCCCCTGGAGGACTTGCTGAGGGGCATTGAATCCATCCGGTTTGAGGGGGACCCCCGCACGCTCATCTCGGGGCTGGCCTATCATTCCGGACAGGTGAGACCGGGGTACCTATTTGCCGCCATCGAGGGTTATGTCAGGGACGGTCACGACTTCGTTCCCGAGGCCTTGCGCCGAGGGGCTTCGGCCCTGCTGGTCCGGGAGGGAAGGGAGCCATCCCAGGAAGTCGCCCGCGGAGTAGCCGTGATAAGCGCGCCGGATACCCGACGAGCCTTGGCCCTGTTGAGCGACCGTTTTTACCGTCATCCGTCGGGGAAGTTGGAGCTGGTGGGCGTCACCGGCACCAACGGCAAGACCACCACCACCTTTCTGGTGGAGAGGATGGCAGAAGCCCTGGGCCTACGAGCGGGTCTATTGGGCACGGTTCGGTATAGGATAGCGGGCAAGGAGTTTCCGGTGGAAAGGACCACCCCGGAATCGGTGGATCTCCAGAGGCTTTTGCGGGAAATGGTCGATGCCGGTTGTGAGGTGGCGGCCATGGAGGTGTCTTCCCATTCTCTTTTCCTAAAAAGAGTGGACGGATGCGAATTTCGGGTGGCGGTCTTCACCAACCTGACCCGCGATCATTTGGACTTCCACGTAGACATGGAAAGCTATTTCTCCGCCAAGGCCCGTTTGTTCCTCCCGTCGGAAAAGGGGGGCTTGGAGCCAAAGGCGGCGGTGATAAACGGGGACGATCCCTGGGGAAGAAGGCTCCTCCGGTCGACCGAGGCAGAGCTTCTGGTGTACGGCTGCGATGAGGATTGCGACCTGATGGGGAAGTTACTGAAGTCGGATTCCCGGGGACTGCTGGTGGAGATGAAATACCGGGGATGGAAGGGCAAGGGCTGGTCCAGGATGACAGGAAGCTTTAATCTGTACAACCTCATGGCGGCTATGGGGGTTGCGGCGGTGTTGGGCTGGGACCTGAACGAGGCCTTCCAGGCTGTTCTGGAATTTCCTGGCGTGGAGGGTAGATTCCAGAAAGTGGATGAAGGCCAGGATTTCTCCGTGCTGGTGGATTACGCACACACCCCCGACTCGCTGCAGAGGGCCCTTGAGGCTTGCCGCGAGATGGCGGAGGGGAGGGTGCTGGTGGTGTTCGGCTGCGGCGGTGACCGGGATCGGGGCAAGAGGCCGGAGATGGGCAGGATCGCCGTGACGGGTTCCGACCTAGCCGTCATCACCTCCGACAACCCCCGGAGCGAAGACCCATTGGCCATCATCGAGGACATCCTGCAAGGCATCCGGGATGCCGGCGCCGCGGGAGAATACGTGGTGATCCCCGACCGGAGGGATGCCATCGTTTGGGCGGTCATGGAGGCAAAGAGAGGAGACGTGGTGCTCATCGCCGGCAAGGGCCACGAGAGATACCAGGTGTTTGCCGATCGGGCCTTGCCCTTCGATGACGCATTGGAGGCTTCCAGGGCCTTGAGGATGAGAGCGAGTAAAACGGAGGGCTAAGCTGGAGGGAGTGGCCGCGGAGAAGTGGAATAAGTAAAAAAAGACGGCCCATGAGGAGATGTTTGGAAAATATGGTTTCTGAAAGGGATGGGAACCTGAGATGCGAAAAACTCCGTGGGTTTTAGGGACGAGGATTGGCCTCGCAAAAAAAGCGACCGGCTTGACGTCATGGGGAGAAGCTTGAAAGGAGTTTGAGGGATAGATGGAAGTGAATAGGATCGGAGGATAGGACGCCATGATCCCCATGAGGTTGGGGAAGATCGCGAGAGCCGTGAAGGGGAGGTTGGTTCTCGGAGATCCGGACGCGCTGATCACATCTGTCTCCACCGACACCAGGACCATGAAGGGCGGAGAGCTTTTCGTGGCCTTGAAGGGAGAAAGATACGACGCTCATGATTTTCTGGTGGAGGCTCTGGAGAAGGGCGGAAAAGCTTTGCTGGTATCCCGGTGGAACGACGAGGTCTTGGCGAGGGCGCGGTCTCTCGGAGCGGGTTTAGTGAGGGTAAACGGCACCCAAACTGCCCTGCTACGTCTGGGGGCTGCCCAGAGGGAAATGGGGAGCTATCGGGTAGCCGGTATTACTGGGTCAAGCGGGAAGACGCTCACCAAGGATTTTCTCCTTTCCATAATGCGTAGGGTGGGCAAGGCCGTGGCCTCGCCAGCCAGTTATAACAACGAAGTTGGAATGCCCCTTACCATACTCTCTGCGAGCGAAGATACCGATTATCTGATCTTGGAGATGGGAGCCAGGGGAAAGGGGCATATTGGTAAACTTTGTAAATACGCAAAACCTGAAGTGGGAATAATTACCAATATAGGATGGGCGCACCTACAGTTTTTCGGGAGCAGGGAAGGGATCGCTGAGGCCAAGTCGGAGTTGGTGGCTTCCCTCCCGCCCCGAGGTCTAGCCGTTCTCCCGTATGAGGATGATTTTCGGGAATTTCTGGTAAAAAGGAGCTCAGCTCCTGTGGCCTTTTTCGGGATCTCCGAAAAAGCCCACGTGAGGGCCAAGGAAATAGCCAGCGACGACAGGGGGAGGCCATCTTTCATGTTGGTGATTGACGGCAGGGAGGCGGCCAAAGTAACGTTGCCACTTCCTGGGATGCACTTGGTGCCCAACGCTTTGGCGGCTTGCGCCGTGGCCCTCCATTGGGGTGCCGATGTTTCGGATATCGTGAACGGGCTGGAGGAAGCAGAGGTGAGCAAGGGGAGGATGGAGATGATAGAAACTTTGAACGGGGTGACGGTCATCAACGATGCCTACAACGCCAACCCGGCCTCCATGCGCTCGGCTCTGGAGACCTTCGCTGGCCTAGCTAGTGACCGGAGGGCGATAGCGGTGTTGGGGGACATGGCCGAGTTAGGAAAGTATTCCGAAGACGCCCACCGGGAGCTGGGAAGGCTTGCGGTGGAGTGCGGTACTGACGTCCTCATCACCGTGGGTCGCAAGGCCCGCTTGACGGCCAGGGCGGCCATAGAGGCCGGGCTTCCCAGGGGAAGCGTCTTCACCGCCCGAAACGCCGAACATGCGGCGGAGATTCTTCGGGCGATCATGGAGCCGGGGGACGTGGTATTGGTGAAGGGCTCTCACTTTCTCGGACTTCACAGACTGCCCACCATGGTGGCTTGAAGCACGGGAAACGCGGTTTCGGGAGTGTTTTTGGCAGCCGCGGTTCGCTGAAATAAAATACACCTTTGTGCGTGGTCCTCTCTTGGATTGGTATGCGAAAGGGAGATCGTTCGGAGTGATCGGGGTCGCGCGAGAAAGGAGGGTCGATTGTATCGGGTATTGGAGGCCATGATATTGGCCCTCGCCCTCAGCATACTGCCCATGCCCGCCTTCATCCGATGGCTGCGCAGGAGGGGCATAGGCCAATACATCAGGGAGGACGGTCCTCAACTGCACATGGTCAAGGAAGGCACGCCCACCATGGGAGGGGTCCTGATAGTCTTGGCCACCGTGGCCTCTTATCTGCTGTTCGGGGTGAGAAAAGAGGCGGGGGTGGGTTTTGCCCTCTGTTTCACCCTGGTTTGCTGCGGGCTTTTGGGCTTTGCCGACGATCTCTCCAAGCTTCGCCAGGCACGGTCCCTGGGCATAAGGGGGAGGACCAAGCTGTTTTGGCAACTGGTGGTCTCCGTGGCCCTGGCCTATTTGGCCACTTCCCATTTAGGCGTGGACACCAAGCTGTATCTTTTCCGCTCTGACAATGTGCTGTGCGACTTGGGCCCCCTGTATTTTCTCTTGGTCTATCTGATGGTGGTAGGTGCCTCCAACGCGGTCAACCTCACCGACGGGCTGGACGGGCTTGCGGCTGGATCCATGATACTGGTCATGACCGCCTATATACTAATCTCCTTCATCCAGTTCAGGAACTACCGCTTCCTCTACCATCACGTGAACGCGCCTTTGGACGTGGCGATATTCTGCGGTGCCCTCATGGGTGGCTGCCTCGGATTCCTTTGGTGGAACGCGCCTCCCGCCAGGATTTTCATGGGCGATACGGGTTCGCTTGCTTTGGGGGCGGCCCTGGCCGCGGTTTCCGTGTTCACCAAGACCGAGCTCCTCCTGGTTTTGTTGGGCGGACTTTTCGTGCTGGAGGCACTATCGGTGATATTGCAGGTCCTTTTCTTCAAGCTGAGCGGCAAGAGGATATTCCGTATGTCCCCCATACACCATCATTTCGAGTTGGGGGGGTGGTCGGAAGTGACGGTCTTGGTGAGGCTCTGGATAGTGCAGGGCCTTTTCGTGGGCCTGGGCTTTATTCTCTTTTACCTGAATTACGTGGGGGGGAGCGCCTGATGATCTGTGAGGGGAACGAAGGCCTCAGGCCTGAAGGGGTGAGGTACAGGTCAAAAGGTTATCGTCATGAGGATTGTCTCCCCCGTCCGGAAGGCTTACGAGAAGCCAAAAAGGTCCTAGTCCTGGGTCTGGGGGAGTCGGGCGTGGCATCCGCCGAGGCGCTGTCCAGGATGGGGGTGGAGGTGGTGGCCAACGACAGCGCCCCCTCCATAGACAAAGAAACTCTGGAGTCGCTTAAGGCACTGGGATGTCGGGTGGTGCTGGGGGGCCATCCCTTAAAGCTCCTGGATGACGTGGAACTATTGGTGACAAGTCCGGGCGTGCCCCCATCCAATCCCCTTCTTGTGGAAGCTAGACGGCGGGGCTTGACCATATGGAGCGAGCTGGAGTTGGGATGGAGGCTCGCGCGAGGCCCGGTGGTGGCGATCACCGGGACCAACGGAAAGAGCACCACGGTGAGGATGACGGAACTGGTGATCTCGCGCGCCGTGGGTAAGTGCAGGGCCGCGGGGAATATAGGATATCCCCTGGTAAGAGCTGCCTTGGAGGCGGAGGAGGGGGAGATCTTGGTGGTGGAGGCCTCCAGTTTCCAGCTCTACTTCGTAGAGACTTTCCGGCCCCGGGTGGGGGTGCTACTCAACGTGGGGGAGGATCATCTGGACTGGCATCGGGACATGGATGACTATCTGTGGGCCAAGTCTCGGATATGGGCTTTCCAGCGGGAAGACGATTTCGTCGTGGTGAACCTGGACGATCCCCTCTGCTGCAGGGCGGCTGAAGGTAAGGCAGGAACTCTGAGGGGATTCTCGTTGCGGGGTGACGAGAGAGCCTTCGTGTACCTGGAGGATGAATGCGTGAAGGTTAGGGGGAAAGAGGGTGCCTTCACCTTGGTGAGGAGGTCTGAGTTGGCTTTACCCGGGGATCACAACTTGGAGAATTACATGGCTGCTGCGGCGGCGGGGATTCTCATGGGCGGAGACCCCGAAAAGGTGGCGGAGGGACTTCGTGATTTTCGAGGGCTACCCCACCGATTGCAGTGGGTGGGCAAGGTTCGAGGAGTGGACTTCTACGATGACTCGAAGGCCACCAACCCGCACGCCGCCTTGCGAGCCCTGCGGGCTTTTTCCCGACCGGTGCACCTCATATTGGGAGGTAGAAATAAGGCCATGGGATTCGAGGAGCTCGCCCGGGAGGTCTCGGAAAGGGCCTCCGCGGGGATGGTCCGGGAAGTCTTGCTCGTCGGTGAGGCGGCGGAGGAGATACGACAAGCCCTGAGCAGAGCGGGCACCCCGGCTCCAGTAGAGGTATTCAGTGGCCTGGAGAAGGTTTTCCAACATCTTCGGGAGAGCGTTAAAGAAGGAGAGGCGGTGCTTTTGAGCCCGGCCTGCGCCTCCTTCGACCAGTATCGTGGTTACGAGCACCGGGGTCGCCACTTCCAGGAATTGGTGGAAAGATGGAGGAAGGAGAGCCAGGATGGGAAGAACGTCTCGACTTGAGCCGGGAAGGGCCATGCGCTCCAGGGAGGTCATACCTTTCCCCGAACGGGGAAGGGGGTCGGGACCTTCCTTGCGGGGCGATCGCCGGCCCGGAAGCCGATACCCATCGAGGGAGAGCGATTGCACCGTAGACGGTAATCTGCGGCTGAGAAGCCCAGAATCCTCTCTCAGGATCCACGGGATCTCCTTCTTGGTGACGGGTATCGCCCTGACCCTGTCGTTGCTGGGAGCGGTCATGATATTCTCCGCCAGCTCCGGAACGGCTTTCGTGGAGCACGGGAGTAGCTATTACTACGTGTTGAGGCAGCTCTTATGGCTGGCGGTCGGGATCGCGTTCCTGCTTTTGACCGCGGGTATGGGGTATCGGAGGTTGGTACGGCTTTCGCCCCTCTTCGTGATGACCAGCGTCGCTCTGCTGGTTGTGGTGCTTTTGTTTGGCAAGGAGGTTTACGGTTCTCGTCGTTTCCTGGAACTGGGACCTCTAGTGATTCAACCATCGGAGTTCGCCAAACTCTCCCTGGTGCTCTTCGGCTGTCTCGCATTGGGCAGGGGAAGGCCTCGAACCATGAAGGACGTTTTCGTTCCCTTCATGGGAACGGCCTTGGTCATGGCTATTTTGGTGGCCAAAGAACCCGACTTGGGCACCGCCATGATCATGATCTTCACCGCTTTGGCCGTGCTCTTCTTGGCGGGAACCCCCATCCGATACCTCCTCCTGATCCTATCCTTGGGCGGCCTGCTCTTCTTGGTCTCGGTGTCAGTGAAAACCTACCAGATGAACCGTATTCTGGGGGTGCTGAATCCTTGGAGGGATCCCTGGGGGACTGGGTACCAATATATCCAATCCATGATCGCCTTCGGATCCGGCGGGCTTAAGGGCTTGGGATTGGGCATGGGGCGGCAGAAGTTCTTCTACCTGCCCAACGCCCATACCGATTTCATCTATTCCATAATCGGGGAGGAATGGGGCTTTTTAGGCACTTCTGTCATCCTTTTCCTTTTCCTGGCGCTTTTGGGGGCAGGCCTGTGGCTAGCCTCCAAAGCCCCGGACAGATTGGGAAGACTGGTGGGAGGATCCGTCTGCGCTTGCCTGGGGGTTCAGGCACTGGTGAACATGGGCGCCTCGGTGGCCATCTTCCCCATCACCGGTGTGACCCTTCCTTTCATGAGCTACGGAGGGTCCAGCTTGGTCACCTGCCTCACCATGGTGGGACTTTTGGTGAGCGTGGCCCGGGATGCGGACAGGGCCCATGGCATGTCATCGGGAGGTATCGAAAGGAGGAGTCGTCGCGTTGCTGGTGGCCTTGATAGGAGGAGGTACGGGAGGGCACGTCCATCCCCTCACCGCTCTGGCCAAGGAGCTGGAATCGCATGAGGGCGTGGAGGTGATGACCTTCCTCTGCGGCAAAACATACCAGGCTGGCGAGAACCTCCCTGGATACGTGGTCAGGTTTTCCCTTGCCCCTCTCAGGTCCAGAGGCCGCGGCATAGGCGCGCTGTCAGATTATGCGCAAGCCTTCTTTAAATCCATGGGCGAAATGCGGAGGGGGCGCCCGCGGGTGGCGGTGGCCTTCGGCAGTTACGCCTCAGTGCCGCCGGCGCTGGCCGCCCTCTCTTTGAGAATCCCTCTCGTGATCCACGAACAGAACGTGGTACCGGGCAGGGCCAATCGCCTGTTGGCGAGATGGGCCACGAGATGTGCCCTGTCTTTCCCGGAGACGCTCTCGTGGAGCCCCTCATGGCGCAAAAAGGCGGTGGTGACCGGAAATCCTCTCCTGCGACCCCCGGGAAAAGAGACGCGAGAGGAGGCCTTGAAGCATTTCGACTTGGAGGACGAGAGGTTTACCTTGGGAGTGGTGGGGGGAAGCCAAGGCGCAAGGACCCTCAACCGAGCGGTGAGGGAGGCCCTGTTACTTTGGAAGGAAAGAAACGACCTTCAGGTAGTCCACTCGGTGGGGGAAAGGGATTACGAGGAGATGTCTAACTTTGCGTCGGAAGCCATAGGGAAGATCCTTTACCGGCCTTTTCCCTATGTCGCCAGGATGGA
This sequence comes from Actinomycetota bacterium, assembly GCA_015711955.1. Lineage (GTDB taxonomy): Bacteria > Actinomycetota > Geothermincolia > Geothermincolales > RBG-13-55-18 > JACVJK01. The sequence goes on along the minus strand of JACVJK010000001.1, from coordinate 12,957 downwards.
CTTGCTTTATAGGGTGTCCGATCTCATGATATGCAGGGCGGGCGCCAGCACCGTGGCTGAATTGGCGGCCTACGGATGTGCCTCGATACTGGTTCCTTATCCTTATGCAGGAGGCCATCAGGCCGAGAACGCCAGGGTACTGGCGGAAGCGGGGGCGGCAGTGATCTGCTGGGATGAAGAGTTTTCGGGAAGGAAGTTGAGGGAGATGGTCGAGGAACTCATGGCCGACCGTTCCAGGTTGATGGAGATGAGGAGGAGGGCTGCCGAAAGGGGGATACCCGATGCGGCATCAGCCCTCGCCCGTCTGGTCCTGGAGGTCGCCAAAGGGGGCAGTCCATGAAAAGGGATGGTCGCGTTCACCTGGTGGGCGTCGGTGGTGCAGGCATGAGCGCCATCGCTTTGGTGTTGCTGGAAAGGGGAGTGCCGGTCAGCGGTTCGGATCTCAAGGAATCCCGTTACACCGCACGTCTGAGGGAGCTGGGGGCGGAGATCTTCATCGGCCACAGCCCCTCGCACGTGGTCGGATGTGGTTTGCTGGTCTATTCCTCAGCTATCCCCGAGAACAATCCCGAATTGGTGGAGGCACGCAGGCGGGGGATTCCGGTCTTGCGAAGGGCGGAGATGTTGGGCCGTTTGATGGGCGAAGGGAAAGGCATCGCGGTGGCCGGAACCCACGGAAAGACCACCACCACCTCCATGTTGGCCATGATCCTGAGAAGGGCAGGCCTCGATCCCACATACATAGTGGGAGGGGAGTTGAACGACGTGGGGAGCAACGCCTACGCCGGACGGGGCGAGTACGTGGTGGCGGAAGCGGACGAGAGCGACGGGTCCTTTTTGCTCCTCAACCCCTGGTCGGCGGTGGTCACCAACGTGGAGCTTGACCACCCGGATTTCTACCCAGACGAGGATATCCTCAAGGAGCATTTTCGCCGATTCGTGGCCTCCATCCCGCCGGATGGATTTGCGGTGCTCTCCGGAGACGACCCGGCGTGCCGGGAGTTGGGAAGGTTTTGCCGCTGCCGCGTCATCACCTTCGGGGAGGGAGAGGGATGCGATTACCGGTATGCGGAGGTGGAGGTTGTAGCGGGCGGGAGCATGTTCGAATTATGGGAGCGGGGACGGCCGGCAGGAAAGATTCGGCTTCGGGTTCCAGGCTTGCACAATGTGGTAAACGCCACCGCTGCCGCAGCTGCCGCCATGACCTTGGGGGTGAGCTTCAGCGCCGTCGCCGAGGCGCTGGCGGATTTTCGAGGTGTCCGCCGCAGGTTTCAGGTCGTGGACGAGGTGATGGATATCAGGTTCGTCGACGATTACGCTCATCATCCCACCGAGATCCGGGCGGTGCTCAAGACCGCACGGCAGCAGGGGTTCCGTCGGGTGGTGTGTCTTTTTCAGCCCCACCGCTACAGCAGGGTTTCTGTCCTATGGAAGGAGTTGGGACAGGCCTTAGGGGAGGCGGATCTGGTGGTCCTCACCGAGATATATCCGGCGGGGGAGAGGCCGATGCCCGGGATCAGCTCCAAGCTTGTGCTGGACGCACTACTGGAAGAAAAACCGGAATGTCAGGTCATTTTCGTCCCGGAGAGGGCGAGGGTGGGAGAGTCCGCCACTCGATTCTTGAGGCCGGGAGACCTGGTGGTGGTGATGGGAGCGGGGGATATATCCCAGTGCGCCTTGGAGATACCCAGGATCTTGCGAGAATCGGGTGGTAGGCGCTGCTACGCGCAAGTCGGTGAATGAAGGGAAAACACCAACTGGCGGAGGCCATCGGCCGTCGGATCAAGGGCAGGGTGAGAGTGGACGCGCCCATGGCTGCCCTGACTACGTTCCGCATCGGTGGCCCTGCCGATTTGCTGGTGGAACCCATGGGGACGGAGGATTTGCTTAGGTTAACGGAGATCCTCTCCCAAGAGGACATCGAGGTGTTGGTGATGGGGCGAGGCTCCAATCTGTTGGTGTCGGATCGAGGGATAAGGGGTCTGGTGATTAGGATAGGGCGGGGTTTGAGCAGGTTGCGATTTGAAAGTAAAGATTTAGTAGATGTTGAGGCTGGATGTTCGGTGAACCGATTGGTCAGGGAGACCGTGCGCAGGGGCCTGGGGGGCATAGAGAGGCTTTTCGGCATACCGGGCTCGCTCGGAGGGGCAGTTAGGATGAACGCGGGAGCCTTTGGGCAAGAGATAGGAGAGCGCTTGCAGGAAGCTTGGGTGGTTAGGTGGGGACCCGGCGACCAATCGGGCTTGTTTAAAAAGGGAACTCATGAGCTAAACCTGCGATACAGAGATTGTGATCTGGACAGAAATGAGATGTTTTTGAAGTTTAAGTTCAGGTTTATCTTAGATGATCCGCAGCTTTTGGAGGAGAGAAGGAAGGAAGCGCTTTTTTGGAGAAAAGAGAGGCAGCCATTGGGCTGGCCCTCGGCAGGCAGCGTGTTCAAGAACCCCCCGGGCATGAGTGCCGGAGAACTCATCGAAAGATGTGGATTGAAGGGTAAAAGCGTGGGCGATGCCGTCATCTCGGAGAAGCACGCCAATTTCATAATAAACCAGGGCAGGGCCACGGCAGCCGAGGTGAGGCGCCTCATGGAGTTGGCCAAAGAGGAGGTCTTCAGGAGAGAGGGGGTTTTGTTGGAGGAGGAGATACGTTTGGTGGGCGAGTGGGGGGATGACCTTTGAAGGTAGCGGTGCTCATGGGGGGAATCTCCATGGAGCGAGAGATATCCCTACGTTCTGGTAGAGCGGTGGCTAAGGCCCTTAGGAACCTCGGTCACGAGGTCAAAGAGGTCGACATGGGGGAAGATGCCTTGCTCCAGATATATGGGTTGAAAGGGTGGGCGGACGCGGCGTTCATTTGCCTTCACGGCAGATGGGGAGAGGACGGTACGGTTCAGGGAGCACTGGAGTTGCTGGGACTCCCATATACGGGGTCGGGGGTGCTGGCTAGTTCCTTGGCCATGAGCAAGAGCGCCTCCAAAGAAGCGCTGGCCTCCAAGGGAATACCCGTCCCTCGAGGGATAACCCTGCATCGGACCATTCTTGATATGGAGTTAGGCGCTGAGCCATGGGAAGAGGTGGAATTGAGGTTGGGTTATCCCTGCATAATCAAACCCGACAGGGAGGGGTCCACCCTGGGGACCACAGTGGCGAGCAACCGAGATGAACTGTTGAAGGGCCTGGAGGAAGCCGCTGAATACGACGAGATCATCGTGGTGGAGGAGTTCATCCGGGGAAGGGAGTTGACGGTGGGCATCCTGGGGGTGCGACCGCGGCCGCTTCCGGTGCTGGAGGTCGTTCCCTCCCACGCGATTTACGACTATCAGTGCAAATACACTCCCGGGAGGACGCGTTACCTGGTCCCAGCCCCCCTCCCGGAGGATGTGGCCACAAGCCTTCAGGAAATGGCTCTTTCGGCCCATCGAGCCCTGGGCTGCGAGGGAGTGTCGAGAGTGGATTTCATGATGGACGAGGCGGGCAAGGTCTACTGCCTTGAGGTTAACACCATACCCGGGATGACCGAGCTCAGCCTGGTGCCCAAGGCTGCGGAAGCGGCAGGGCTTAGTTTCGAGGACGTGGTGTCAGAGATCCTTGCCTCCGCGCGCTTGAAGTTGTTCCGGAGGAAACCCGAGTGAGTGCCCGCGACACGGGAAGAAAGGCGAAAAACGAAAGGCCCGGTGCGAACCTCGGACGAAACCTGGGTTCGGACGACAGGGTGATCTCTATTGAGGAGTTCCTTCGCCGCAAGAGGGTCAGGGGAAAGAAGTTGCCCTCGCGGTGTCGGAGGATAAAAGCTCGCGAGCTCTGGGGCATGCCAAGGGCCTCTCCGGTGGCCTGCGGGACGCGGGACCTCGATGTGTGGAGAGGGAAAGGCGAAGACGGGGATGCGAACCCCGGCGGAGACGAAGAACTTCGTAGGCAGTGGGTCGGCCTTCCCTATGGACGAAAAGGGCGAAGGGCGCAAATCGGGAGGGGGGTGACGGGAAAAGGCAAACGCTTTGCCCTTGGCATTCATCGGTGCACTCGTGATACTGGGCGCCAGCCTGGGGTGACGGGAAAAGGCAAACGCTTTGCCCTTGGCATGGTCTTTTTGTCGTCCGTGATCGCCTTGGCTTGGGTTTACTTGTTCAGTGACTTGGTGGTCGTCCGCCATTTCGAAACGATCGGTCTCGGTCAGCTCGAAAAGGGTTACTTGGTAAGCCTCTCTGGCATCCAAGAGGGAAGTCACTTGCTGAAGGTGAACACGGAGGAGGCCGAAGCGAGGATACTCACCGATATGCGGATCCGCGATGTTAGGGTCAATAGAAGGTTCCCCAACACGGTTCTCATACAGGTCTGGGAGAGGGAACCCATAGCCTTTGTGGAGCAGAACGGCCTTTTCTTCCTGTTGGATCGGGAGGGTTTGGTGTATGCCGCTTGCGGGGAGCGACCTACGGGAGCGGTGGAGTTCCGACTTTCCCCCGCGCCCGTGCTCTATGTCGGGAAACGGCTGGAGGAACCGGAGAACAGAGAGGTCTTGGAGGTCTTGACGAAGATGCCGCGTCTCGCCGCCATGGCCGAAAGGGTGGGAAGGGAGGAGAGGGGAGTTTATCTGGATTGCGGCGGCGTGAGGGTAATCGTGGGCGATTCTGGTGACTTTCAGCGGAAGGAAAGCATTGCCCTCGGTTCGTTGAAGGCCGCAACCGCAAAGGGTATAAGGTTGGATTACGTGGACGTGCGCCTGCCAGACCACCCGGTATGGAAACCCTTGGATAATAGGTAGGGGTAAGACCAGGGCGAAAAAGGCAAGGCTCGCTTCTGGGGGAAAGATTTCCCCTCCCGCTTTCCTATGGTATAATTGCCATAAATTACTACCTTATGTTTATGCTGTTATAAAGAGTATAACCATAAACTTAAGCTTTATACAAGTGTTTGCAAAGATGTTTTTGATGGTTTTCCCGTTCAAGGTTCCGAGTTCGCTCGGGAAGGAGGACAAAGGCGGAATCGGGAGCCTAAAAGCTTAACGTCATATCTCCATGACGTGACATATCTCCATGACGTGAGCGCGAGGCTCATCGAGACGGTTATTTCAACCCATTCCTCTAGCCGAGGACGATGAGTGAAGGAAGGACGATGAGGGAAGGAAAGACATAGAAACAGATAGAAATGGGAGGTAGAAGATCATGAGGGATAAAAGCCCCCTGGGTCGTGGATATGGGGCATCGATAAAGGAGGGACGTGAGATGCCGGAGACAGCCACTAATTATCTGGCAGTTATCAAAGTGGTAGGCGTGGGAGGTGGAGGGACCAACGCCATCAACCGGATGATCGAATCCGGGTTGAAAGGCGTGGAGTTCGTGGCCATAAACACCGATGCCCAGGCCCTACTCATGTCGGACGCCGATGTCAAAGTGTACATAGGAGGAAACATCACCCGGGGTCTGGGTGCCGGTTCGAATCCCGAGGTGGGCGAGCAAGCGGCCCTGGAAAACCGGGACGCCATAGCCGAGGCCATCAAAGGAGCGGACATGGTATTCATAACCGCCGGGAAAGGCGGTGGTACCGGCACCGGCGCCTCCCCTATAGTGGCCGAGATAGCCAAGGAGATGGGCGCCCTCACGATCGGCGTGGTGACCAGGCCATTCTCCTTCGAGGGCAGAAAGCGGGCACAACAAGCGGAGGAGGGTATTGCCAGGCTCAGGGAGAAGGTGGACACCCTCATAGTCATCCCCAACGATCGCCTGCTGGAGGTGGCGGAACAGAAGACGTCGATACTCAACGCTTTCAAGATGGCCGATGACATCCTCCGACAGGGAGTTCAGGGAATAACCGACCTTATCACAGTACCCGGCCTCATCAACCTGGACTTCGCCGATGTGAGGACCATAATGTCCAACGCTGGTTCCGCGCTCATGGGCATTGGGGTGGCCTCGGGGGAGAACAGGGCCTCCGAAGCCGCGCGGGCGGCCATATCCAGCCCGCTTCTGGAAGGGTCCATCGAGGGAGCCAAGGGCATCTTGCTGAACATCTCGGGAGGGAGCGACCTGGGACTTTTCGAAGTGAACGAGGCAGCGGAGATCATCGCCAGCATCGCCGATCCCGACGCCAACATAATTTTCGGTGCGGTGATCGACGATTCCCTGGGAGATGAGCTCAAGGTGACCGTTATAGCCACCGGGTTCGAATACGGCACTGCGCCAGGTAAGCCTGCCAGAAAGACCGCCAGGGAGCCGGTGGCCCCGGAAAAGACCATGGCCTTCGAGGGCGAAGAGCTGGACATCCCGGTTTTCCTCCGCAATCGTTGAGCCCTTCGTTTTGTCGCTGCGACGACGTCTATACCGAGGGGCGCATGGGTGGCTAGGAGGGGAGCCGTCGAGCATTTCCCTTGACCCCCCTTCGACGGGGTCCGCTTATGAGGGCCGGGAAAGTAGGCGCCGATGAACAAGCCGATGGCAGTCGGCATCCCCATTGATTGAGTCAGCGCCACCCAAAGCAGGGATCCCCAGCTCAAGGACCGCCGCCCAAAAAAGGCCGGTTTGCTCCATTGAAATCGGTCGATGCGCGGTAGCCTGCAATCCCTTATCATCCTCTTTATGGACGGATCTTTGCGGGCCTCGCGGAGGGACCGAGAGAAAGGCGGGATCTATTTTGAAAGGCAAGGGAGAAAACATCGAGAATTTCCTCTACGGAAATTTACACAAGGTGACCACTCCCGGCAGATATCTGGGAGTTGAGGTGAATTCCTTTCACAAGCCCTTTTATTCCAGCCATGTCCGCTGGGCTCTCATCTACCCCGACCTTTACGAACTGGGGATGTCTCACCTGGGACTGGCGGTGCTTTACGAGATCATCAACGAGAGGGAGGATTCCATGGCTGACAGGGCCTACCTCCCTTGGACGGATATGCAAGATCTCATGAGGGATAAGGGAATTCCCCTTTTCGGCCTTGAGACCCGAAGGCCCCTCCGGGAGTTCGACTTAGTGGGCATCACCTTGCAGCATGAACTAAATTACGCCAACGTGCTGAGGGTTTTCGCCCTATCGGGTATCCCGTTGCGAAGTGAGGAGCGAGGGGCTGAGGATCCTTTGGTGGTGGGAGGTGGTCCGGGAGCCTTCAACCCCGAACCCTTGGCGGATGCCTTTGACCTGTTAGTCTTGGGTGATGGCGAGGAGGCGGTGGGGGACATCACCGAGGTAGTGAGGGAATGGAAGAAGTCCCCCTCGCGCGACAGGAAGGGCTTGCTCCGCGAACTATGCCGGCTTCCAGGGATATACGTTCCCTCCTTTTACCGTCCCCATTACCGGGAGGACGGGACCCTAGCGGAGGTGGAGCCGTTGGAGGGAGCCCCGCTACCGGTGCGCAAGAGGGTTCTTGTCGACCTGAATTCCTACCCCTATCCCCGGCGGCCCTTGGTGCCCTTGGTGGAATCTGTGCACGACCGAGCCAGTTTGGAAATCTTCCGGGGATGCACCCGGGGATGCCGTTTCTGTCAGGCCGGTTACATTTACCGCCCGGTCAGGGAAAGAGACGAGGAGATCTTGCTTAGGATGGCTCGGGAGATGATAGACTCCACCGGCTTCGAGGAGATCTCCTTGACTTCCCTCAACAGCCCCGATTACACCCGCATTGACTCTTTGGCCGGTCGTTTGGCGGACGAGATGGAACCCCTAAAGGTTACCGTCTCTCTTCCCTCCCTGAGGACTGACACCTTCTCGGTGAAGCTGGCGGGCAAGTTGCGCCGGGTGAGGAGGGCCGGCCTCACTTTCGCCCCCGAGGCCGCATCGGAATCCCTCCGGCGCTCCATTAACAAAGGGGTGGACGAAGAGGACCTCTATCGGGCCCTCCACGCCGCATACAGCGAAGGTTGGAGGAAAGTGAAGCTGTACTTCATGATAGGACTCCCCGGGGAGAGGGAGGAAGACGTGGAGGAGATAGGGATGATGCTCCGCCGCATACTCAAGGGGAAGGGAAGCAGGGAGCCCCTTGTCGGCATGCATTTCACGGTGAGCATTTCCACCTTCGTGCCCAAGCCCCATACCCCTTTCCAGTGGGTGTCCCAGCTCTCTCTCCCGGAAGTGGCCAGGAGGCATTTCATCCTGCGGGAGACCTTGAGAATGAAGGGGGTCACATTCCGCTGGCACGATCGGGAGATGAGCTACGTGGAAGGGCTTCTGGCTCGAGGGGACCGGCGCCTTTTCCCTGCGGTGGTCAGGGCGGCCAGACGGGGATGCCTCGATAACTGGACGGAGCAGTTCTCTTTCTCCCGATGGGAGGAGTCGGTGAGGGAAGAAGGTCTGGATATGGCGTGGTATGTGGAGAGGGAGAGGGATCGGGACGAGGTATTACCCTGGGATCATTTGGACTGTGGAGTGGGAAAGGATTTCCTTTGGTCGGAGTTCGAGAAGGCCCTACGGGGCGAGATCACTCCGGATTGCCGTTTCGATGCCTGCGCCGGGTGCGGTGCTTGTCAAGGGGAGGTGAGGTTGCGTCTTGCCGCGGATGGAGTCTAAGGACCAGACCTCCAGGTTGTTGGTGAAGTTCTCGAAGGAAGGGGACGCGTCCTTCCTTTCCCACCGAGAGACCATGCGAGCTTTGGAGAGGGCTCTTCGCCGATCAGGACTGCCGCTATGTTTCAGCGAGGGGTTCAACCCCCGACCCAAGGTCAGCTTCTCTCCCGCGCTTCCCTTGGGAGTCAAAGCTCTCGCTGAGTACCTGGAGGTCAAAGTGGCGGGCCCGGCCGATGTGGAGTTGGCCCGAGAGAGGATGAACCAAGCCCTTCCCCGGGGGCTCGAGGTCAGGGAGATAAGGCTCATGCCTATGCACATACCCAAGTTGTCCCGCTGGGCCCGCTACGGACTCTACCGAGTGGAGCGTGGAGAGTTCGGCGAGGGTGAAGTGATCCACTTGGTGCTCTCCTTGGCCGGTGAGGAACAGGGAAGGCTGCGAGAGGCCCTGGAGATATTGGGGTTCGGGGAGATTGGAAGTTACGGGTTCTCGGTGACCCGGGTGGGAATATACCCCTCCCTTTACGAAGCGGTGGAGGACGCGGGAGGGAGAGCCCTCTATTACGACGGCAAGGCAAGGGTTTTGAGGGAGTTGGAAGGTGATGAGCTTTGATCGGAAGGTGGTGGAAGAGAAAGAGGATCGATGAGAAGCTTGAGCCGGCAAAAAAGGAGATGCTGGTGGCCACCTATCATGATGAGACCAGGGTGGCAGTGCTGGAGGAAGGAAAGCTCCAGGAGATCTTCGTGGAGCACAAGGACCGAAGGTCCATCGTGGGGGACATCTACAAAGGGCGGGTCCAGAACGTTCTGCCGGGGATGGAGGCGGCCTTCGTGGACATTGGTCACCGGCGCAATGCCCTCCTTTACGTGGGCGATATCTTCATCCCTCAAGGCAACCGGAGAGGAAGGCCGGAGATCCACCGGCTGCTTAGGCCCGGGCAGGAGGTGGTGGTACAGGTCACCAAGGATCCCATGAAGGAGAAGGGGGCCCGCCTCACCACTTATTTGTCAATTGCTGGCAGATACCTGGTTCTACTGCCTCAACTTCCCACCGTGGGCGTTTCCCAGAAACTTGAGCCCCCCGAGAGGGAGCGTCTACGAGACTTGGCGGAAAGGATCCGTCAAGACGGGTTGGGATTGATAGTCAGGACAGCAGCCCGGGGTGCCCAAGAGGAAGAGTTGCGAAAGAGTTATGAGTACCTGGTGAAGCTCTGGAAGGGCATCCAGAGGGATATACAGAAGAAAAAGGCTCCTTCCCCCCTGTACCTGGAGCCCGAGTTAGAGATAAAGGCGATGCGGGATGTCCTGGACTCCAGTTTCGACCGGGTGTTGGTGGATTCGGAAAGCAAGTACAAGAGGATAAGGCAATACTTGAAGGAGGTCTCTCCCGATCTTGCGGACCGTGTCGTTCTCTACAAGGGGTCTCAACCCCTCTTCGAGGCCATGAGGGTGAACCAACAGATAAAGGAGGCCTTGAAAAGGGAAGTTCCCCTGCCCTCTGGCGGGACCATAGTCATAGACCACACGGAAGCGCTCACGGTGATCGACGTGAACACCAAGAGCTTCGTGGGCAAGAACTCCCTGGAGGACACGGTGTTGCGTACCAACCTGGAGGCGGTAAAGGAAATAGCCCGGCAATTGCGCTTGAGAGACATCGGCGGGATCATAATCGTGGATTTCATCGACATGAACGAACCCCAGAACCGGAAGAAAGTGATGCGGGCGCTGCACCAGGAGCTGGAAAAGGATCGCACCAAAGCTTATGTGGTGGACCTCACCAGGCTGGGACTGGTGGAGCTTACCCGAAAAAACGTTTCGGAGGGGCTTTTGGAGGCTTTCAGCGACAAATGCCCGGTCTGCGACGGAAGGGGCGTGATATTCCGGGAACCTTGAGCCTCTGCATCGGCCCAAGGACCGTTTCCTCTGTTACTCGCAGCCGCCCGTCTTTCCCTTGTCAGGATGGGCCGTTTCTTCCCGAGGCAGACGGGGCGTGGGGCGGCAGGACAATTCCTGATAGAGGTTCGGGAGAAGATTATCCCTCGGGAGGTTTGGTAACTTGACCCGAAATGAAGGTAAGGAAATTGGGTTAAAGCGCAAGGCCTTATATAGGGGCTTGATCGTCTTAGGGGTGATGATGGTCTTGGCTGGCATCTCCCTCATTGCCGGGACATTCGCCTACCTTCACGGAACCGACCGGAGATTCCGTGAAAGTCAGCAACAACTCCTCCGGGTGTTCGAGGAGGATATGGGGGAAGGTGTCGAGGAAAGAAAAGACCTGCTTCCAGGAGATGCGGTGGCCCGCATTTGGGCACCTTCCATCGGCTTGGATGCCGTGGTGGTGGAATTGGGGGGATTAGAGGACATTGAGAACCTGAAAAGGGGTCCTGGCCACGTGCCAGGGACTGCCCTGCCGGGAGAACCCGGGAACTGCGTGATATCGGGACACCGCACCACTTACGGGGCGCCTTTTCGGGACATAGACCGATTGAAGCCGGGAGACCCCGTGATCCTTCAGACCAAAAAAGGGCTGTACGAGTACCGGGTCTCCGGCCAGAGGGTGGTTGTTCCTGAGGACCTGAGAGTGCTCGAGCCCACCCCGCACCCCACCCTCTCCCTCACCGCTTGCCATCCCCGCTTCAGCGCATCACGGCGCTTGGTGGTGACCGCCGAACTTTCTCCCTGAAAAGGACCGAGGACGAGCAGATGAGGTGGAAGGCCCCGAGACCGGGGGGCGTCCTCTTTTATGAACCTGTACGAGACCGAAGGTCGAGGGTTGGGTAGATAACCTCGTCTTTGCGGCGCGAAGCCCCATAGCCTTTTTTCGGGGACGCGAAGGCCCTTTTCTCACGGACGCGGCGCCCGGGGTAGGGAAATTAACGGCCTGCTAGTCGGCTTATGACGCTGGGGCCGGGATTCGCACCCAAAAAACCCCTTATTTCATCCCATGTCTTTGCCCTGCCCACTCGAAAGGGTGGGCCGGTGCGAGCGGAAGGCGCTTTACTGCCGATGGGTCCCATCGATCCCCCTTCGCCCTTTGGCCGGTTGGGGGATGTCCACTACCCCCAAAGGAGGACGCCAAGACCTCAAGGCAAGGGAGGCCTTTACCGATAACCATAACGAAGCTCGAGAGAGGAGATTGAAAACCGAATACCCTCAAGGCGATAAAGGCAAACTCTTCCGAAAGGAGAGGGCGCAAAGCCATGGGTCTACGGTCGCTAAAGCGACTATGATCGCCAGGCTGCCGCCTTTGATCCTCCGCAGAAGAGTTGCCGCCGGGCCTCGAGGGAGACAAAAAGGGGGAATGCAAGTTGAAGAGGCATGCCGGCTGGCACCAACAATTCCGTTCCCGTATACCCCTCTTGATGATCCCCTTCCTGTTAATGGGTTTCCTCCTGGTTCCCGCGGCCATCGCCGCACCGGTCAGCCTTTCACAGGAAGAGGCAAGAATGCTTCAGCTGGTCAACGACGCCAGGAGACAGGCCGGCCTTTCCCCTCTCTATCCCGAACAGCGCCTCACCGACATGGCTCGGGATTATTGCCGGGAGATGATACAGTACGGCTTCTTCGGCCACAACTCCCCCATATCCGGGGGGCTGCAGCAGAGGATAGCGGCGAGAGGCATAACCGGCTGGCTCCTGGCGGGGGAGAACCTGGCCAAAGCCCCTTCGGTGGAGGCGGCGTTCAAGGCCCTGATGAACAGTTCCTCTCACCGGCAGAACATCCTTCGCCCCCAGTTCAACTGCGTGGGCATAGGCGTGGTGAGAGGGCCCGACGGACTTTACATCACCCAGGAGTTCATGCAGTTCGCGCAGATTCCCGCTACCGCTGACACTTCCGCGGTCTCCGGGGCCCCGAACGGAGCCGTGAGCGCATCCCAGCCTGTGGTTTCCCAATCCCAGTCAGCTCCCACCGCCCCTCCCGGGGACCGTAGCGACACCTACATCCTGGTGGTAAACCCCGGAAGAAGCGACGCCAACGTGACGGTCATACTGCGGGGGGAGGACGGAAGGGAGGTCAAGGTGGCCCTGAGGGCCAAGGCCAATTCCCGCTGTACCGTCAATGCCCGACAGGTGTTCGGGCAGGGCGCCTTCGCATGCGAGGTCCAAAGCGACGTTCCCGTGTTGGTCGAGCGAGCCATGTACTTCTCCTTGGCGGGCAGGAAAGGGGGCCATAACTCCATCGGCTGCGTATCTCCTTCCAGAAACTGGTATTTTGCCGAGGGATACACCGGCGGCTCCTTCGACACCTGGATCCTCTTGCAAAACCCCAACGACTCGCCCGCCACGGTGACCTTCCGGTTCATGAGGTCGGATGGCAGGGTGGTGGAGAAGAAAGTCACGGTGCAGCCCCGCAGGCGTCACACCGAGCACGTGGACAGGGTGCCCGGCCTGGAGGACGCCGAGGTCTCCACCAGCGTCACTTCCGACCTACCCGTGGTGGCCGAGCGGGCCATGTACTTCGTGTACGAGGGCAGGAA